>JAJRSG010000186.1 GCA_024278915.1 Alphaproteobacteria bacterium
CGATATGGAATACCATGTCAAACATGCCCACCTACCCAAGCCAGGCACCCTCGACCAATTACGTCTCGTCGTACAGGGTTTACATACCATGCCGCTTGACCGTGACCGCCCTCTCTGGCAAGTTTATGTTATAGAAGGGCTCGAAGACCCAGAGTTTAATCTACCAAAAGGTAGCTTTGCACTCTATACCAAAGCGCACCATGCGAGCATTGATGGTGGTGGCGGTATTAATGTCATGGATATTTTATCGGACCGTGAACCTGTGCCTCGCCCACCATTGCCAAAAGGTAAAATTTTTCTCAACACAGAAAACCCTGGCTTTTTTGAACTCCTTGGTAGCGCCTATGGTAAATTTGCCCAATATCAAGCAGACACATTGATGGCCGCCCCGAAATACATTAAAGCCTTTGGGAATGTCATCAAAAATGCCTCCGAGAACAGCCAATACCTATTAAAGGACAACCGCCCTGCCCCCAAAACACGCTTTAATGTTCGCATTCAAAAACAACGTGCTTTTGGAGCCCAATCATTGCAAATCAAAGACGTAATCACAGTCGCCAAGCAAACCAAAACCACGCTAAATGATGTTGTTTTATCTATTTGCGGGGGAGCTTTGCGACAGTATCTTGAAAACCATAATGAACTCCCGAAGCGAAGTCTTGTTGCCACCGTACCAGTATCTTTGCGCGAAGTTGGCGATAAATCCAATTCAAATCAGGTATTTGCGATCAATTGTGCCATTGGCTCCCATATAGATGCCCCATTGGAACGCCTGATGGCTGTGAATAAAAATTCTAATCGAGCAAAGAAACAACTCGCCGCTATCCGAGATGTGATCCCAAAAGATTATTCCTTTTTTGGTGCCCCCTTAATGGTAACCGCCATGGCTCAATCTATGGGTAAATCGAAGCTGATCAATTATCTTCCCTCACCAATGAATGTGGCAATTTCAAACGTTCCCGGCCCTCGCCGACATGTTTATTTTGCCGGCAGTAAAGTCATTGCCAACTTCCCAGTATCCATAGCGACCCATGGGTGTGCACTTAATATCACCTTGCACAGCTATGTTGACCGTCTTGATTTTGGGTTAATTGCCTGCAAAGACGCCGTACCTGATGTGCAAGACATCGCAAATTACATTGTCTCAGAATTCAAAGCATTGCAAAAAGCCGTAAAAGCAGAACATAAAGCAGCTTAGCCAATATACCGTCAAAAGGCCTTATACGTTCCAAATAAGAGGTTCGGATTTTTGCCGAATAATATCAACTAACTCTGGGTCCATAAACCGATATTCATCGGGAATATCAAGAACATGTAAAAGCTTGTGCCGCATTTCATTTCTAAAATGCGCTTTGATACGTGACTTATGTTTTTCTTCCATCACCAAAATAATATCAGCCCAGCGAATATCAGTAACAGAGAGTGTCCTTTTGGCCTTTCGGCTTGTACCTGCCGAACGGACAGATAAACCCATATCCTTCCTAAAAATAGTTTCCCCTGTGGGGCTACGCCACTGGTTTTGAGAACATACAAAGAGAACTTTTATTGGTTCAGCAGAAAATTTCATTTTATTTCCAAAACTTCCATTTCCTTTTTTGCGAAGATTGCAGCCATTTATGATACCGCTTGTCTATAACAGGTTTTACCTTGTCATAATTTTCCCATATTGGTTCGACATCGTAAATATTATCAACCATCTCAAAGATATCTATATAATCAGAAATATATTTTTTCTTGTAATACTGATAAGAAAACCTATTACCCTTCTCAGTTAGAAGATCACCGATTAAGCAACCATCAAATAACTCATACAAATGAATAGGTGTTTTTTCCCTACTTTGTACAATGATGCTTTTTTCTAAAATTTCTAGAGCAAAATCACTTAATAGCTCGCCTTCCGCTAACCAATTAACAAAAAAAGCTGTATGAGTAAAACCATGTTCTACTGGCAAATTAGCAGGAAAATCGTCAGCATCGTAATGCCATTTTGCCTTATCATATACATGTGTATTATGGTCCACCAACTACTCCTCCTTCACAGGGAATTTTAACCTTCGCTTTGTCTTATGGTCTTCGCTAGTTTCCTCGCCGTCGGGAGATTTCCCTTGCATATAGTGGCGCTGCCAACCCTCTTCGATTGTATCTGGATCTTTTGTCGCTAGTTTTTTTAGAAAATTAGTGCGCGAACTCGTCCACAATTCGTAATCTTTTTTCAAATCTGGGTCACTATTGATGTCACGAATACGCGGCGTAATATCTTCGAGTTTGTGATGCTCACTAAGCGTAAAGAAACAAAAACTTTCACCTTTTTTAAAAATTACCTTTCCGGGGCGTGTCATTTTCCAGTTCATGGTGAATGGAAAGGGCAACCAGTCGGTCTCTACCAAGCCTGACAGTGCATATATACCGTCTTTGGGCTCATTAGGCGGCCCCATGCACCACACGGCCCAGCCGGCCGGTGTACGGAACAAATGACCCGTATGAAAGGTAACAATACCTGAAGAGAAGTGCGACAAGGCAAATCCGGCCACATGAGCCTGCGGGTCCGGCGAACTTACATGAATATCTTCAATCGCCATGCCGCCGTTCCACTCAATATGAACTTCAAATGGGCATAACAATTCCCACCCCGTTGAATTCGCCATCGTCAGAGGTAAACACCGATAGGCAAACCGATCTGGGGTATCTTCCATCCAATCACGTTTTGAACGTCCAGGCACAAGTTCTGGCGCAGGTGATTGCATTTGAAAACAATCAAGATATAAATTCGTCATATTGCCTTCCTGCATTTATGGATTTGCACGGCGGCTTACCATATATAAAAAACTGGCACTCGAAATACCGTCAGCACCAAATATCATTGCCATCACCATAATTTGGTAACGTACAGCAATAAGAGGATCAACGCCCGATAATATTTGCCCCGTCATCATTCCCGGCAAAGAGACCAAACCAACAGCAAAGAGTGAATTCGTAACAGGGATGAGGGCGGTACGAAATGCAGTTTCCCGCGCCGTGACCGATGTTTTCCCATTCCCCATTTCATCAAAATACCGCTCTGCAGCCAGACTAATGCAATTCATATTTCCTGCAAATATCATACCTGCTAGAGGGATTAAATACTGCGGACGATACCAAGGGGTGAGGTGCAGGACAATTTGTGTTACCAAGAGTAACGTCGTTCCTCCGCCGATTAACACCGATACCACCGCCAATATATATAAGTTTTTACGCCTTGCTTTGACAGTACGTAGGCCAATCCAACTTGCCACTAAGACCATAACCGTAAGCACCGCCAATACCATCCACACCTGATCCGTGTTAAACAGCATGCCCAGAAAATACCCGACAATGAGAAGTTGCCCTAACATACGCGTAATCGCGTAGCCACTTTCCTTCGCATTACTTGACCATTTATGCTGAATAAACAAAACGATCACGGCTGGCACCAAGGTAAGGGCCAATAATGATATAGGAATTGTTGAGATAGATTGCGGCATTACCCCCTCACCTACCGTAAAATTTTGTGGCTACATCTGGATGGGCGCGAAGGCGGGTTTTAAGAATATTCTGCCCGACAATTGAAAATACAGGGTCGTCTGGATCAATATTTTGCCCACCAACCGCCTGCCCTGCTAATTCTTTTGGTAGAGAAATCGGCGCAAATTCACATTCCAGCTTCGGGTTAAAAAAGTAAGCTATAGAGTGACGCTCAGATCCAGCCGGTGGCGTTTTCACACGGTGGGGTGTCGCACGTAAATACCCACCGGTAGCAACTTGTAACATCTCACCTAAATTCATGATAAAGGCTCCATCCATTGGAGTAGCATCAATAATTTCACCGTTAATATTAACCTGTAAACCACCAATATTATCTTGCCGAATGAACGTCAAAAAACCCGTATCATGATGCCACCCAACGCCCTGCCCCGTACCGCCTTCGGCGGGCATTTTATAACGTATAAGTTTCAGCCGAGCATCTCCGCGTGGATCGAAATATGGTTCGAAATAATCACGCCCCAAGCCTAATCCCTCAGCAAGCGCGCCAATCATGATTTTACCCAAAACATGCATATCGCGCATCCAATTTGTGATAACAGGCTTCATGGATGGCAAGTTTTCTGGCCATTGATTTGGCCCACGAAGATTCAACCACGCAGGATCATCCGAAGATAAATTCGGGGCGTCCTGCTCATCCGCAAAGTCAATTTGATCCCGCCAGTCAGCCTGCCCTTTCGTCCGCTCATCACCAAGGAATGTATAGCCACGAAAATGTGGGGAATTTCCAATTGCTAAAGCTTCTCTTTCTTGAAAAGTAAGTTTAAAGAACTGGTTCGCAACATCAGAGATTTCATTGTTTTGCACATCTAATCCATGCCCAACCAAATAACAAAAGCCTTGGTTGTGGCAAATTTCACGAAGCGTAACTCCTATCTTTTTAATCGTATCACGGTCACCACCAGCACGTAATTTTGAAACATCAAG
>JAJRSG010000187.1 GCA_024278915.1 Alphaproteobacteria bacterium
CCGGTGTCGAAATTTTTACAAAATCCCCTGCAGGCCTTGATAGACCACCTTATTTATAGATGGGAAATAACGGGGACGAAAGCAATAAATCAAAACCTCATTACCATGGGCACCGAGACCGTTTGAGAACACGTTTTCTTGAAGGCGGCGAACAGGCTTTGGCCGATTACGAACTGCTTGAGTTGTATTTATTCCGCTCTATTCCTCGCCGGGATGTAAAACCAATTGCGAAAGACCTGATTCAAAAATTTGGAAGCTTTGCGGAAACCATTGCCGCCCCCATCACTCTCTTGGCTGAGATTAAGGGAATTAGCGAAAAAACAGCTCTTGATTTAAAAATCCTACAAGCGGGCGCCATAAAATTAGGGCAACAGAATGTAATGCACCGCCCTATTTTGTCATCATGGACAGCTTTACTCGATTATTGTCGATCCGTCATGCAGTTTGAAAACAAAGAACAATTTCGCGTCTTGTTCCTTGACCGTAAAAACCGATTGATAGCTGATGAAATTTTAGGGCAAGGCACGATCGACCGTGCGCCCGTATACCCCCGAGAAGTCATAAAAAGATCGTTGGAGTTAGGAGCGGCAGCTCTCATTCTCACACACAATCATCCTTCTGGCGATCCGACACCAAGCGTCAGTGACATCGAAATGACAACAAACATCGTAGCAGCAGCTAAATCTATCAATATTAGCGTGCATGACCATTTAATCATTGGGCGAAATGACATTGCCAGCTTCAAGTCACTTGGGCTAATGTAAATAAACAAAGGGGAATAACATGGCAGATAATAAAAATTACAGAACACTGGTCTTAATACTGCTTACTCTCGTATATGCTTTCAATTTTATTGATCGGCAAATTGTTGGTATCCTTGCCCCGTTTTTCTCAGAAGAATTAGGGCTGACCAACACACAACTAGGCATGTTGACCGGTATTTTATTTGCTGCCTTTTACACTCTCATTGGCATACCGATTGCGTGGATTGCCGACAGGTATAATCGGGTAAACATTATTTCAATTGCTCTGGTCACATGGAGTGGATTTACAGCACTAACAGGATTTGCTAGTAGTTTTTTGCACATGGGGCTAGCCAGAATGGGGGTCGGTGTTGGGGAAGCAGGCGGTAGCCCTCCAGCTCATTCCATTATATCTGACCTGTATCCGAAAGAAAAACGAGCCAGTGCATTAGCGATTTACTCATTAGGTATTCCGTTCGGGATCATGTGCGCGTATTTTGCAACGGCACTCTTACTAGGCAAACAAGGAGAACCCGTTAACTGGAGACGGATATTTATTGTCCTCGGCGTTGCTGGTCTTTGCTTATCTTTACTTTTACGGTTTGTATTAAAAGAACCAAAACGCGGCGCACAAGAGCTTGCACAAGTTAAGGCAAATGAAATCACTCAGGAACCATTCTCTAAGTCATTGAAAACACTACTAACAATACCATCATGGTGGTTTATGTGCCTAGGAATTTCACTTGCGTCATTCGTAGGATACGCATTTAACGCATTTCAAATGAAATACCTAATTCCCTTTGACCCAACTTTTAACCTTAAAACACTATTGATAACACTCGGGATAATAAACGGGATTTCCTATGCAGGTGGAACATATTTAGGCGCAAAAATTGCAGATCATTTCGGTAAGAAAAATGTTAAATTTTATGGTATTGTACCTGCAATATCAGTTGTCATTGCCTGCCCACTAGCCATTGCAGCTTTTTGGGTACCAACAGTATGGGCACATCTAGCCATCGTAACTGTATTTGTATTTTTCTTGGGTTTTTACCTAGGGCCATCATTTGCAATTGCCCAAACCTTAGCCCCTATTAGTATGCGAGCAATGTCTACGGCAATTTTCTTTTTTATTCTCAATATGATTGCCATGGGACTTGGGCCAACTTTTACTGGCGTGATTGCAGATATATTTGCAGCTACAAACGACCCCGTGCACGCAGTTAGGTTAGCTCTTTCCGTTACATCTATTGCATTGATGCTATCAGCTATCTTTTTCTTCCTCGCAGCAAAGTTTTTACCCAAGGATTGGGCAGATGCACAAAGACGCAATGAAGGTTTGGCAGAAAGCGAATCTTAGGCTAGAGAGACTGCGAAATTCAAACATACTCTTTACGCGGAGGTTATTATGAATAAACATCACCTCTTTATTGGGCTGTTTGTTGCCGCAACGACTTTGTTATCTGCATGTGGCAACAAAACGGAAAGCATGACAAACCCAACGACGATCCAGCCTGCCGAAAACAAAATGGTCGTTTTGCCTGCAAATATGACATTAGCCCAAGCGGTTATACACCCCCCACGTTCCCAAGAAGGGTTTGGCACGTTGGAACAGCAAACAATCGGTGCTTTTAACGGATTACATGCTCTTTTAAGAAAACAAGGGCTTACGCTAGGCAATGTGATGAGCGTACGAGCAGTGTTGGCGCCAAACACCGAAGGTATTGTGGACTATGATTCGTATTTAGGAGCGTATAAAAAGTTCTTTGGAACGAAAAAACTACCCACGACGCCCTTGCACAGCATTAACGCAATTCAATCCTTCCCAGTCAACGGGCAACTTATTATGCTGGAAGCAAATATTGCAATGCCAGCGAAATCTAAACCACAGAAAGAAGAACAATGATCTCACGTTACGCACGCCAAGAAATGGTCGATATTTGGTCACAAGCCTCAAAATATAGAATTTGGTTTGAAATTGAGGCACATGCATGTGATGCACTAGCAGAACTGGGCGTCATTCCTGCATCGGCCGCTAAAAATATTTGGGATAAAGGCGGAAATGCCGATTTTTCCGTAGAAAAAATTGATGAAATTGAGCGTGAAGTCAAACATGACGTCATCGCCTTCCTCACGCACCTTGCCAGCTTTATCGGGGAAGATAGCCGGTTTGTTCATCAGGGTATGACATCTTCCGATGTGCTCGACACTACCCTCTCCGTACAGCTTGCCCGTGCCAGCGATCTACTTCTTACTGGCCTTGACCGTGTCCTTGCAGCTCTTAAAAAACGTGCCCTTGAACATAAATACACACCAACAATTGGTCGTAGCCATGGCATTCATGCCGAACCAACAACATTTGGCCTTAAGCTTGCTCAAGCGTATGCCGAGTTTTCCCGTTGCCGTGACCGCCTCGTAACGGCCCGCGCTGAAATTGCAACTTGCGCCATTTCCGGAGCCGTTGGAACTTTTGCAAATATTGATCCAAAAGTAGAATCACACGTTGCTGAAAAGTTGGGCCTCACCGTTGAACCAATTTCCACACAAGTTATTCCCCGTGATCGGCATGCGGCCTACTTTGCAACACTTGCCGTTATTGGTAGCTCAATCGAGCGGGTAGCAACAGAAATTCGGCACCTTCAACGTAGTGAAGTGCTAGAAGTTGAAGAGTTTTTCTCAAAAGGCCAAAAAGGTTCATCAGCAATGCCGCACAAGCGCAACCCTATTTTGACAGAAAACCTCACAGGCCTTGCTCGCTTAGTGCGCATGGCCGTCACCCCTGCCCTTGAAAATGTGGCACTTTGGCATGAACGTGACATTTCTCATTCTTCCGTAGAGCGTGGTATTGCTCCCGACACAACCATTCATTTAGATTTTGCCTTGCACCGCTTGGCAGGCGTCATTGAAAACCTTGTTGTCTACAAGGATAATATGCTTGCTAACCTAAACAAACTTGGCGGCCTACATAATTCGCAACGCGTTCTTTTAGCACTTACCCAAAAGGGAAGCAGCCGTGAAGACGCCTACAGTATTGTTCAACGCAATGCCATGAAGACGTGGAGAGGCGAAGGAGATTTCTTGAGCTTTCTAAAAGCTGACGACATGGTTAGCAAATACTTAACGGACGCGGAAATAGAGGGTCTATTCGACCTCGACTATCATTTTTCCCAAGTTGACACAATTTTTTCTAGAATTTTTTAACTGCGAGTTTCAATACCTTAAGCTTACAAAACCGCTTCATTTGCCGATGGTAAATGAAGCGTTAGCGCCCCGTTTGCCAAAAAATAACCATTCACCCTTATACAAGCCTCAACAATAATAAAAAAACAACTTCAAGAGACTTCAACTAAGGAAATAATCATGACTAAACTAACTGCTTTATTGGGTGCGGCTGTTTTAACTTTAACTGCTTCTTCCGCATATGCATCAAATGCTGATGTTTATGTGGTAACATTCCGTGCAGACAATTGCCAAACTTGTTCCACAATGGAGAACCAAGTTCGTAACGCAATGACTATGGTCAATAGCGCCAACGTTAAAGAGCTTACAATCGACACGACAAACGCTTTGAAATGGGAAAAAAGTGCACACACTGCATTTGATGCAGACATTGTACCACAATTCAACAAATGGGTAGGCAAAACCGGTTTTGTGGCTGTGGTTGATGCGAAAACACGGCGCACAATTGGGTGTGTAACGGCAAAAGATGATGTTTACAAAATGGCCAATTTTTTCAAATCAGCGGCGGGCTTGCCGAGTGACAGACAAATTAGCAACCGCAATGGTCAATTCCGTTGCCCTGCCGCACAAAATGTAGATCCTGGCGAGTAATTTTACTCACATATACTCTTAAAGGGCTCGGCACTGCTGGGCCTTTTTCATGTTCACGTTAAGTTTACTGCCCTTATAGTATAAACAAAGTGTATATCCATTACCCTTCGCTATTATTTACCAGTAACGTCAGATTTAGGCAAACCAATGAAGCATCTTCTCAAAACCATAGCGGCACTCGTTTTGCTCATGGCAGTTTCATTTACGCCATCCTTTGCACAACAAAGGCCAGAAATTTATGTTGTTATGTTTCGGGCCGATTGGTGTGGCCCATGCAAAATTGTTGAACCTAATTTAAATCAAGCCCTCTTAAACTTAAGAGACCCAAGCATAGAGCTTGTCACCATTGACATCACAAATTCTTTCCTATCGGAAAGAAGTGCGCATACTGCATTTGATCGTAATATTGTGCGGCAATATAATCAATGGATGGGGGTAACCGGCTTTGCAGCAATCATAGATGCGGATACCAAAAACACATTAGGCTGTGTCAATATGATGTATGACTCAGATGCAATGACCGCTCATATTCGAAATTTAAAAACGTATGCACTCGTCAACAAAACGGCATTCGACATCACATGCCCCGCACCGAATAAGCCGAGGCGTTAAATTTCACTAATAATTTGGCTACGAGCTTCGACCAATAAAACGCTCATACGTTCTCTGATATCGGCGTCAGATATACTATTTCCAGCGGCAATTAAGTCTTGTTTCACTTTCCGAAATACATCTTCTTCGCCAACTTCTTCCATATCAGAGATAACAACTTCTGTCGCATACGCTTTCGCCTCGTCACCCGTCTTACCAAGAAGATCGGCAACCCATTGCCCCAACAATTTATTGCGGCGAGCTAGAAGTTTGAACTCTTGTTCTGCATCTAAAACAAACTTTTTTTCAAAAGCATCTTTTCGATCATCAAATCCACTCATTTTATGCTCCGTATTAAGTATATCTACCATTACTGATAGCAAGGTTACCTGTAATATGCCAATGGTTATATGTGTTTAA
>JAJRSG010000188.1 GCA_024278915.1 Alphaproteobacteria bacterium
CAATGGGGACTGCGTCTGGCTCCATCTGGTGGGCCTAGGAGGCAAAATAAGATTTAGTGCAGCGATCACGGTGCAAGACTAGTCTGATTGTAACGGGGTGTCAAAAAAGGTAATAATTTCAGTTACTGTCACCGTAATTCAAGCATTAAACTTGCTAGCTTACCACCAAGACAGTGATGTTTGTCATCTTGATGTAGGCATTACTGAGAGTGTCGTATGGCAATATCAGGCCATTACTGCAATATTAGGGTGATTATTTTACAGCGACGAAAGTGACTACCTTAATTTTATCACCAGCCTTATTTTTTTCAAAAATTTCAAATGCCACAATTTTGCCTGTTGAGGTCAATATATAATTATTATAAATGGAAGAGTTGGAGCAACTAGAATGAAAGCTAAAAATTTTGGGGTGACTTTCAGTCCGTCGAGCAGTGTGTTCAGATGGCATAAAATTACAATTCTTAAACTCCCAATTTCCAGTCGTATATTCTGTATCTTTAGGAATCGATATGGCAATTCCAAATTTTGGAGCAAATATATATTCAGCTGCCTCGTCTATAATAAACTCTGAGTTGATATAAGCATCAAAATAAACAACTCCACCTTTATTTGGATTTCGTACAATTGTTAGTATTTCAGACGCTTCCGAGAGTCGAACAAATAAGTTCTCGTCTTGAGGAGCCATGCGGGTGGTTGGTTGTGTACAAGCCGTCACGACGACGGCTAATATGAATCCTAACCTTTTCATTCTATAATCCCTGCTTTGGCCAAAAAGGCTCTACTGGCTGCATCAATCTTATCGTGCAAAGGCCAACTGCTACTATATCTACCCAAATTGTGCGTAGGAGTTCGAGGAAAACAACAGCCCACAAACACCAAGTGTAGCCATCAAAGTTTGAACAAACGCTCTCATATTAGACCCAGTGTTCTTCTTATCTGCGCTACCAAACAATGCCATGAAACCCCCAGATGACTTAATTTTTACATATTGTTAGTCAATTTAAATACACGCATCAAGGGAAATATTATAAATTAACCCCATATGTGGTCATTTGTACCAACTCAGTTGTTGTCCACAGTTGCCGTCTACTCACGTGCAAATAGTGATCAGGAGGCTAGGTAAAAAATGCAGCCAAACGAGTAGAATTGAACATTTCTTTCCCTTTATTAATCCAAAGACAGAAGAGTAAGTCTACAGGTTGATAGATTAACGACACCCGTCGCTGTGTTTGATATTACGCCACCAAACCCGTTCTTAGCGCGGTAATCCATATATACCGTCCTCCTTTTCCCATTATTGTTGAATGCCCCCCAATATACCCGAACAGGTTTGAAACTACGGGGATCATTCAAATGCCTGGGTACTTGAAGGCTGAAGTCATAGTTTGGGATAATACATACTCGCGTTTCCCCGTCCTTACCCGCACTCTTGGCAGCATATGATTTAGCCTTTTCTGCGTAGCTGGGATCGGGCAAAATTGTATAAGCATCAATTTCGACAAGTAGTTCATACCCTAAGCGGTTTTGAAGTAATTCTGTACTTGGAATTGGTTTTACGAAGTCGAGAACAATAAGCTCAAGCTTAGGACTAATCCCTTTCAAGCCAGCCTCATTGCCCTTTAATCCGTCCCAGAGCTCCTTTACCTTCTTTAACTTGGTGAGCGCATCATACTCATCACTTGTAATTATGTTCTGCATGATAGGCAGCTCCCGCCCTCTGGCAATGGCACCTTTAATTTGCGCCACCTCTACCCGTTTGCCCGCGGATACGAACTCACTAATACCCACCAGTTTCGCCTCTGCCTTATCGTAATCTTGTGAATCCAATGCTACTTTTGCAGCTTGAATGCTATCGGCAGCTTCTTGCTCTGCTACCGCTATATATTCAGGGCTGTTCGTAATTGATGACAAGGAAAATATATATACAATGAAGGTCACTACAAACCCAAACATAGCCATTTTGCGACTTTTGAACGGCTTAAAGGGATAGACAATACCAGCCACACATATGATTAAGAGGACAAAGAATATAATCGAAGTGGTGTTCAGTGCGGCTTCTACATTACCGTAACCTTGGGCCACTAATCCGGTATTTTCTGTTTGTATGGCCCCAATAGCTTGTTGCTCATGCTTCGCTACATATTCAAGTATTGCTTCACAAATCACTATTGCCAAGATAGTGATGCCAAATCCAATCACAGCAGTTTTGCGGGTTTTAATCGGCTTAAAGGGATAAATTATTCCAGCACAGAATATATAAGACAGAAACGTTAAGCCAAGTATTAGAATATTGAGTAATGACATTTACAGTCCTCCTTTTATCAATTTTAACCTCCCACATCCCTCCTTGTTAAGAATCACATAATTGAGGGATTGCCCTCAACAAGGTTGCAGAATGTGTACTTACCCGAACAATCGTTACCTATCGTGCAATTGATTGCAATATAATTACTGAATTATTTATACTCGTAATTTGCTTACCTCACGCCTATTTCCAAAACCCGTTACTCCTGAAGACAGTTTCGGAGGATTCATGGCTACCATATATGAGTTGTTTGGCGGGCAGGTGCGCCACTACAGGCAAAAGACTAAAATGACACAGGTTCAACTCGCCAGCCGCATCGGCGTATCTGTAGAGATGATCGGTAAGTTAGAGCGGGGGTCGGCTGGAGCGTCCTTTAAAACCATACAAAAGCTATGTAGGGTGTTTGATATACCGCCCAATGCATTATTTCCCGCTCATGGGCTTTCATATAGCGATGAGGGGGGTGTTTTGGGGGATATTATAGTCAAGCTTTCTAAGCTCAATGAGGAAGAGCTTGTGTGGCTTTCTGGCATAATAGGTAAGGCGATTAATCATCCTTAAACCTAAAGAGTGACCCACCCTGATCAATTAGATTTACATTATCCGCAAGTAGGGCTCACTTAAACCCGCCACAGTAAAATTTACATCAAAAATAAACTGATTTAATCGTTTCGCATGGTTCTGCAAGCTGGTTTAGACGGTATAAAAATGACGACAAAATTGGAATATAGCTAGTTTTTGTTTACAACGTAGGCGCAACCTAAGTTTCCTCAGGCATAGCGGGCTGAAATGATAATTTTGAAAAACACTAAACCCCCTCGCAATTTTGTTCAAATTTTGTTTAATGGAAATAAGTGTGTCAAATCTAGCATGGGAAACGACACCTTTGAGAGCTCTTCGCTTAGAGCAACTAGATCAAAATCCTTATGTTTGATGTAATTCCCCTTTTGTCCACCCAGCAATGCCCATCCAGATAATGCATTTTCATAATCAAGCGGTATCTTAGCAGCCTTACAAGCTAAATCAAAGTTACGCCGAAACGCGTGAAAGGTTGTTTTCTCCGTATAAACTCCCACCTTCTTCAAATACCTAGAAAACTTAGGTGAAAATATCTTACGATAGCTTTGATCAACACCCTTTCCACGTTTGAGCTCTTGGAACAAACGTTTGCCTTTATTTCCTATGCATTCACTCAAATATTGATGAAAGCCCAATTCTTGCAGTATCGGATGAAATGGCACTCTCCGAATTGCATTTTTGTTTTTCAGTGTGTCCGTAGAAAAATCGGTGAGATCAAAGTAATGAATTCCAAATTCCTTCTCGTGCTTCACCTGGTCTAATGTCAAAATTAAAATTTCTTCCATTCTGAATCCATGAAACAATGCAATTAATGGCACCCAATACATTGCTGGACCTAAAGGGTAACCGTTTTTGAATGCTGGGGAGGAAAATAAGACCTGTAGTTGCTCCATAGTGAAGGGGCGTTTTTCAGCTGTAAATTTCTCCGCATCAGTGATGTGAAATTTAATTTCCTTACAAGGGTTTGCTTCAATCGTTTTTGTCGCTACCCCATATTCCATCAGACTATGTAGCCTTGCTATAATTTTGTTGGCATTCTGCTTGCTCATCAAATCCAAATGATGTTTTTGCGCATACTCACTGACTTCGATTAGTGATTTCCCTTTTAATACTTTTTGCTTTTGGGCATTTTTCGGAAATGCTGACAATATTTTGCGTAATTGCATAAAGTGATCTCTTGTTAGCTTATTTACCTGAAATGATAATCCGACTAGCCTTGTGATGTACTCGAAGGCCGCAAGTTTATCATTGGCAGTTTTGGCTCGCCCAATATATCCTTTGACCTCCATATAATCTCTGATCAGTTCTTCTAAAGTTTGACCATGGTTTTTTTCTTGGTCTTCCTTAAGTTCTGATTCCCAAAAAATATTGCCGTTGGGAGTTGGGGAGAAATGCTCACCTAAGCATGACAACTGATATTCGGATAGTTCTACCTCGGCAGTGACCAACAACTCAAATAATCGCCTATATCTAGGATCAAGAGTATCAACATTAGGAAAGCCAGTTTTATCATTCGCAGGATAGCCGCTTTCAAACAACAATTTGTTTGCAGTAGGCTCAACGTATTGAAACCGTCTTTCCATATTACGAGATGTTAGCTCAACCAAGCTAGCCTTGAGCGCTTCCCTTACGTTTTGCGATTCCGCATTTTGTGCACCGCCACTTGTGTATTTGATTTGCTTTCTCTGAACATGGAACCAATCCCAAACGACGGGAAATGGCTTAAAGCCAATAAGTGTGACCGGTTTGGATTGGTCAAGTTTAGATTCAGATATTTCAAATATCTTTAAAATTTCGCTTAGCCGTTCTGGATATAGCTTGTTGGCTTCCACTGGGTCTTTAGTTTTCAGTGATCGCGTAATCTCTTTGCGCTTTAGCACCTTTTGTAAATGAATAGGCACTGGCACTCTAATCGAGTATGTTGAACCCCTTATTCCAAGGTATTTATGTTTCTTTGTCACATCGACGTCCATGGCTCTTACTGTAGCACATTACTGTAGCAAAAGCTAAGTGTTTCAAGCACTTATAATAAAATCAATGACTTAAGGGAGAATGGAGCGGGCGATGAGATTCGAACTCACGACCCCAACCTTGGCAAGGTTGTGCTCTACCACTGAGCTACGCCCGCTCATAGACGTTATGGGCAAGGACCAAGTTTAGACCTTGCGAGGAGGGGTATATGGCAAAATCTACGACAGACTGCAAGCTTTATTCGTACATGTTTAAAAATTATCTGCACTCATTAATTTTTGCAGTCTGTTAAGCCTATATTTATGCCCAAAATTTCACCGAAAAGGCAGCGCTCCTGTCACTTAACCTCGAAATCAGTTAATTTAATGATCGTGATTACAATTTGGGCCATGTACATGCGGCGCGGGCTCTGGATTGCCCAATATTTCTGCAATATCTTGCGGCGTCAGGGCACGCCCGTCGGAACCTGGATTAAGGACGGCAAAACTGTGTTGAATTTGGGTTAAAACATCCAAGCCAGACGCGCAAGCATAGCGCGTACCTACATCCATAAACTCCCCTAGTTTTTCAACAGACGAGAACAGGAGAACGTGCGGAGTATCATTAATATTAACCGCTTGCAGACTAATCCCGCCAGCTGCCGCTTGCTCATCTTCGGTTTGATATACTGGCACAAATAATTCTGCGGCGAGTAAACCGACACTAAAGGCTTTGCGGACAATTGGATCCGATGCCATCATATCTGCACTAGCTTGTTCTAACATGCTTGCCAATTCGTCTTTGGGAGGGGTGGCCATTTTCTTACCTGTCCTATTTATATCTTCGTTATCATTGGGAGCCAATGATGAGCCATGTTTCATACAAACACATATCTCCAGAGTTTATACTTCGCAAGCTTTCCTGGCGCCATACTAAAAAACCGTCCATTTGAGTGGACGGTTTTCACAGTTTCTAAAAGAAGCCGAGATTACATACCATTGCGTTCGGCATTGGATTTGCAATCAGCTTTCTTCGTATATCCTTCCGAGCTTGCACCGGTAACTTCGCCGTTTACAGCCGTGCGTCTCCAACGATATTCACCTTTTTTATCTTGGTAAATATCCCATTTATCTTTACCACCTAAACCCTTGGGGTTTCCGCCCATACCATGGCGTTCTGCATTGGCTTTGCAGGCTGCTTTTTGCGTATAACCTTCACACGCCGCGCCAACAATCTTACCATTACTAGCTTTACGGCGCCAACGATGCTCGCCACGCTTGTCTTCGTACATTTCCCACTTATCGTTCTCGCCTGCCATTAAAAATCCCCTTTATGTTAAAGTTTCGGGTCTTGTGCCCTTAGGTTTTATACGCAAGCAAGCCATAAAAGTAAATGGGGTTTAAGATTTGGCAGGGCCAGTGGAAACGGCTACCATTGCGGCCCGTAAAGTACGATCACCTAAGGTGAATCCAGTTTGCATTAATTCTGCAACATCTCCCTTGGTTTCCGAAGACGGGATTTGCGCAACAGCCTGATGAACATTGGGGTCAAATTTAGAGCCCTTGCCTGGCACAGCTTTGATGCCATGTCTGGCAAAAACAGCCATGAGTTCTTTTTCCGTTAATTCGATACCTTGAAGAAGGTTTTTCGCATTTTCGCCCAAACCGCTACGTGCTTTATCATCAATCGTGCTCAGCGCCCGACCAAGGTTATCGGATACAGAAAGCATATCTGCCGCAAAGCGTTCCACCGCATAAACACTCGCCGCTTTTACTTCGCGTTCTGAGCGTTTTTTTACATTTTCGGTTTCAGCCATCGCCCGCAACGCCTGATCTTTTACGGTTGCCAACTCAGCTTTTAAAGTTTCGATTTCCTGCGCACACTTTTCTGCTTCACTTAGTTTAGGCGCGTCATCGTCACCTTGTGTCGCCGCATCAATTTCTGCCTGCAAAGCATCCAATTCATCATTGGTTGGCAGACCGTCAAGGTCTGGTTTTGCATCTTGTGTATTTTGTGTCTGTGTCATGTTGTGACCTTCAGTTAATTGGGTTGTCTTCTTTATTGTTCATTCACTTTTTTTGCAAGAGCCTACCGACAAGACTAGCTGTATAATCCACCATCGGAATTACCCGTGCATAATTTAATCGGGTGGGGCCAATGACACCAACTGCGCCGAGTATTTGTTGGTCTTGCCCCCGATAAGGGGCCACAACCATACTCGATCCCGATAAACTAAAGAGCGGATTTTCCGCGCCAATGAATATCTTTACGCCTTCTGCGGTTTCTGCACTATCAAGTAATGCAATTAACTCTTCCTTCCTTTCCAAGTCTTCAAACAATAATCTTATACGTTCCAAATCGGAACGCACGTCCCCTTTGTCAAGAAGTTGAGCCCTTCCACGGACAATTAAATTCCGCATTTTAGTATTTTTTGCATCACCACTCCAACTTGCGATGCCTTGTTTCACCAATTCTCCGGCGGCTGCATCAAGAGCGGCCTGTCCTGTTTCGATTTCTTTTAGAATATCGGCACGGGTTTCGCTCAATTGACGACCTTTCAAGCGGGCGGAAAGAAAATTACCTGCTTGCTCTAAAGCCGCCGGCATCAACCCTTTGGGGAGGGCCATAATCCGATTTTCAACATGGCCGTCCTGATATACCAAGACAGCTAAAGCTTGCCCTGCATCCAGACCCACAAATTCCACATGCCGCAAAGCCCCCGACTGTTCAGGCGCTAATACTAGCCCAGCGCCACCTGCAAGCCCTGCCAATGATTGAGAAGCTTGTTCCAACATGGTTTCAATACGGCTGTCTTGCCCTTCAAACTGCGCGTCTATCGCACTGCGCTCATGCTGGCTAATACTACCAATTTCCAAAAGACCATCAACAAATAACCGCAAACCCGCATGGGTCGGCATGCGTCCGGCGCTAATATGTGTCGAGGATAACAAGCCGAGAGCCGCCAAATCTGCCATGGTATTGCGAATAGTCGCAGCAGATAAAGAACCCTGCCCGGCACCAATTTGTGACAATGTGCGCGAACCCACTGGTGCGCCCGTATCCAGATATGTTTCGACAATGGTTTTAAACACTTGTCGAGCACGGCTATCCAAATCAGATAGAGATAATGAAGAAGAAAGAAAACTCATGCGGCCATTTTGCCGCTCTACTGCATTATTGGCAAGCTGTTTTCACTTTGATCCCGCCCGTAAGCACATAATCTTCCACAAAAGCCTTTGCAAGGTTTGGCGGGTGGGGTAGTGCTCATAGGCAAATTTAAAAAAGGTAATTCCATGCGTCCAAATTCCCGTGCCCTTGATGAGCTGCGTAACATCAGTATTGAAACTGGGGTTTCCCCATATGCCGAAGGATCATGCCTGATCAAATCTGGCAACACCCACGTACTCTGTACAGCCACCGTAGACGAAAATGTCCCTCGCTGGATGAAGGGACGCGGAAAAGGTTGGGTAACGGCAGAATACGGCATGTTACCACGCGCCACCCATACTCGCATGCGCCGTGAGGCCGCACGGGGTGGACAAGGCGGTCGGACAATGGAAATTCAACGGCTGATTGGCCGCGCCCTTCGTGCCGGTGTGGACTTTAAGAAACTAGGTGAGCGGCAAATTATTTTAGACTGCGACGTTATTCAAGCGGATGGCGGCACACGAACAGCTTCGATTACCGGAGCATGGGTTGCTCTTAAATTGGCAACTAATTACCTGATGACAGAAGGGGTATTAGAACAAGACCCGATCACCGATCAAATTGCCGCCGTATCTTGCGGCATTGTGGACGGCTCGTGTCGCCTTGATTTGGAGTATGTGGAAGACAGCGCCGCACAAGCAGATGCTAATTTTGTACTTAGCCAAACTGGCGGGATTATTGAAATTCAAGTGAGCGCCGAAGATACACCATTTGCCACTGACGAGTTTTCAGAATTAATGCGACTGGCGGGAAAAGGGGTAGACGAATTATGCCTTGCTCAAATAGCAGCCATTAAAGGATAGCTTATTCCGCCGCCTTTAGATTTTCATCAATCATTTCATCTGGTTCATACACCAAAAGGTCGGCTGGCTGACAGCCAAGTTCGCGGCACAAAGCGTTTAAGGTCGAAAACCTGACGGCTTTGGCCTTGCCAGTTTTTAAAATTGATAAATTGGCCAAAGTAATCCCGACACGGTCTGCGAGTTCGGTCAATGACATGCGTTTTTCAACAAGGACACGGTCAAGATTTACACGAATACTCATAGCTTATACCGTCAATTTCTGTTCTTGGCGAAGGCGGGCGCCTTCACGAAACACTTCGGCAAAAATAATAAAGGCAAAAACTAGGAACCAAACCGATATCCGCAAATCCACGGCAACTTCCATATTTTGTTTTTCTAATGAGCTTGTCCCCATCATAAAGGATACTACCATACCAGAAACAAGGCGAAAAATTTCTCCCACAGCAACTGCGATCCAAATTACCCGCAATCGTTTTGCATTATCAGGCACAAATGGGTCGCCCGCCACTAATGTCTGGCAGATTTTTTTCAACTGTTTCAAAATAATCAAAAACACACTCATCCCAATGATCATGCTTAAAGATGTCACCATAACATGAAGAGGTTCCGCATCATTAAAAAGCTGTGCTTTCAGGTGTGCAATATCAGCCATGGCCAAAACGGAGCAAACAAATGCGAGGATAAACATCAGCAACATTGCCAAAGCACCCCACCAAAAAAATGTGATCAAACCCTGCAAAAATACGGTAGCGCGGCTTGGGCTCGCGTCTATATTATCTTCTGAATATATCGTTTCTACATTCATAAATGTCTTTCGCTGACCGAATATAGATATTCGACAACATATCGATAAACAATAATGACAAGAAAGGCAAGGCCAAATCCTTTTTATTCACATTGCAACCAATTGCTTTCTTTACCCAATTTAAGAAACAAGTTAGGAAGCCTTATGCAAAATCCTATCTCCAAACTTGTCGTTGCCTCTCATAATGAAGGAAAGGTCCGCGAAATTCGCGACCTACTCGCTCCATTTGGCGTTGAAACCATTAGCGCCAGCGAACTCAATCTTCCGGAGCCAGAAGAAACGGGTCTAACATTTGCGGAAAACGCCGAACTCAAAGCACGCGCCGCCGCCAACGCCAGTGGCCTGCCTGCATTGGCAGATGATAGCGGTCTTTCCGTGGACGCGCTTGGCGGGAAACCCGGCATCTATTCCGCCCGTTGGGGGGAATTGCCGGAAGGTGGGCGCGATTTCAACTTTGCCATGGCCCGGGTCTATGAAGAAATGAAAAAACAGGGTGGAGCCGATACAGCAAAATTCATCTGTGCCCTGTCCTTGGCATTTCCAAACGCAGATGTGCATACCTATGAAGGCAAGGTAGAAGGGCAAATCGTTTGGCCCCCTCGCGGCAATAAAGGATTCGGGTATGACCCTATTTTTCGCGCAAATGGGGACCGGGACACATTTGCCGAAATCGACCCCCAAGAAAAACATGCCAAAAGCCACCGTGCAGATGCCTTTACAAAGTTCATCAAAGTCTGGTTTCCGACTTAATGGATACGATCTCCCTGTATGTGCATTGGCCCTATTGTCATCGAATTTGCCCCTATTGTGATTTCAATATTTATAAAAACAAACCAGACCAACAAGATATTTTAGTCAACGCCATATGCACTGACATGAAATATTGGCGCCAATGGAGCGGCCCGCGACTACTTAATAGCATCCACTTTGGCGGTGGTACACCGTCCTTGCTTAGTTCAGAAAATCTTGCCACCATCATTAATCTGGCAAAAAATTTATGGACGCCCACACAGGACATGGAAACCGGGCTGGAAGCCAATCCAAATGATATATCCCCAAACAGTGTATCCGGATGGTATGAAGCTGGCATTGAGCGGCTCTCTGTCGGTGTGCAAAGTTTTGACAATGAAGTCTTGGCATTTTTGGGCAGAGATCATGATGGACGTCAAGCTCTCACCGCTCTAGAGAGCGCCGCAAAACAAGGGTTTCGGGTTTCCGCAGATTTAATTTATGGCTGGACGGGGCAAAGCCTGAATGCATGGGAGCAGGATTTAAAGACAGCGTTGGAAACAGGGGTCACCCATATTTCTGCATACCAACTTACCATCGAAGACCGGACCGCATTTGCTCTCGCACAGCGGCGCGGCAAAACCAAAACTGTCGGTGAAGATCAAAGCGCAGATTTATACGAACGGGGTCTGGATATGCTTGGTAAGGCAGGATTTCAACAATACGAAATTTCTAATTATGCCAAATCCCAACATGCACAATCACGGCACAATCTTTGCTATTGGAGCGGAAGTGATTATGTGGGTATCGGACCAGGGGCACATGGTCGCCTAACTTTAGACGGCGTTCGGACCGCCACCATATGTGCTCGTAAACCACAAGCCTATATTGACCACGTACAAGAAAACGGTCATGCCATAGTGGAGAAAGAACCCTTAAGCCCGCAAGCATGGGGGCAAGAATATTTACTTATGGGCATGCGGATCCCTGCGGGCATATCGCTCAAGCGGTTCACAGAAATTTCAGGGCAAGTATTAGATAAGGCCTGTCTTGGCGACTATGTTGAAGCAGGCTTGCTTGTGCACAACAATGACCACGTATTCGCAACACCACAAGGCCGCCTTGTACTTGACCATCTTTGTCATGA
>JAJRSG010000189.1 GCA_024278915.1 Alphaproteobacteria bacterium
CACGTGCTCCGGATGCTGTTGTAAAATAAGGAACTTTTCCAGTTAACGCCGCTCGCCGCAAGGAATAGCTATCCTTCTGGGACTGCTTGCCCCATGTCGTATTATACACCAAATCAATCTCCCCGTTTTT
This sequence comes from Alphaproteobacteria bacterium, assembly GCA_024278915.1. Lineage (GTDB taxonomy): Bacteria > Pseudomonadota > Alphaproteobacteria > Caulobacterales > Maricaulaceae > Robiginitomaculum_A. Next base: position 131 of record JAJRSG010000189.1, read on the forward strand.
AATCGCATCAACAATATGGGGGCGACCTTCATGTACCTTCTTGACCCGTCGAACATCTACGCCGGCATCTTGCAAGAACTTAGCCGTGCCACCTGTGGCAACAATATCAAAACCTAGAACGGTCATTTCCTTTGCCACATCAACCATAGAAGCCTTATCACTATCTTTCACTGATATGAATACAGACCCCGAACGAGGTAAAGTCACACCACCGCCAAGTTGTGCCTTGGCAAAGGCCAAACCAAAGCTGTCAGCAAATCCCATTACTTCACCTGTAGAACGCATTTCAGGCCCCAAGACCGTATCAACCCCGGGGAAACGAGCAAATGGGAAGACCGCTTCTTTAACCGCATAACGGGCGCGTGGGCTTTTGGTTAAATCAAAGCTGGATAGTTTATGACCAGCCATAACTTTGGCGGCAATTCCAGCTACAGGAAGGTTAATGGCTTTGGCAACGAAAGGCACCGTTCTTGACGCTCGCGGATTTACCTCGATCAAATAAACGCTATGGCCTTTGACCGCATATTGCACATTCATCAAACCAACCACATTCAAAGCCTTGGCAAGTAAATGGGTTTGACGTTCCAGTTCTGCAATAATTTCATCGCTCAGAGAATAAGGCGGCAGAGAACAAGCGCTGTCCCCACTATGCACGCCCGCTTCTTCAATATGTTCCATAACAGCAGCAACAAATACATCTGTGCCGTCGCAAATCGCGTCCACATCAACTTCAATGGCATCCCGTAAATATTGATCAATGAGCAAAGGCGATTTTCCTGAAACTTTGACAGCTTCACGAACATAGCGCTTCAAATCAGTCTCGTTTTCAACAATTTCCATCGCACGGCCACCCAACACAAAGCTAGGGCGAAGTACAACAGGGTAACCAACTTGCTCCGCCGCGATTGCCGCTTCTTCATCCGTACGGGCAATCGCGTTTTTGGGTTGCAATAAATCCAAATCTTGCAGCAGAGTTTTAAACCGCTCCCTGTCTTCTGCTAAATCAATGGCATCACGTTCCGTACCCAATAGGGGAATTCCATTTTCTTCCAGAGCTTCGGCAAGCTTCAAGGGAGTTTGCCCGCCGTACTGAACAATAACACCCAATAATTCTCCCTTTGAACGCTCAACATCAATCAACTCCAACACATCTTCTTCTGTTAGAGGTTCGAAATATAGGCGGTCAGAGGTATCATAGTCGGTAGAAACCGTCTCCGGATTACAATTGACCATAATACTTTCAATATTAATGTCCGCCAAAGCAAAGGCAGCATGACAACAACAATAATCAAACTCGATACCTTGACCAATCCGGTTAGGGCCACCTCCCAAAATAATTACCTTTTTACGGTCTGTCGGATTGCTTTCACATTGGGAAGCATTGTCGAAAGACGGCATTTCATAAGCTGAATACATATAGGGCGTTTTAGCAGCAAACTCTGCGGCACACGTATCGACCCGTTTATAAACTGGACGTATATTTAAATCTCTTCGGTGTTTACGAACATCTTTTTCGCTTTTCCCTGATAACGTGGCCAGTCGCAGGTCAGAAAAACCATCCATTTTTAAAGCCCGCATATCGTCTGCATCTTGGGGCAAACCTTTTTCCAAAACCCACTTTTCCGCGGCTACAATTTCTTTGATATTGCGCAAGAACCATGGATCAATGCCGGTAATTTCATTAATTGTAGGCACCGAGAACCCAGCTCGAAAAGCCTGTGCAACGACCAACAATCTATCCGGCGTTTGCTTGGCAAGCTCGGTACGCAGCACTGTGTTTTGATCATCTACAGATAAATCCAGATCAACATCATCAAATCCGGTAAGGTCTGTTTCCATAGAACGGAGCGCTTTTTGGAGGCTTTCTTTGAAATTACGTCCAATAGACATGGCCTCGCCCACTGACTTCATAGATGTTGTAAGTAAAGGTTCTGCACCCGGAAATTTTTCAAAAGCGAAACGAGGTATCTTTGTGACCACATAATCAAGAGTTGGTTCAAATGCAGCAGGCGTTGCTCCGGTAATGTCATTATCAAGTTCGTCTAGAGTATAACCTACCGCCAATTTAGCCGCAATTTTAGCAATGGGAAAACCGGTTGCTTTAGAAGCAAGTGCGGACGACCGTGAAACACGTGGATTCATTTCAATCACTACCATACGCCCTGTTTTCGGATCCATCCCGAATTGTACATTGGAACCACCCGTTTCCACCCCAATCTCGCGCAAGACGGCAATCGAAGCATCGCGCATCGCTTGATACTCTTTATCTGTCAGTGTTAAGGCAGGGGCTACGGTGATACTATCGCCCGTATGCACACCCATTGGGTCAATATTTTCAATGGCACAAATAATGATGCAATTATCTGCTTTGTCACGTACCACTTCCATCTCAAATTCTTTCCAACCCAATAAGCTCTCGTCAACAAGAACCTGATTGGTGGGCGAAGCTGTTAGGCCTGAATGGATAAAGTGTTCAAACTCCTCCATATTATACGCCACACCACCGCCTGTACCGCCCATGGTAAAGGCGGGGCGAATAATGGCTGGCAGTCCAGTTTCAGGTAAACGGCGAACCGCCTCAGCAACGCCAGCATTTACATCTCCATTTGGCGCCGAAATGATAACCGCCCGTGGGTTTTCCAGACCAATTTTCTCCATAGCATCACGAAAACGCTCACGGTTTTCTGCTTTGTCAATTACATCGGCGTTAGCGCCAATCATCTCAACGCCGTACTTCTCTAGCACACCCATTTCTTCCAGCTTTAATGCTGTGTTAAGAGCGGTTTGTCCTCCCATTGTTGGCAATAGGGCATCTGGACGTTCTTTAGCGATAATTTTTTCGACAAATTCCGGCGTAATCGGTTCAATATAGGTCGCATCCGCCATATTTGGATCTGTCATAATGGTCGCAGGGTTCGAGTTGATCAAAATCACCCGATAGCCTTCATCCCGGAGGGCTTTACATGCCTGCACACCACTGTAATCAAACTCACAAGCTTGCCCGATAATGATCGGGCCCGCGCCTATAATCAGGATAGATTTAATATCTGTTCTCTTGCCCATAAAGCTCTCTTAATCAAAAAGAATCTGTGAAAAACACAAAACTTCATATGCTTAATGTGAGCGGCCAAATTTTACAAGCATTCGTGCTTGTAAAAATGCAAATAATCAGCAATTTTAATGTAAATAGGAGAAACATATGCGCAGAAGGTCTGTTTACAATACGAGGGCAAACCTTGGTGGGCGCGGGCGCGGCCTAGGCAGACGAACCATGGGGCGCAGAGGCGGTGGGTTTCGCTGGAAAATAATGCTGCTTTTTGCCCTCGGCGCGGGCGTATATTACATGGCAAACCAGAAATCAGTTCCCTTTACCGGGCGCAAACAACTTCGCACCATGAAACCAGCAGCAGAAATGCAGCTTGGCTTACAATCCTATCAACAAATCCTCAATGACAGCCAAGTTAGAACGCGGGGGCCGATTGTTGATAAAGTCCGTGAGGTCGGCATTAATATCGCAAAAGCTGCCGCGCCTGAAGACCCAGGGTTTGATTGGAATTTCAATGTCATTGATTCAAACCAAGTTAATGCCTTTGCTTTACCGGGAGGCTATACGGCCGTTTACACAGGTATTATTCCGGTAGCTGCCAATGATGATGGTCTTGCCGCCATTATGGGACATGAAATCGGGCACGCCCTTGCTCACCACGGAGCCGAGCGCATGGCACAACAAAATTTGCAAAGAATTGTTGGGGCTGGCGTTGCTATGGGGGCCGGTGGTATGGATGTGGGCGCACAACGGGCCGTAATGGGGGTTTTTGGCGGCGTCTCTAAATACGGTTTTGCACTACCGTTTTCCAGAAGCCATGAATCCGAGGCCGATTATATCGGGTTAGTTCTCATGGCGCGAGCTTGTTATGACCCTCGCGAAGCACCAAAACTCTGGGAACGCATGAAACAAGCAAGTGGTGGTAATGCTCCACAAGAATTTGCTTCAACTCACCCATCACCTGAAACCCGAATTGCTGATTTCAAGCGTTTGATGCCTGAAGCAATCGCGATTTACAACCAGAATTGCCGCAATAATATCTCCAATTAAAGAGCTTCGGCAAATCTTTCAAAGATATAAAAACTATCTTTTGGGCCAGGACTGGCTTCGGGATGGTGCTGCACAGAAAACACTGGTTTCCCCTCTAGGCGAAGCCCACAGTTCGAGCCGTCAAATAGGGATTTATGGGTTTCAACCACACCATCAGGCAGGCTATCACCATCGACCGCAAAGCCGTGGTTCATGGACACAATCTCCACCTTATTCGTTTCAAAATCCTTGACTGGGTGGTTAGCCCCGTGATGCCCCTGCGCCATTTTTACGGTTTTACCGCCTAAGGCCAAAGCCAGCATTTGGTGACCGAGGCAAATACCAAAAACAGGCACACCGCTATCCACAAGATCTCGGATAATTGGCAAGGCATATTCTCCTGTTGCTTCCGGATCACCGGGACCGTTGGAAAGCACAATTCCGTCAGGTTTTTTAGCCAAAATATCTTCTGCACTCATATTCGCAGGGACAACCGTTGATTTCATGCCGGCAGAAGCGAGAGAACGTAAAATATTACGTTTGACCCCATAATCAATCAAGACAACATGCTTGCCAGAACCATCCATTTGCCCATACCCATTCTCACGGGTCCACCGGGTTTCTTCCCAGTTATAATTTTGAGCTGTTGTCACGTCTTTGGCTAAATCCGCCCCAACTAATCCGCCCCAATTTTGCGCCTTTTTGATCATAGCAGGAATATCAAATTCACCCTTAGGATCGTGAGCGATAACGCCATTAGGCATGCCATGCTCACGTATATGAATGGTTAAGGCGCGGGTATCAATACCTGAAAGACCGACAATTCCACGGTTTTTCAGCCATGCATCCAGGTGGGAATCTGCGCGCCAACTAGCTGGCTGCGTTATTTTTTCTCTAAAGATCGCTCCTTTGGCTGCATGTTGTGCTTGCACACAGGCGGCTTCTTCATCTTCAGCATTCGTTCCTGTATTACCGATATGAGGGAAAGTAAAACAGATCACCTGCGCCGCATATGACGGATCCGTGAGAATTTCCTGATATCCGGTCATGGCCGTATTAAAACATACTTCTCCCAGCGCTTCACCACGGGTTCCGCACCCATGCCCATAAAACACCTGCCCACTCGCCAAAACCAAAACACCCGTAGGTGTAGATGATTTTTGTTCTTGATTTTCGGCTGAATTCTTCATAGATACCCGCTTTCTTAAGCGTTTGGACTCACATGCAAACGCCCAGAAATTAGGCAAGCCCACAGCGCCCGTCAAGAAGATTTCCTTGATTAGGGCGTTTGGAAGTGAAATAATGTGTAAAAATACAAAATGGCGCGGTTTAGACGTACCGACGACAGTAGGATTAATAATGACCTTAAGAGCAGACATAGTAAGCGGCATTAAAAATGCCATGAAAACAAAAGACAAATTGGCGGTCTCCACCTTACGTCTCGTCAACGCCGCCATCAAAGATCGGGACATCGCTGCCCGTGCTGAAGACCGTCCAGACGGTATTGATGACGCTGAAGTTTTATCCCTTCTGGCTAAAATGGTAAAACAGCGCCAAGAAAGCGCGAATATTTACGAAGATAATGGCCGCCCTGAACTTGCCGAACGCGAACGAAGTGAAATTGAAATTATCAAAACCTATATGCCACAAGCCCTCAGCACGGATGAGCTAAATGCTGCGGTTAAGGCCGCCGTTGAAGAACTTGATGCCACATGCCTAAAAGATATGGGCAAAGTCATGGGTAAGCTAAAATCAGAATTTGCAGGTCGCATGGACATGGGGCAAGCTGGCGCCGCCGTCAAAGCAATATTAGCAGGGTAAGCCCGCCCGCAACATCAGGAATAAACACTTGCCACCTGCTTATTACAAA
>JAJRSG010000190.1 GCA_024278915.1 Alphaproteobacteria bacterium
TCCAACGCAGCCCCATCTAATAGCGATAAATCTTTCCCCCGAAGGGCGTATACGGTATTACACCTCGTTTCCAAGGGCTATTCCGTACTACTAGGTAGGTTGCTACGCGTTACTCACCCGTCTGCCACTGTCCACTACCCGAAGGTAGCTTCTCGTTCGACTTGCATGTGTTAAGCCTGCCGCCAGCGTTCGTTCTGAGCCAGAATCAAACTCTCAGGTTGAGGTTTGTTCTAACTGTATCTGGCAGTCCCGAATAAATTCGAGACCTGCAATATTGCGTTCAAAAAATTGTCGAGATCCCTCAAATCATCCAAAGGTAAACCTTTGAAAATTCAAGCGATTTCATAACAAAAATAAAGAAACGTCAAACAGTCAGTAACTAATTTGACATGGTCAAAGCCATGTCTCACAGCACAAAGCCGTCTACGTCTCTCTTTCCATATTCACAATGTCAAACAACTTTAAGAACCAAAATAACTTCAGCTCTCAAAAAAAGGCTCTCTCAAGAGCCTCGGTCCCGACCGTTGTTGCCGCTCAATTTCGTGAGCCGCGCCGTTCGAGAAGCACTCTATAGGGAAAGGAATTTCGACTGTCAAACACCTTTTGTATAAAAATGCATCTTTTTTGCATTTAATATTTGACCCGAAGTACCATCACCTCAAAAACCCAGTAAAACCGTGGTTTTTCCACATATTATATTTTTAGCGGAAGTGGTTTATGACACATTTTTTTGAAAATTTCAACAGAAATCTTACTTTGAAAGCCCAACAATGGGAAATCAACTGCATTTAATCTAGAATCAAAGGACAAAAACGGATCAAATCGGGGAAATAATCAAAATATTTGGAATCAATTATGTGATTCATCCGTACTTTTTTAAAATTAATGTCAATAATGGCAAATAAAACGACCAATCGTCGTTAATCTAGGTCATATTTTCGTTTAAAATCACGAAAATCCCATTTTAAATCGGAAAGTTCCGAAATAAATCTCTTTTTATCACGCCGTAAGCGCTTGATATCCTCTTCTGTGAGGTCAGGCTCCGCTAATTCCAATCTGATATCTTCAATTTTCTCTTCAAGATCATTAATATCATACTCAAATGCGTTATATTTCTTTCGCAGTTCGTATTTGGCATAACCATCATCATAGCCAGCCCTGAACTGAACAGCACCGTCGCCCTGACATACGGAATTATAGCTATTTCCATTTTCTCCCAGAGAGAACCCTTTGTCATAGATACAATAGTGGGTCAGCCCGGTTTCATAACTGGAAAGATAAATGCGGCGATTTACATCTTGTCCGTATTCGCCGCATTGTTTGACATAATCAGCAATTCTAGAACGGGAGCGACCATCAACTCCGTCACGATAACCTATATCAGCCCAATTCCCAGCAACACACTCGGATTCGGATATGGTTTCACAAGACGTCATCAACAATGCCGCTCCGGCAATTGCAATGGATTGTACAAAAAAATTTCTAAACATGTCGCGCTCCGTGATTTTTCTTCACTTATATACGTTCGGCGTGAACCGATTCTGAAATTCTTGTTGTTTTATATTAAGGATTCGGGATTTGGTACGTCATATGGCAAGCCACACACGCATCCATCGTATCCGCCAGTTTCAACTGGATATCTTTGGCCGATGCACCATCTGCCGCCATTTGCGCCATTTCCCCAAAAGCAATATGCGCACTTTTCCCTAGCTTTCTAAATTCAGGAGGCAAAACCTGCCCCATGCGCAAGCGTTTCATGTTTTGTTTGTTTTCGATCGTCCCCTGCGCCTGCAAGCTCACGGCAATAGCAGCTTCTTGTACGCTCTGCATGTCATTTTCAGCCAGTCCTTTGATGACGCCCTGTGTGGCGATCAATAATCCGCGCATTTCTTCGAGTACATGCTGCCTTTGCATTTGATTGAGCGGTAAAATTTGTCGCTGATCCAATCTTTCACTCATTTGCACAACTTCTTGCGGTTTTACTTCTGGCGCGGCGGCATCTTCTGTTGCTTGAGGAGCGCAAGCACTCCCAATAACTGTCATACCCACTAGCGCTAGCTTCATCATCTTGTTCATATCATTCCTTTAATTAAGTATATGTACATCTCTAATGCAAAATGTGAAAAATACATAATTATAAAATGAAAGTTTTGTATTGTCAGCCAGACAGGGCGCAGTAAACTACACCTATGAGACTAGGTACAAAATCAGGATCAAGCGAAGCGCTAAACAACACCGTCCGTAAGCACCCACCTATCGGCTTGGCGCTTGGCGGAGGCGTTGCTCGTGGCTGGGCCCATATCGGTGCCATACGCGCCCTAATCGAAGCAGGCATCAAACCTGACATCATTGCAGGGACATCTATTGGCGCTTTGGTTGGCGCGGCATTCATTACTGGTAAATTGGATATTATTGAAGATTGGGCCAGATCGCTCAACAAGCGAAAAATGCTCAGTTATATGGATATCCGCTGGGGCGGCAGTGGCCTCATGCGCGGCGAACGCCTTGCCAAGGTGTTGAGATATTATTTCGGGGACATCAAAATTGAAGATCTTGACCAAAAATTTGCCGCCGTGGCTTGCGATCTCAGAACAGGCTATGAGGTCTGGCTACAAACTGGCCCCCTGATCCCTGCCTTGCGGGCCAGTTACGCCCTGCCCGGTGCGTTCGAGCCAGTTAAAATTGACGGGCGGCACATGATAGACGGCGCCTTGGTTAATCCTGTACCCGTTTCAACCTGCCGCGCCCTTGGCGCACATATTGTCATCGCCGTGAGTTTGAATGGCGATGCCTTTGGCCCCATCGGCAGCTCCCATGATATGAATTTTGATGACGATGAAGACAGCATGGACCCGTTCGAACTTGCAGGACAATCTCTCAACAAACTTCGCCCTGACCGTTTATTGCTAAAAAGTCTGCTTGGCGGCACGAAAGATACCAGCGGTTCGCCAAAACTTGGCGCCGTTATGATGGGCACGCTCAACATTGTCATGGATCGAATATCCCGTTCCCGCCTCGCGGGTGATCCACCCGATGTTTTTGTCGCGCCTCGCATTGGCCATATCGGCATGACAGAGTTTACCAAAGCTCCAGAATTAATCGAACGCGGCTACCGTGCTATGCAACACGAAATCCCGTTAATACAAAGTGTCATCGACGTCTTAAGCCAACTCCCAAGTGGTGAGAGTTAAGGGAAATTGACAAGATATTCCATTAAGTAACCCACTTATATAAACAGGCACAGTTCTTGCTTGTATCTTTGGATGAATTCACTTGATGCCGTTTCTAATGATAATAGCCCACTAGATATCGCCTATAGCGGTACGCCCTATGACTTTGCGGTGCAAAACAAAGCGGCAATCGGGCTAGAGCGGCTTGCCCTAGACAGAGCATATGCAAGTACAGAAATAAAACCGGAAGCTTCCCATTTTGGGACGTCGGCAATGCCTGTATCAAATAACCGCCTACTCATGAAGCCTGGGATGTTTTTTGCCAGTTTTTGTTTATGGATTATTGCTGCCATCTATTCCTACCAAATCCTGCATTCATCACCATCACCAGTCATCAAAATTCTGGGAATGACAATGATAGGCTGGGCTGCACTCTTCTTTGCCTATGTAAGCAAATTCCAAGGGCGAGACTTTTTTTGTGATTTTGGTCTATCTGGCGTCATTGGCGCCCTAATCGGAGCAATTATTGTGGCGCTTACTCGCTACCACCTTCCCATTGACCTTGCCACATTATGCGGTGGCCTATCATTACTTACGGTTATTCTAGCGGCATTGATTAAAGAACGCTATCTATTAACCATATCGTGCATGGCCGCACTATCATGGACGGCATATTCCTTGCTCAACCTCCAAAGTTCCGCACTCTTTTGGGCCTTTCCGATCATGTGGATCATCCATATGTCCTTGGCCGTTGAATTGCGCGCCAAAATCCCCTTGGCTTTGGCCATCATATCCGGCCTGTTTTGGCTAGTTACCAACATCACCCTATTATCCCTTGCAGCTAAAATATCACCGCTCATGGCAATCAGTGCCATCTTTGCCACTGGGTTTGCGTATTCAAGGATCGGTAAAACCATGCAGGACAACCGCCTGTTGGGTGGTCTATTTCAAACGAATGCGGGCTGGGCCGTGGCTGCAATCAGCGCCTTGCTCTTACAAGATTACTGGTTGATGGAAGCCCCTCATGTGCCGTGGACAAATTTGCCAAACCTTTCCGCCTTTGCATATCCAATGACAGTACAATGGAGCGTCATCCTGATTGGGTGTTGCCTAATCATCGCAGGAGCTGGCCTTTTAAGGATACGAATGGGGACACAAACACTAGTCGGCAGTATCGGGGTCTTATTCTTTGCCGCCCTTTTACCAGCAAGTATCGCATTTCGACCGCAACTGCTTGCCGTTACGGCGCAAAACGGTCTGCAAGCAACTCCGAGTGTGGGCATTCTCATCGGCGGAGCGATTACCGCCTTATCACTAGCGATGTTAGTCAACGGCCTGCGGCGTTCGAAACCGTCTATGATGGTGCTTGCCCTCGTGACCTTAAGCCTAGAGGCCATCATTGTGATGGAAAGTCTTTTCAGCACGCCAGATAATGTAGCTCTCTTTGGCTTTGCCGTACTTATCATGACCCTGACGGCAGGGCTGTATGCGCACAATGGACAGAACACCCCCCCTTTAAGGCAAGCCAATGCATAGCCAGATCAAACCCACATCTCCTCAACATTTAACGCCCACCCTGCCGAAGCCGCGCCCTAGGTCCTATTTCTTGGCGGGCTTGTTTATTATGATCGCCCCCTTACTTGTGCTTGCCTTTCAAACATACCGTATGGAAAGCGGCACACAGCTTCGATTGCCGGCTCAAATCAATCTGATAAAACCTCTATCAAAATATGTTTTGACGACGCCTTTAAACACCATCGATACACGCAAAGTGACGGGCCATAACCATTTTAAAATCGGGCAAGATATCTTCGTCTTCCTCAGTCCAGGACCAAATGATATCTGGTATGCATATGCAGTTTCAAAAGGGTCCTCTTCGCAGGAATGCAAAGTACAGTCTTGTCTCGTTTTAACTGGAAAAGTCAGAAAGATTGATCAAAGCACCCTACATATTCGTTATCAATATGAAGACTACACCTTATCAAGGTCTGCCTTAAAATCCCTTGGTGAGAGCCAGACAGAAGCCTTCGAAATCATACTCAGTGTAGGCCGCGACGGGAGTGCACGAGTACGTCAGCTTTTGCAAAACGGAACCATTGTCCCTCAGCCAAACATACCGATACCTGAATTATTAGGCCTTAGCCAAAGCATGGCAAGTGGCGCTCCTGCCAAATAGCCACCTAAATGGCCGGCCCATGCAGGATGGGCCCCCAGGAGCGTGTTCGCAAAATCTAATACAACCAAAACAATGCCAAAAGAAATCAACCGTTTTTGCCCCCCAATCACCCAAGCGGCACTTGCAAATAATGCAGCCCCGCCAGTTGATGCGCCGAGGGCAGCCCCTGTACTTTCGAAAACAATCCATTGTAGCCATTGTCCCAGCCCACCTGCAATCGAACCTAATAAAAAAATTGCCAAAAAAATTGCGGAGCCACGCCGAATATGTCCGAACAATGGGACGTTTTTCATTTGCACACCACGGATCGTAATAATGCCAAAAACAACAATAAAGACCGAATTCATGAGCACATGGCCCCAGCTAACATGCAAGAGTGTATGCGTTAAAAGGGTCGGAAGATTACCGAGTGGACGGGCATCAAGAAAAACCGTACCTTTATTCGCCCCTAACACACAAGCTTGGTACACAAATTCCTGAAAAGAGGCTGGTGCAAGGGTAAAGCCGAGGTAGCTCAAGAACAAAACTGCCGCCAACCAAAACGGGGCAGGATCTTCAACATTGAGCATAGGCTCTTTAGGGCGGATTGGATGAACACTCATCTCAACTAAGTAGTCTTTGTCAACGCGAACAACAAGAGACAACTACATTTATCCCACTGAAATTCCCCTTGCTACGAATCAGAAAAACGTAAAACATAGCGATTAAGCGTAATTTTCGGTAAAGGCCCCACCATGCATTGGTATGTACAGGTACAAAATCAGGCATATGGCCCCTATAGCGAAGAGCAAATGCAAAGCTTCGTGTCTGAAGGACGGGTCACTGAAAACTCCCTCATTAGCAATGCGCCGGAAAGCGGGTATTTTCACGCCGTCGCCTATGATGTTTTCAAAATGTGGTCTGGCACCGGACAACCGATCGCGGTGGGTGCAGAGAACCAAATCTACCCACAGACTACCCCCTATACGCAACACCAATACGCTGTCCCGGAACCTGTTGTCGCCAGTACGCCTTACACGCCAGTACAAACAAATACGAACACCAGTGTATTTTTAGTGATGGCAGAAATCCATTCTGGCGGCGCCATGCAATTTCTACAAGCCCTGCAATCCTTCGGGGCCGCCCAACGTATCGGCGATACTGTGTGGATATTACGTAGCGGCGCAGGTGTTGAGCAACTTCGAAATGCCCTAAGCCAATCTTTGGACCGCCAAGACCGTTTATTTATTCTAGATAGTAGCGCCAATAAAACTGCATGGTTTAATATTGGTGCGGATTTGGACAACCGTATTCGAGAACTCTGGAACGAAGAAGAAGACTAAACAGCTTCTAATCCATTTTTAAACCGTTTGGCATTTTCAATATAATGCAACGCGCTAACTTCCAGCATTTTAATCTGCTGCTCACCCAAAGTTTTTATAACCCGTCCCGGTGAACCCACAACCAAAGAGTTATCAGGAATTTGCTTTCCCTCTGTGATCAAGGCATGAGCACCAATAATGCAATTTTTACCAATCACGGCTCCGTTTAAAATCGTAGCACCGATCCCGACAAGACTATTATCGCCGACAGTACAGCCATGTAACATGGCTTTGTGACCAACGGTAATCCCGCTTCCGATTTTCAGAGGGAACCCCATATCAGAATGTAAAACACTATTATCCTGAATATTGGTGCCGCTTCCGATATGGACGGGTTCATTGTCACAACGAATAACCACACCGAACCAGATAGAGACATCGATACCAAGATGGACATCACCAATTACACTTGCATTTGGTGCCACCCATACCCCGTCAGATAACGTCGGTGATGTGCCGTCAAGCGCATAAATAGGCATTTTAAACTTCGTCCAGATCTTGCTGTAAAATCGAGATGTTTAAATCGTAGGAAATATCGTCTTTGTCTTCATCATCAATATAAAGAAGCCCCAGAATTTCATCATTTAAATAAACCTCTACGCTATCAGCAACCTTCCGTGGGCGGATGGTGATTTTTTGTGTCTCAAAGCGTTTACATAAATATGCTTGCACGCTTGCGATTTGTTCTGCGGTCATTATCTTCTCCGGTAAAATTTGTGCAAATACTAACGGTTCGCAAGCTTAAATCAAATGCTATTGTCTGCTTTAATCTAAAATTTGATCCATCTGGGCAGCAGGGTTTTCACAACATGGTCCACCAACAGCTTTGGCGGGTACGCCAGCAAATGTGCAATGGGCGGGTACGTTTTTCAGCACCACAGAACCCGATGCAATCCGAGCACCTTCCCCGACAGTAATATTACCTAAAATTTTAGAACCTGCACCGATCAAAACATTTTTCCCAATTTTTGGATGTCGGTCTTCGCTATCTTTACCTGTCCCGCCAAGAGTTACCCCGTGCAAGATCGAGCAACCATCGCCGACCACACTGGTTTCCCCAACGACCAAACCAGTGGCATGGTCGAGCATGATACCGGAACCAAACCTTGCCGCCGGATTGATATCCGTACCAAATAATTCAGAAGAGCGACTTTGCAAGTGATAAGCAAGCAAGGTTCTGCCCTGCCCCCATAAAGCATGTGCGACCCGATGGGTTTGCAAGGCTGAAAATCCTTTGAAATACAAAAAACACTGCAAATAGGTGTTACAAGCAGGATCACGTTCTCGCACCGCCATTAAATCATTCGCCGCACTAACGACAATGCTGTTGTCGTCCCCCATTTGCGCCGTGAATATTTCCATAAATGTTTTGCGGAGCATCAGGGCAGCTAAATCTTGTGTTGCCAGTTTCTCTGCAAGGTGGTGCGCCAACGCACGACAAAATGTCTTCTGATCCAAAATAGAAGCATATAATACAGATGTTAAAGCGGGTTCAGTGGCTGTGAATTCGCGAGCTTCCGCGTTCAAAGCCCCCCAAACTTGTTCGATGACATCATCCGTTTTCGAAATTGCTACAACACTCATCCGACACTCCTTAAAAGCCTAGCTTGCCTGTCAATATAGGAGGCCCTTTCAGCTTATCCAAGGGCACAATAGCGTTATCACAAAAACGTGTAGCTAGCCCCTACCACGGTATGGGGGCACCCCTTGATCGGGAACCCAAAGTCCTTCGGGGGGTGTTTTATGTTGATAAAATACATCAATCGGAATACCGCCTCTAGGGTACCAATAGCCGCCAATTCTAAGCCAAAGCGGCGATAACTCGTCGACCAAACGCTTGCCAATCCCGACTGTACACGCTTCGTGAAAATCACCATGATTGCGATAAGAACCCAGATAGAGCTTTAATGATTTGCTCTCGACGATCCATTTATCCGGCGCATAATCAATGACCAAATGGGCAAAGTCCGGCTGTCCTGTTACCGGACATAATGAAGTAAATTCAGGACTAACCAATCTAATCATGTAGGGAGCATCAGGCGAAGGGTTTTCAACACGCTCAAGCTTTGCTTCGTGCGGGGAACGCGGTAAGTCCGTATTTTGGCCAAGTTGGCCTAATGTATCATAGGGTGTTTGGGTCATAAGGTCATCTAATGCTATTTTGTATTTGATTCAAGCCTTGCGCGCTTTTCGCCAAAGAAAGAGTTTTGTCAACTTATCCGTAAAACCATATGCAAGTAATGCCTTCCGCCCAGGCATCTCAATATAATGAAAGCAAAAATGGGAAAAAACCAAGACACTTGTCAAATACGGAATGAGCAAAAGATCTCCCGGATATTGGCTGGCATTCCACAATGGCCCCGCAATAATAGGCATGACCTTTTCAGCAAAAATTGCAAACATCAATGAAAAAAGAATATGCACCATATAGATGGAATAGGATATTTTCGCGATATATCGAAATGGTTTCAAGGCAAGAACTTTGGAAATTGGCCCCATATCAAAGGCAAAGATCAAGACGAAGATAAAAGCTACGGGAGCTATCAAAAACTGAGCCCTTCCTGGAAAATAGATGATAAACCCAATCAAAACCAACAAAGCAAAGCATTCGCTAATCATTGCCCAGGTAGAAAATGTTTTTGGCGGTAAATTCTCTTTTAGCTGTTTATGCCACGGCTTTATATTCGCATATGCATAGGCGGTCACGACCCCTGTAAAAAAGCCTCCTAAACAACGCCAAAATCCAAGGTCGTAATGAAAATCAAGGTTTGGCTTGAGGGTCGACAGCACGTAATAGTTAGTGGCGACCGCGAGACAAATCAGCCCGAAATGCCATAATTTATGTGGTCTCGCCCACATCATCATCGCCGCAAAAACAAAATAAGTGTAAAATTCCACACTGACCGTCCAACTTGGCATATTATATGACAAGCTATCATGCAGTCCCATGGAATGTAGCAAGGTCAAGTTTGTGAAAAAACTCCATAATGTTTCAGAAGCCCCCGCCTGAAACGGTAAAATTTCACCTTCGGTATAAGTGGCAATACCAATATAATGCATCCAAACTCTTGCAACCCCGTACATTAAGGCCACAAGCAACATGAAGAAATGCAAAGGGTAAATTCTAGCAAAGCGCCTTTTAATAAATTGCTTGGCATCACTGCCGGAATTTATACGTCTGTTATACAGGGTAAACATCAAAAAACCGGAGAAAACAAAAAACAAATCGACAAGAGCCGGACCATTGGTGAAGAAAGTAGTTGAATTCACATGGCTCATCCACATGGTATGATACATGGCAATCATCAACGCCAACACACCACGAAACCCGTCAAGCGCCGTAAAGTGCTTGTGGGGACGGTGCGCCGCCGTATTTAGGTTGTTAATTGTAGATTGCAATACTTACTCACTTTAAGACCGTCCAGCTCTCATACATGAATAAGGGAAATATTGAATTAAAGACGTGTTTAGGATTTGTTATGGTTACTATTTCGTAAACCCCTAAAACAACTATGAGTCGGCGTCTTCCGGTTGCTTACAATACACTTCGTAAAGAGCACCAATTAAGGCGCGAGCACCATCACTTGCCAAAGAATATTTTATGGACTGGGCTTCACGGCGCGTTGTGACGATTTCTTCGCGCCGGAGCATGGAAAGATGTTGTGATAATGCGGACTGGGAAAGCGGGACTTGCTTTAATAAATCCCCTACGGACATTTCTTTTTCAGTTAATTGGCACAAAATCATCAACCGTGATTCGTTGGCCATAGATTTAAGAAGCGAACACGCTTTCTGTGCATTCTCTCCTAAATCTTCCAAGTCCATTTCCATGCCCACATCGTCCTATTTAATTAAGCGTCGCAGCCAGCAAAACCGTCTGCATCCATCTTCGCTTCATAAGGCGCGGCCACTTCGCTACCTAAAACCAGATCACCTTTTACGCTGTCCCAGTCTTCAGGGGAAATAACAACCATCCAATTTGCATATGGATCTTCATTCGCAAGGCTTGGATTCTCAACCAGCGCCGCGTTTACGTCAATCACTTCACCAGCGGCGAGTGATTTGGCAGGGCCAACCCATTTGCCGCTTTCAACCGTGGCACAAGATTTGCCAGCGCGAACTTTGCGGCCAACTTTCTTCGGCGTAAAAGCTACGAGTTCACCAGCCAATGCCGTAGCAATCGCTGTCATGCCCATTTTTACATTCCCGTCACCAGTTTCTGTGAACCATGTGTGGTTCTCAACATCATAAAGTAGATCATCGGGAAGGTTACATCCGCGTACATTAGCCATGATTTTCTCCTGTCATTGTCGTAATTCCATTTTTGTTTAGCCTATTTACTTTCGCGGAGCAACAAAACTCGCCCACATTCGCTTCTTGCATTTTAGACCCGATAAACAATACCAAATGCTTAGCAACCATCTCCATCATATTCAAACGGTTTCCTGTATCTTCATGCCCTTTTTCAAGGGTAATCAGATTGTAATAATAAGCCAATTCGCGGCACGTCTCGCGGCATGCATTAAAGCTCGGATCGCCCTTACATCCCTGACGATGCAAGGCCAAAACCCGAAAGCCTTCTTTCGTGTCGGTTGTCGGTGCCATATCTTTGGCAGCTAGCCAGTTTTCAAGCATTTCTTCGCCGACTTGAAGGTATTGTTCCGCTAAATCTACCGCATCAATATCCGGTTTCGAGGCCTCCATATAGGATTCAAGCTCAGCAACGGTTCTCACTAAAGGATACCTTTTTCTTTCATCAACTTGGTTGAGTTGGAGATATTGCCGTTCAAACCAACCTTACGAGCCGACAATCCCATCGCCATGCCAAGAAGCTGGGTAAAATAGATGACTTTTACGTTGGTATCTTTGGAAAGCCGCTTGAGGGCACGGATTTGGTGCATTTCAAGGCCAGAATGACAAGTCGGACATTCCGTAGCAATCACCTCTGCACCAGCGGCTTCGGCAGCTTCTAAAATATTAAGAACAAGCTTGGTCGACATATCTGAGTCAGACAAAGTATGTGCGCCTCCACAGCAAGCTGTTTTTAACGGAAACTCTACATTCTCCGCACCAGCAACTGCCAATAGATCATCCATATAGTGCGGCTTCGTCAAGCTGTCGCCGCCGGCCCCTTCTGCTTGCTCAGGGAAAATATGGCGTGGACGCGTATACATACAACCGTAATAGTTGGCTATTTTCAACCCCTTAAGGCCGCCTTTGATTTTTTTACGAAGCTCTTCTTCGCCGTAACCCATTTTAATCCAGTCAAGAGCATGGATGGTTTCAACCCCACCAGCTTCATAAGTTTCATGACCCGCTTTTTTGGAAATTTTGCTCACAACCTCTTTGGATTTTTCATTGTGCGAAAGCTCATGCTCGGCTTGCTTCAGGTTCTTATAACAACCATTACAAGGCGCCATTACCACATCAAGGCCGTTTTTGTGTTGGGCATTAGATAGCACCCGTGACGACAAATATGTCTCCACTTGTGGGTCAATATTTTTTACTTCCATCGCCCCACAACAGTTCCAGTCCTTCACGTCGACAAGCTCTAATCCTAGCGCTTTACCAATCGCACGGGTAGACTTATCATATGGAATGGCAGAGCCTTCCAAAGCACAACCCGGATAATAGGCGACTTTCTTGTATTTTTTCTTCAAGTCAGTTTTATCAATAATAACAGTCATATCTATCCCTACTCCGCAGCGTCTAGGCCAAGCGCTTTCTTGTGCGCGGCTTGTTCTTCGGCAATATGTTCTTCAATGGCGTGACGGGCACTGCCCCAATTACTTGTTTTTGGATGAAACACGGTCGCAAGCCCCATACGCATGAGTTGTATGACTGGCAGACCTTTCATCATATTTTTAACTAATTGAATCACCCAGTCCTGCATAAGGGGCTGTCCGGTTCTCTTCATATAGTCTTTGAGGACTTCACCGTCTTCGATTTTACCATGTTTAATCACTTGTTCTGTAAACACTTCATCGAAAATCGTGGACTGAGTTGGGGCCGTGTGACCTTTAAGTTCCATCCAGTGAGCCGTCGCTTTCATGACCCCCTCAGGGATCACATCGCGCGGACATGCCGATGTACATTTGTTACAAGACACGCACTGCCAAATAATATCTTTATCACGCAGAAGTTCTTCCTCCATGCCAATCCGAATAAGATAAATCCAGTAACGAGGATTGAAATCTGGGTTCTCTGCATTCACCGTACAAGAATTTGTACAAGAGCCGCACTGCCAACAACGGTGGATATATTCTCCCCCTGGTAATGCTGCGATTTCTTCTTGCAGGTTTTCATTATAATCAGACACTACCCGTGTGTGAATAAAGGTCGACCAGTCACCTGATACGTCAATTCCGTCCACGATTTTCTTCTCGTGGGTGGAAATATTCTCAGGGCGGATGAGGCTTTTTTCATGGATCGCCATGTTTAGGTGCTCCCGTTTATACGAAGGACATTGTCAATCGAGTGTTTTTTGGTGGCTTCTCCGTCAATAACTGAGGGAGGAATGCTTAGGTTTGATTTTGCAGCAACGCCGTCCAACCCAAGAAGACGGCGCGTGAATATAATAGGCTCTTCTTTTGAAGAAAAATCAGCCTTGAGATATAACCCCCCTTGGGCAGCGATATAATTGGCGTAACTTTGTGCGCTTAATAGGTCCACATAATAAAGAACGTCGGCAAATATCCCGTTTTGCGTAAGGTAACCGGATAATTCCTCGCGCAGTTTCAAGAACACTTCATAATCATCGTCAACATCCAAAGTGACACTGTCCACATCACCGTGCCAAATTTCGCGAATAACACCGGAATTTGCTTTACGGTCCCATACCCATCTTTGCATTAAAGGATAGCGTTCAGGATCGGTGTTGTGGAGAATTTCAGCAGCCAAATCTTTCACCCAGCGATGCTTCTTATCTTTCGGGAACTTGTTTTGAAACGCAGTAATTCGCGCATCAATATCCCCTTCTCCGAACAAACCTTTCATGTACGCCAAGAGTTCAGGGTATTTATCATCTTCAACGTATGAAGATATCCTGCGCCTTACCGTCGGCATGAACATGCAAAGTTTAACAAAATTTTCAGCCGATAAACCTTCACCATTGTTTTTAAAAGCATCTTGGAAAAGCGAAGTTTTAAATTTAAGTGCTTCAATATAGCGCTCAACCCCACCATCATCATCACAGGCACTTATCAGGTTTTGTAGTGTTTCTTTTAAGATTGGCCCGCTCAACTCAAGCGAAATCGTACGCGGCACTGGTGTAGCTACCGCATCTGATTTGTTTTGAAATCTAGAGAAGAACGACGCCATAAAAATTTATGCCTTGGTGATACTGGCCAGAGCGGACATGGCGGCAGCATTCCCTTGTGCAATACTATCATCAATGGTTTCCGGCCCTGTTGCAGAACCCGCAACGAATACACCTGCACGGCTTGTCGCGCCTGCAGTGCCATATAGGTTTTCTTGCGCCAGATAGCCCCAATGATGCAAATCAACCCCGAAGATAGAGGAAATTAGCATGTTATCGACATTTGGATCCATACCAACCGCATGTACAACCATGTCAAACGGAATGGTAATCGGGCGTTTCACCAATGTATCTTCTCCTTTGACGATGACCTTATCACCATCGGAAGTTACTTCGGCGATCCGAGCCTTGATGTATTTAACTTTGTGTTCTTCTTGAGATTTCCAATACACTTCTTCGTAAAGACCAAAGGTACGAATATCCATATAATAGATATAAACATGGCAATCTGGCAATTCTTCACGAATTTCAGTCGCAATATTCGCTGATACAGAACAACAAATTTTGGAACACCATTCACGACCAATTTGGCGGTCACGTGAACCAACGCAAAGTAAAATTGCAACGCGCTTTGGCTTTTCACCGTTGGATGGGCGACGAACACCCTGACCACTTGAAATCATTTGCTCGACTTGTGTCGTTGTCACAACATCAGGAAATGTACCAAAGCCCCATTCTGGTTTATTGACACTGTCAAAGTGGGTAAATCCTGTACAAAGAATAGTGGCCCCTGCGCTCACGCTTTTTCCATTTGAAAGCTCAGCCTTAAATGCACCCGGCTTACCCGTGAATTTATCGACGGTCATACCTTTGTGAATGGTGATATTTTTATTATCCACGACCCGATCGACCATTGAACCGATCGCATCTTTGGCCCATTCGCCACTGGGGACGAGTTTGGCATAGCCGGACAAAATTGGTGCCCCGCCAAGTGTATCTTCTTTTTCCACCAAAATTACTTTTTGGCCAACTGAAGCGAGTGAGTGGGCGGCTGCCAGACCAGACGGGCCAGCACCTACGA
This sequence comes from Alphaproteobacteria bacterium, assembly GCA_024278915.1. Taxonomy (GTDB): domain Bacteria; phylum Pseudomonadota; class Alphaproteobacteria; order Caulobacterales; family Maricaulaceae; genus Robiginitomaculum_A. Next base: position 15,047 of record JAJRSG010000190.1, read on the forward strand.
CGAGAATTGGTTTGCTCATTACATCATTCCTAGTTTTTTACGTTCTTCAACATTGATATATCCCGGCCCACCAGTAATACGGCGACGCGGATCATAAAGATTATCGGGATTACCAGCTTCAACTTGTTTGAGGTAAGCCTCAAAGTCAGCCTTCTTCGCTTCCCAATCAATACCCATTTTTTCAAACAAGCTCTCGAACGGAGAAGCATGCCAATGGCTTTGCACAATTTTAAACGGGTCAGCCCCGCAAGCAAGTGCCGCGAATTGAATGTCCGAAATAACCGGAATTTCGTAATTTTTACCTTCATTACGATCATCGGCTTTGGCGATCCACTGATTCTTGTCCAGCGTGGTAATACAGCCTGTATCATGGCCAATAATCACATCAGATTTGGCTTCGTCAATCATGACTTTGATCTTGCGATCAATGGCGTAGGAACGAGTGAATTCACGTTCGGAGATAATATGTCTAAACCCGAACCCGCAGCAATCATACCATGTCGAATAATCAATCACTTGAGTTCCCAAGGATTGCATGATCCCTGTTGATACAGCCACACGGTTGCCGTCCAGCACGTCATCATCATATATCACATCTTGCGGGATCATTTTATAGACATGGCAAGCGGGATGAATGGTGGAGCGAATCCCCGACACATCAATGGTTTGGCGGTCTGCAATATCTGCGCGCATCACATGTACCCATTCCGAGTAATGGACAATTTCTTCAGGGATTAACAGCTTTCCATCTACAAGGCGGTTAAGCTTGCCCAAAATTTTCTTCACACGGTCCCGTAGTTCCGCAGATAGCAAGAGATACTCACGCACTTCTTTGTAATTACCAAAACTAGTACCACAATGGACAAGTGGATAATAATAGCCTTCAGGTTTACCTTCAGCTTTCGCCGAAACATAAGCCTGATGGAAATTGCGCAAGAATACAGCAGCCAAGCTTTCAATATTACCAATGCCAGAACCATGGTAATTCCATGCCGTACAAGAGGTTTGATCGGTTTCATCAAGATAAGGAATATCCATCTCGTTCATCATCCATAAAAGAGATGTCGGATAGCCTGGGATATTACCGCACTGGCCACAAGATTTATGGTGCCAAAGCTGTCGGGTCGGGATTTTTTTATCCCAACCATAAAGCGTTTTTGCAATGCGTGGTGCGTGTTCATCATGAATACGGTGAACTTTAATTTCACCTTCTTTTTCCAATTGCCACATGACATCACGAATATCATGAACGCGGTCTTTATTGGTCAACATGGAGCGTTTATCAATTTTGGCTTCAACCCAAGACGTCGCCTTTGTGGCATCAGCCTCACTTAAATTGCTATCGCGCCATTCCGAACCATGCCCGGTGAATTTTTCGTCATTACTAGCCATAATCTAATCCTCTTCCTCGTCGAGAAAGTCTTCCCAATCGTCACGTTTTTCGTCCATAATATCAACGATAACGTCGAACAGGTTCTCATCAATTGTTTCAAGCTGATCCAAAACGCCTGTTTCTTCCCAAATTGTATAAAGTTCGATGGAGGTTTTGAGATTTGTTTCCCATGCCGTCTTGATTGTGTTTAGCGTTGGCATCGGAATCGCTTGGCGCAGTAATTTTAGCGGCGCATCCACCTTACAAATATTTGGTCCCCAGTCAGCGAAATGATCAGGATTGATCATATCTGGTGACAATTGGTTCCCTGTTGAAATCAGCTTCAACATCACACGAGAAAACGGGCGCAACACTGATTTGGCCGATTCCATGCCATGTTTAATGGCAGTCTCGCGCATTAACATAACCAGTCCCCCCGGTGAATTACCGAATGGGCAACGGGCGGCACAGGTATAACACTGCGCACATGACCAGATTTTTTCCTGCATGGCATCATAAATGCCTTCAAGGTTTTCCGTCCATAATAACTGTACGATTTCTCGAGGAGAAAAATCATAATAATGAGCGGCAGGGCATGTTGCCGTGCAAATACCGCAATTCAAACACCCGTTTAATTCATGGTCAAACCGCAGGTCACTTTGAATATCTTGGAAAATTTCTTCCATGACCTCATAGCTAACCTCTTTAACCAAGCCTTCAGTCGGGTCGCCTATATATTTTTGAACGCGGGTTGTAGTGGAATGGTGTCCCATAAGGGCCTCCTAATATGTCATACCCCGGGTTTCGTCTTCTTCCATTAACTCTTCGATCAGATACGCACCGCCGACAATGCCTGAACATTCAGGAATTAAATCTTCTTTGGTCATATCGAATAAATCCAAATTCGGAGAACAGCACAAAAACTTCACGCCGGCTTCATGAGCATCTTGGATAAACTCATAAACATTTTTATGAGAACCCTCTTTAACAACCAATTTCTCGGCAAAACCTTTTTTCATCAAAATACCGGATGTCGCCGTGCAAATAACTTCGACTTCGTAGTCCATAGCAGCAGCAACAGTTGCTTGAAAGAAAGGCGCGCCTAACTCTTCACCATTACTTGGATCCGTATTCGCCATAACAATTATTAGTTTCTCAGCCATGAGCTACTCCTTGCGTTTATAATACGGCCCGATGTCCGTAATCTTCCCAGTGCTTCTAATGGGCACATATCTATTCGGAATAGAATATTAGAGAATGCTAATACATGCAAGGGTTTTACTGGATTATTTCTCCATCCACCCCATTATTTGCACGACACCAGTCATCAAAGGCACAAGCGCATCACCAATAGCGTGTTTTTTCGCCCCCAAAGCCTCTACAACATGGCCAGTATCTGGCGGTGATTCTTCAAATTCCATAATTAAATCTTCAGCCATGGCCAGTTTAAATCCGGGATGCCCTGTAAAACCAAGTACATTCTTGCCGATTTGGAACGCCGCAGGGTGCCCCTGCTCATCAGTTGACAGAATTTTTGCATATGAAGGCGGCACAGGGCGGTCACGCATATAAACGGGATTAATATATTCTTCGGGCATAAAGCCATTTAACACATCCGCATTTACTCGCTTGGCCATCCCGCAGCTAAATGTTAGAGGCGCAGCTTCCACACTCCCGTCTGCAGCTAAACATAAAATTTGCGCGCCCAAGCCAATCCCCAAAATAGGAATACCAGCCATAAAACAAGCACGGGCCAACTTAACTTCTTCTTTCAGGGTCGGGACATCGCGCTCCCCTGCACTGCCCCATACTCCACCGCCCAACAAGACGAGGCCGTCCCCTACCGCGCTAAAAGCTGGAACGATCCCACTTTCCGTAAATGGTCGGTGATAGTTAAAGCCAATACGACGGCCTTCAAGATGATCTTCCATCAGGCCAAAATAATCGGCTGAGGTGTGTTGGATAACGGTTAAAATTTTCATCGGATTGCACTCATGATTGCGGCGCTAAATTCACCGGGTTGAACACTTATCATACCAACCTCTGTACGGTTGAAAAACGCATGTGTTTGCTCTTCTAATTTATCAATATTGACGCCTCGCAAGTGTGCCTCCAAATCCATTAATGTACGGGGCGGTGTGACGAAAACATCGCCCGTAAAAATCACTTCTCGCAATCGGTTGGAGCGCGGCCCCTCCAACCGTACATGGGCTTTCAAATTTCCCTTTTCATTGCTCCCTACCAGTACATTCGGCAATCGCGCAGGGTCATTTATTTCGGCAACAAACTCATCTGTTCCAATCTCTTCTCGGTGATATTGCTCGGCCAATTCTTCAACAGCTTTCGGCATGAATCCAGCTACCATATCAAACCCTAAATGTGTTTCAAATCCAGCCATGAGTGCAGCTTCTACAGCCGCAATTGACGGCGCTTCTCCCAGCAAAGCCCGCAAGCATGTTACTCTTTGCGTTGCCTTATCCAAATCATGTTTGTCCAGCTTATGTTGTGGGACATTAAGCACTGACATCATCACATCAGGACTTAAATCAATTAATACAGTCCCTTGAAACATCAAAGTATTTCCATCAAAAAACCCGCCTGTTCCTGAAATTTTTTGCCCGCTAACCTCTATGTCATTACGGGGTCGAAATTGGGCATCAATCCCTAATGTCGACAAACCTACGGCGGCAGCAGTACATATTTTTTCTGTAATTTCACTCAGGTTTCCACCAACTGTTTTACGGTCGCATATGAGCGCCCAACCGAGTTGCCCTGCGTCAAAATAAATCGCGCCTCCACCCGTCACCCTGCGAACAGTTTGCACCCCCCTTTTCGCACACTCGTCGAGCTTTAATTCTTGCGCTAAATCCTGATGCCGTCCGATGAGCGCACATGGTTTGAAATGAATAAACTTGAAGCTATCACCTATCAGTCCCTCAACATGAGCATCAATCATGGCTTGGTCATGAGAGATGTTCTCGCGCCCCGTACGAAGCCCCGTATCAATGACAGCGATTTGCACCATTTAAAGCTCGTCGAACTCTTCACCCTGTTCATAGCTTTCGCCCGGTTTTTCCATATCGAGTTGCTGACGAATTTTGCGCATATGGGCACCTTCAGGCTTAAATGGATAACTGGCAATATCAGACACAGGGCTATCGCCATATGGCCGATCACATGCTGAAATATCTTCGGCGAATTTACCCGGACAACCAGACGTCCTAAAGGCAAGACCTGTCTCAATGATCATTTCCAATTCTGCTTTAGGCAGACCAAAATCTTTTACGCGACCCAGCTCGTCAAATTTCATATGCTCGACACGCACGCCAGAATAATCAATTAAATAACGCCCAAGCTGCACTCGTCGCCATTGGTCACGCGGTGTGCTTGGTAAATGGTCCATCAAAGAGCCTTGCTCTGGGTAGAACGCAAACAAATGGGAATGTCCGCCCAAATCAACCAATTTTTGTACCAATGAAAGCATTTCGTATTCAGTTTCGCCCATGCCAACAATGATATGCGCGCCAAATTTTTGGTCGCCGTAAATATCTTTGGCCTCCAAAATTGTATCCCAGTATTTTTTAAAGGTATGGGGTGATTGCACACCCTTGCCCCGTGTGCGGTCAAATACATCCGGTGTTGCCGCGTCAATCGCAACCGTAAAAATATCCGTCCCCATGTCCTTTAGGACAACCAGATCTTCACGGTTCATCGTTGTCGGATTGGACAAGATAGAGATCGCAACATCATCAGGGCTAACATGATCAGTCCATGTCTTTAGCACAGTCCGTGTGTCGGCATCCGATTTCGGATGGGTAATCATAGAGATACACATACGGTGAAAAGGAGTTTCCCCGTCTTCTTTAATCTGCTTGGCTACAATTTCTGCCACTTGTTTCATCGGCACAGATGGCCAATCCACACGAATGAAATTACGATCCGCATAATCCCGATCTGCCTCACGGTGACGGGCAAGCCCACAATAAGCACAATTAGCGCGACAGCCTTCTGGATATGTCAGTAAGATATTCAAACATCGCGTACACGAACAATTATACATGCCGCCTGGCATTAAACCCAAAGTCAAAGCCGCCGCTGTTGAAAGCTGCACATATTCAGGCGATGTCATATTCGGAGTCTGGATGTTATTATTTGGCAGATACACGCCTTTTGGCACCACATCATTGGCCTTCACACGTCCCCCATTGCGAAGTTCTTTAGGTGGCATAGCAAACCCGCGCGGTTGCATGATCTCAGGTGTATTAATATCCAGTCCAGCCGAATTTTTTTCTACCTGCACACCATCCGTTTTAACACAACTCATCTGTCTCTCCTTTTAGGCCGCTTCAACTTTACGCCAATAATCTTCATAGGCTATCCACGCACCGCGCATAGCATCTTTACTTAACCCGCCTTGAGCTGCGCCCAAGTCCATGAGTTCTTTTCTTCTTGCCACAGCTCGGCGCAAACTTGCGCCGAATAAATCTTCAAGGTCTTCCTGATAAATGTCAACGGCTTCTGCGTCACCAGAAAGATACGCGATAATCGCCTCAGCTGCCAACCTTCCCGACATGACCCCCGCTGCAATACCTGCCCCTGTTACCGGGTTCGTCAGTCCTGCCGCGTCACCCGCTAATAATACCAAAGACTGACCGAGTTTTCCAGACACACCAATCATCCCGCCAACGGGAATGGCGCCGCCCGTATACCCGATAATTTCATTGCCGACTTGCCCAGTTTTTGCAATCCGTTTGTGCAAACTTTCAAGCGCAGGCTTTAAAAGTTCTTTCTGATCTGCATACACTCCAAGACCAATATTAGCGACATCCCCCTTGGGGAACATCCAGCCATAACCACCCGGAATTTGATTGGAGAGATAGATATCTGTCGCCATGTGCGGCTTTAACAGCGCAACACTTATTTGCCGCGTTTCGACAATTTTTGTGTTCACACACCCGATCGATTTCCCCACAAGAGAATGTGGGCCATCGGCTCCCAATATAACCTTAGTAGTAACTTTTTTTCCATTTGATAACAACAACTTACCATCATTACTTATTTCTTTAACTTTCACGCCGAATGTACATGCCGCTCCAGCCTGTTCAGCCTTTTTCACCAAAGATGCATCAAAGGCTCGACGGTCAATCATATGACCGGAAAAGTTCTTAGTCAGGTCAGGTGTATCTTCTTCAACGAAGGTAATCATCTCGCTAATTTTTTGCACACTGGTTTCCGAAATCACCAAATCGCCTGCGTCAAGCATGGCTGGAATAAACTCAGCACATTGCACAGGAAATCCTGCCACAGCCTTTTTTTCAAACGCCGCCACAGACAAGCCAGCTTTCGCCGCTTCAATAGCAGCACTCGCCCCCGCCGGACCTAGGCCATTGATGACAAGATCATATTCCATTTACGCCGCGCAAGTCGCGCTAGTCGTGGCCGCCTTATCTGCTCCGAGCTTGATTGAGCAACACGCGTGTTCCTGATGATGTTTACGCCCAATCATTTGACAGGTGGCCAGCGAACCATCAGCAGGAAAGGCAATTCCGTCCAACCCGGCCATAACAGCATAAGCATCTGTCACTCGTTTGTGCATGCCAGCAGGCCGTGCACAGCCAAGTAATACCTGTTTGTCACCCATACGCTTGCGGGCTTCTAGGAAAATGCGCCCCACATCCGTAGTAGACGGTGTCGCAAATGTGCCTGGCTTAGAATAAAACGGCATAATCACCACAAGCACCAAGGCCTGAATGTCATAGCGCGCACAAATATCCAAAGCCCGCGCCTCTCCTAATAATTTCCCGTAGTGCAGGCCGATAACAATATGGGGGCTGATTTGCATTTTCGTGGAGGTCAAAGCTGCTAATGTGGCCTCAAAATCTTCAACGGGGCGATCAAGCTTATACACTTCCTTGATGGTTTCGTCGGCACCAATCACATCCATCATGGCCGTGTCTACCCCTGCGCTTTCCATGCGCTTGGCCGCGGCTTCATCAAGTAGGGCCGTGTGCAAAGCAACTTTTAAGTGGGGAAAATCATGTTTCAGCTTTTCCACTACTGGCAAAAACCGATCATATTTAATTTCGTTTTTCGCATTTGAGCCGCCAGAGAGCAAAAATCCTTGCAAGTCTTGCATCATAATCAGGTCGCGAACCTTTTGATCCAGTATTTCTGGCTTGATAGCGGGAATCATTGGTTCCAGAATCTTCTTTTGGCAATGATCGCAGTTTAACGCACACGCAGCCCCTGTAATTGAAAAAGCCGGAAATGAATTTTTTCCACACCCTGAAAGCTCTGTTGTTTCGAACTCTTTAAAAGTAGGTGTAGAAAAACGGATTTCGCGACCCAATATATTATGGGCATTCGCCTGCATATCTGCCACTAATTGGGCATCAAATTCTGCGTCTTCTAAAGCCTCGATTTGGCTAAATCCATCAATCCAGTTCACGTTTTTCCCCGCCTTATATTAGCATATTCTAATGTGAGTATGACAGCGTCTCACTTACAGTGCAATACAGCAAATAAAATATTCTCATCTGCTTTTCAATATTTGCGTCAATCTTTTCACATTTTCTCTGACTTCACCAAAGTTCGGCTTGTCTTGTAATGACGTCAACCAACTCTCATTTCTGTCTTCTTCATCGATCAAATCAGAATCAAATCTCCCTAATATATTTTGTACATTTTGCGGTAACTGGTCGGGAAAATCAAAGCCCGCCAAGCGCCCCCAAAGCCCGACCCAACAACGTACTGTCGTCCAAGGATTATATCCCCCTCCACCTAATACAACACAGGCAGAGCA
>JAJRSG010000191.1 GCA_024278915.1 Alphaproteobacteria bacterium
AAATGATGCGCTAGCGGCACATGCCCGTGACGAGCTGGGTATCAACGAAATTACCAAAGCACGCCCCATTCTGGCGGCGGTTACTTCGGCTGCAACCTTCACCATTGGCGCTGCTATGCCTCTTTTTATTGCCATGGTCGTACCATTGACAAAACTTATTCCGTCTGTCGCAATCGCTTCACTCTGTTTCCTTGCACTTTTAGGCGCACTAGGAGCCAAAATGGGAGGCGCCCCTGCCTGGAAAGCGACTTTACGTGTCAGCTTTTGGGGAGCTTTTGCCATGATCGTTACGGCAATGATCGGCACTATTTTCGGTACAACCATTTAATCTAAAAGCAATTGAAATATAATCTGTAAAAACTTTGGTTTTCAGGTTCCTTTCAGGTTGATTTTATATTCATTCTAATTCTAATTATTGTGATTCTATAAATGGGGGCATTATGCGCACGAAACTTTTTTCCTTGGTCATCAGTACGGCCATACTAGCCTCTTTACCTATGGGTGCCTTCGCGTCTGAAATGGTGAGCTTAACAGACCAACAAATTTCACGCCTTGGAATTACTGCACAAGCTAGCCAACCTGCTGGGGATATATCTTTGGCCAATGTCCCTGCTAAAATCATTCCTGTGCGTACAAGCATGAAAGCAATCACAATCCCATTTGATGGTGTACTCACAAAAATTCATGTCCTTCCAAGTCAAAAAATTACAATAGGCCAAACTTTATTCACGATTAGCAGCCGTGATTACCTAGAAGTGAAAATAGGTCTCGAAGCCGCCAAGGGTGAACTTGAGGTCGCGAATACCGCCTTATCCCAGCAACAAAAATTAGTTGATGCAGGGTTAGCCGCTGGCACAACGCTTTTACCTTTAAAAGCAACTGTTATGCGCGCCCGCGCCATGGTCGATGAACATCGAACCCCCCTTCAAACCGTCCATGGCGCGGGTCATTCACAATATTTCGTCAAGGCACCTGCAAATGGACGTATAGAAGACTTTAATTTACAAGTAGGACAAAGTGTAGAGCCAATGGTAGCGGTCAGTGCGCTTTATACTTCAGAAGACCTTTGGGCAGAAGTGCAAGTTCCCGCAGACTTGGTTGGGCAAATCCATGTCGGCGACAGTATCGGTTTTGATGACGGGTCGCGCGGCGAAATCGTCTCAACCGCAAGGTTGATTGACCCAAAAACAAAATCGGCCCTCTTGATTGCCAAGGTGCCTGCGGGTTCAGGGCTTAATCCGGGACAGTTAACACAAGTAAACATTTCCAAATCCCGCCCAGCTAACAATATGGTTAGAGTACCTTCTTCTGCCATTATTCGTTTAAACGGCACGACAAGTGTATTCCAGCAAATAAATGGAGGGTTTACGCCAATTGATGTAGAAATCAAAGGCCGTACCCGTGGTTTTGCCACGATTACCGGAGACCTTCGCGCAGGTGATGTCGTAGCCGTAAGTGGCCTAACCGAACTAAAAGCAATTAGCCTTGAAGGGGCGGAATAGTGCTTAAAAAAATTATCGGTTTCTCCCTCACCCAACGACTATTCATTATAGCACTAACATTGGTCATGTTGATCGTTGGCGCCCTCTCCTTCTTGCGAATACCAATTGATGCCTTTCCAGATATTTCTACGACACAAGTAAAAATCATTATGAAAGCACCGGGCATGACGCCCGAAGAAGTAGAGCTACGCGTAATTGCTCCTCTTGAAATGGAACTACTTGGGATTCCGCGTCAGAAAGTATTACGCTCAATGGCGAAATACGCCATTGCTGATATAACGATCGATTTTGATGATAGCGTTGATATTTACTGGGCGCGCCAGCAAGTCGCCGAACGCATTGGGAAT
>JAJRSG010000192.1 GCA_024278915.1 Alphaproteobacteria bacterium
AAAAGAAAGCTATCGTCATTTTCCCGTCAGGGGCTTTGGCCAAACTGAGTATTTCGGGCTTGGTTGATAGAGATTGGAATACGACAGCTGTATCCATGGCAAAAAAACACAATATTCCGATTATCCCCTTGCACATAAAGTCGCGCAACTCGGCCTTGTATTATTTCGTTTCCCTGTTAAATAGCGAGTTACGAGACATCACCTTGTTCCATGAACTACTCAATAAAAAAGGACAAAGTCCTCACATCGTATTTGGACCGAGTATAGACCCGACAACACTGCCTAATCATTCACAGTACGCCACGGCACATGTCAGAAAATTAGTCGAAGAGCTAGGTTAAAGCGCCCGTTCAACCATCATTGTCTTAATCTCGGCAATAGCTTTTGCAGGGTTTAGACCTTTAGGGCAAACATTGGTACAATTCATAATCGTATGACAACGGTAAAGACGGAACGGATCTTCAAGTTCATCAAGACGTTCGCCCGTACTTTCGTCGCGGCTATCCACCAACCAACGATAAGCCTGCAATAATACAGCAGGGCCGAGATAACGATCACCATTCCACCAATAACTTGGGCAAGACGTTGAACAAGACGCACAAAGAATACACTCGTAAAACCCGTCCAATTTATCTCGGTCTTCGGGGCTTTGCTTCCACTCTTTTTGCGGCGTTGGGGTGGTTGTATGTAACCACGGTTCGATAGACGCGTATTGCGCATAAAAATTAGATAAATCCGGCACAAGGTCACGGACAACAGGCATGTGCGGCAAAGGCGAAATCGTAATCGTATTGCCTTTGAACTCATCAATCCCTTTCGTACATGCCAATGTATTGCGCCCGCCAATATTCATAGCACATGATCCACACACCCCTTCGCGGCAAGACCGGCGAAATGCGATGGTCGGGTCAATATCATTTTTAATCTTAATCAATGCGTCCAACACCATTGGCCCGCAATCATCCAGATCAATAGTATAGCTATCCCATGTCGGGTTTGAGCCGTCATCAGGGCTATAGCGATAAATTTTAAAGGTTTTGGTGCGTTTCGCACTCACGCCGACAGGCCAAGATTTACCTTTGCCTATTTTAGAATTTTTTGGAAGCGCAAGTTCAACCATGAGGGACTCCAATTGATTTGCCTAAGTATGGCCTTTTTACCCTCATATGAAAACCCTTAAATTCAAGGATTTTTCAATTTTAGCCAATTACTCTAGCGCGATAAACCGCAATCTTATTTCCGCAGGTTCATAGCCGACATCTGCAGCTTGTTTAAGCCAGTCAACCGCCCGTGATTTTGACTTTTTGACCCCATTACCTTCATAATAAGCAATGCCGATATGATACATAGCCGGTACATCACCAAGCTCAGCCGCTTGTTCATACCAATAGGCCGCTTCTTTCGCTGATTTTTTGACCCCGTAACGCCCTGTGGAATAGATCAAAGCCAGCTGTTTCTGAGAAGGAATATTGCCTTGCTTTGCTGCCCTGTGGTACCAGTTTAGTGCCTGATTATATGACTTATCCACCCCTTTACCGGTAAAATATAAATGGCCAAGATAATCCTGAGCTTTGGCATGATTTTTAGTTGCCGCTTTACGGAAAAAGATAAAAGCAGTGCCATATTTACCTGCGTTATAAGCATCAATTCCTTGCTCAAATTGCTCACTGCCATCATCAAAGTCTGGATTTGGTAACGGTAAAACAGATAGGTTTTTCGGCGGCTTGACGATCCGGTCCATCTGCGCTTTTTTTATGGGCAGGAACACTTCCGGTAATGTCTTGGCAAATTCACTTTGGCTAACTTCTCTGATGGCGATTTCAACAGGCGGCGTTTCAGGCAAAACATCAGTTTCCACCGATGATATTTCAACTGGCGGTTCTTCAATAACTGGTTTTTCAACAAGCGGTATTTCGAGGTCTACATTCGTTTCAACGGGCAAAAACTCAGGGGTAAGTGCAGCGACCTGCACTTTTTCCTGCTGTTCGCCGTCCATATTATCAACGGATCTCTTACGCTCAACTCCCTCGGTACCTAGGCGTTCTAAAGCCGCCTTGGCATCTTTATGACCAAGTTCTGCTGCTTTTTTATACCAAAAAATAGCTTGCGACTGGGAGATATTTAATCCCTGCCCATTCAGGTACATATAGCCAAGGTTAAATTGCGCTTCGGCGTTTCCACCTCGGGCCGCCGTACGCCACTTAGTCGCCGCTTTTTCGTATTCCCTGTTATTATAAGCCCCCAGACCGTCTTCAAACGGGCCGGCAATGGCGGTAAATGATAAAGAAAGACCAAGGGCGCTTAAAACAAATGTTTCACGTAAATATTTCATACGCACATCTTAATCACTAGCGCCCTTTTTAACAAGTGGGCCTTTCATAGGAATTATGCGATTTGGTTAACCGATTGATCGTCCCCGTACCAATTCACATTACGGGTAAGATACATCGTACCCGCAATCGCCAAAAATGCAGACAATGCGCCAACCATGAGTGCAAAATCTTCCAACTGCATCAGCACATAAAGCAAGCCATACACTCCGGAGAATACTACAGCTGCCCGCTTACGGTATTTTTTATCGCCAAATACAGCGCTCGCATATCCAGCCGTTGCGGCAACGGTTGCCAATGCGGCTACTGCGAACGCAGCCGCGAACCCGATATGTTCAGAGAAAGCGAGAAGCAAAAGATAAAAGATACATTGCGTCAAGCCAATTAAAACATATTGCGCCGCATGTACTCTCACCCCGACAATGACCTCGAACAAAAAGTAAGTCAAAAAGACAATCCCAATAAACAGCACGGCATATTTAAGGGCGCGGTTTACTTTCTGATATGTATTTACAGGGTCAATCAGGTTCACACTCATGTCTTGGTTCATCATATTATACAAGTTGAGCGTATGAGCCGCCCCTAAACCCGCCACGCCTCGGGCCAAAAAAGGTACAGACCAACTAGCCGAAAACCCTTGTTTGGAGATTGCATGTTCGATAGGCGGGAACTTGCCGCTAAAACCGGGGTGTGGCCAATCAGCACCAACAAAAGCCTTTGTGCTCTTGGCGAAGGGAACAAATGACAATCGAGATGACCCTGTCAGGGAAAGCTCCATCCCAAGCTCAAATTTTCCATCTGCTTGAAGCAAATCATCAGCATCAACTTGCATATATTGTAAATTGGTCAGTGACTGAAAACCTTTGTGGCTGACAATGCCTTCCTTTGCAGCAATGACTGTGTTGCTGATATCTTCCTGATAAATAGCAGGGGTAAATTTTCGAATTGTCCCGTCTTGCAAAGTCAAAAACACATCATCGCGTAATCCTCTGACATCGCTAACCCCAACGAGGATTTTCGCCTTCCCCCAGATAATACCGCTTTCTTCTTTGCTATCGATGCCAATAGCTGGCGGCAGTTCAAATCTAGCCTGAATTTTTGCATCCACTTCATAGGTTGGCACCTTATACAGCGACCGTTTACGGATTTGTGTTTTCAAGTCCGGAATATCAATTTTCCCTTCTTCGGCGAAAACAACATACTCCCCACGCGATTTCATTTTCCCCTCATCATTAATGACATGATACGGTACCACGAGAACCGGGCCGAGAAGAGTTTGCTCGCCGCCATACCTTTCACCGACGTCTTGCATGACCCCTTGCGCCCGATTTGTTCTGTCATAGCTAATAAATGAAATAAACAAGGCCGGAATTGCCATGAGCAATACCAATCCACAAACCAAAAGTAATTTTAGCCCGAGTGAGCGTCCTAATCTTGTTGATGAAATTAGCATAAACATTCCCTTTCAAAATTGATTTCCCAACAAGGGGTAATTTTCAATTTAGACACGACAAAGGCGAAACCATGGTGGTTTACGGGCCATTCCGTGCCCTCCCCAAATCGGCATATATCCTGCAAGGGAAACACACATATAGAGTGAACGGGCACATTTTTGAGAAAAACGCCCCAAAATAGGACGTGTGAACCATGAAAACCAATATTTTGGCACAATTACCTGCAACTTCATCCTATGGCCACATCCCTGGGCTAGACGGGCTACGTGCCTTATCGGTTCTGATTGTGATTGTCGCCCATATGGGGTTTGAGCATATCGTTCCTGGCGGATTTGGCGTGACCATGTTCTTTTTCATCTCCGGTTTCCTCATTACCCGCTTATTGCTGGCCGAGTCCGAAGCTCAAGGGAATGTGAAACTACGAAAATTTTATATGCGCCGAATTATCAGGCTTTACCCAGCCCTATTGTTCATGCTTTATTTGACCGCCTGCCTGTATATTTTACTTGGTTATGGTCATCCTGCGCCAATGGAAGTCGCCGCCGGCGTTGGGTATTTCACCAATATTTTCCAAGTCACCTCCCGTATCGGAGGCGAGCTCCCCTTTATGCCATGGACACATTTGTGGTCACTGGCAGTAGAAGAGCATTTTTATCTTGGGTTCCCTCTTCTTATCGTCCTCTTTCGCAAGAACTGGCGTCACCTATCCCTCGCACTTGGGGGGATTGTTATTCTGGCTTTCCTATGGCGGTCTTACATCAATTTTGGCACCAATCTCCCTGCTGCAGATTATAATTACATGATGACCGATGCACGTATCGACAGCCTTGCTTGGGGGTGCTTATTATCCGTCGTATTACATATCGCCGGAACCGCTAAAAAACTTAAACATCTTATCGGTTTTATGCCCTTCGCAATAGCGCTTGTGGGCTTGGCAATGTCCTTCCTCATCCGTGATGACAGCTTCCGCTACACACTACGTTTCACCCTACAAGGAGCGTCCATTTTCGTCTTGATGCTTAATCTATATTATTGGCGGCCACTTGGTTTCGCTTTCCATATTCTGGATTGGAAGCCATTGGCATGGATTGGCTCAATTTCATATGCCCTTTACTTATGGCATGTGCCAATCCTCGATTTATTCGTGCGTGGCTTTGGTGATAGCTTGAGCATCAGAGTTGCAGCCGTAGGCGTAAGTTTTGTTGCTGCCGCCTTCTCGTTTTACTATGTGGAAAAACCCTTCATTGCTCTGCGCCGCAAATACGGCTCCCATGCCGGCAGTGACGAAACCCCTAGCCATCCAGGCATCAAGCGTTTAACAAAAATGATGCAAAACAAATAGACCGCCACATAATAGACAAAGGCTAGCACGGCTAATCTTGGATTCGCTTTGCAGTGATCACTGCCCCATCGGTTACACTATACCCGTAACCTGAATGGGTGGTGGCTTTGGATACGCCGCCTATCGTCGGAAACACCGAAATCACTTCATAGCCTTGCTCATCAAGCTCATTGCATATTTCAGCAATTGCTACGGACAATTCTTCCCGTGCCACATAATGAGGATCGCTCACCGTACGAGTGTTTTTAAGGAACGGTATTTTCTTCTCGGTCTCAAACGCGCCAACCTTTATATGGCGCGTTACATATTTAGCCGAAACATCCATTCAAAGCCTAATAAACCCGCTTCTTCGGTTTAATGTAATCAATATCTTTGGTCATGGTGTAATCGTGAACAGGGCGGAAATCAATTTTCACCTTGCCTTTATTTACCCATGTCAGCGTATGCTTCATCCAGTTTTTATCATCACGATCGGGGAAGTCCTCGTGAGCATGAGCTCCGCGGCTTTCTTTGCGATTTTCAGCAGCGGCAATTGACGCCAGTGCATTGTCCATGAGATTTTCAAGCTCCAAGGTTTCAACCAAATCCGTATTCCAGACAAGTGTGCGATCTGACACACCAATATCTTCCATACTGCTATAAACTGAATCGAGTTTTTCAACGCCCTCTTTTAGGCTTTCACCTGTACGGAACACCGCACAGTGATCTTGCATCGTTTTTTGCATGTCGAGCCTTATGGAAGCCGTGCCGCGTGAACCATTTGCCGTACGTGCTTTTTCTAATCTGGCATAGCTCTCTGCACCCGCATCAGGCGCTAACTCTGCTTGTCCCTCTTTCGGATCAAGGAGTTCAGCACAGCGAAGGCCTGCCGCACGTCCAAATACAACCAAGTCAATTAAAGAATTGGAGCCAAGACGGTTACCACCATGTACAGATACACAAGCAGCCTCGCCCACAGCCATCAAGCCGGGAACAACTGCATCGGGATTTTTACCTTTTTTCGTCACCACTTCACCATGATAATTGGTCGGAATACCGCCCATATTATAGTGACATGTCGGCAGAACCGGAATCGGTTCTTTGGTGACATCTACACCAGAGAAAATCTTGGCGCTTTCCGAAATACCCGGCAGGCGTTCTGCCAAAATGGCAGGATCAAGATGATCAAGATGCAAATAAATATGATCTTTATTCGGACCAACGCCGCGACCTTCACGGATTTCAATGGTCATCGCGCGGGACACCACATCACGCGATGCCAAGTCTTTGGCAGATGGGGCGTAGCGTTCCATAAACCGCTCTCCCTCGCTATTGGCAAGGTATCCACCTTCGCCACGAGAGCCTTCGGTAATCAAGCAACCTGCGCCATATATACCTGTGGGGTGAAACTGAATAAATTCAGGATCTTGAATCGGCAAACCAGCCCGTAAGACCATCGCATTCCCATCACCTGTACACGTATGAGCGGAGGTACAAGAAAAGAAAGTGCGCCCGTAACCGCCCGTTGCAAGAATAACCGTTTTTGCCCTAAAACGGTGCAAAGTACCATCATCCAGTTTCCACGCGGTAATCCCGCGGCAAACTCCATTTTCCATAATCAGATCAAGAGCAAAATACTCGATAAAAAACTCTGCTGTATGGCGGAGAGATTGTCCATAAAGGGTATGCAACATGGCATGCCCCGTACGGTCAGCCGCCGCACATGTCCGTTGCGCAGCAGGGCCTTCACCCATGTTTTGCATCATACCACCAAAAGGTCTTTGATAAATTTCGCCTTCTTCGGTACGTGAAAACGGCATGCCCCAATGTTCGAGTTCGTAAACAGCTTTTGGAGCTTCGCGGCATAGGTATTCAATACTGTCTTGGTCGCCAAGCCAGTCTGAACCTTTGACAGTATCAAACATATGCCAGCGCCAATTATCTTCCCCCATATTGCCAAGTGAGGCAGCAATACCGCCTTGGGCCGCAACCGTGTGGGAACGGGTTGGAAATACTTTTGTTACACAGGCGGTTTTTAAACCTGCTTGGGCAGCGCCCAATGTCGCCCGCAGACCAGAGCCGCCAGCCCCGACAACGACAACATCATAGGTATGGTCTATCCAATTTGCTTCTGACATTTTATGCCCCTAACCAGATTTTCAAAATTGCCAAAACACCCATTAGCCAAAAGCCGAATGAGACTAGCGAGTTTATCAAGACGAAAAATGTACGTGCATCATGGGATGGTACATAATCCAAAATAACTTCATTAATACCGATACGGCCATGATAGAGCCCTGCCGTGATGAACACTAACAAGGTAAAAGCTCCAGTAGCCGAACCAATCCACGCCATCAACCCGTCATAGCCTGCTGGCAGAGCTTTCATCAAACCATAGACAAAAAACGGAAACACCAAAGCTAGAACAATCGCGCTGACCCTGTGGGAAATAAACTCATGCACACCTTCGCGAGCCGCACCGTGCCCCCGAACTTTACTTAAGGGAGTTCTAAAATCACTCATGTGAAGCTCCCTACTAATACACACGTTAGGAGAACGGCGATGACAGCGGCGGCAAGGATGATCAACATAGAAAATATATTCGCCAGTTTTGGATCAAAGCCTTTACCTGCATCCCAAACAAGGTGGCGAATACCATTAAGAAGATGAAATACCATGATGCCAGAAAATACGAAGAAGGCAAAAGCACCAACTTTAGAGAAAATCAAGCCTGACATTTTTTCATACCCAGCAGAACCAGCCGCCAGAAACGCCAGCACTAAACAGATCTTTAAAAGCCCTAAATATAGCACAACTCCTGACGCACGGTGTAAAATAGAAGACAGCATTGTTGGGTGCCACTTCCATACACTAATATGAGGAGACATTGGCCGCTTATCCGTCCAACCATTAGCCATAAAATTCTCCGTTACAGAAATTGAAAATGCCCTTTGCGCAAACGTAAACCTGCCACGTATGAAGTCAACAAATTTTACACTTTTACTTAAGTAGATCAGGTCGTGGTGTAAATTTAGTTGGCGATTGGTAAATTCTATGGTTAAGACAAGCTAACAATAGGGAAAAACCATGCAAAACTTAAAATCGATTCTCCACTTGTTTGCAGCCTCAGCTATGTTTTTATGTGTAAATGCAAATGCGCAAACACAAGAACTGACGATTCCTGAAGACTTAAATTTGAAGACAATACGGCAAGAGTGCGCCCAAGTAATCGGGCAAAAAATCAACCATTCTTCCGATTGCCAACTTCGAAGTAAAGTCACAGAAGATAGCGTTGATAAAATCATTGCCGACATGCAAAAATACGATTTATCTACAGATCCCATCCAAGCAGGTGTTGAAGGCAACCGGCAAGCCCTGCGGCATATGCCGGATGCGAGCTTAATGTCTCAGCAAGCCGCCACTCGGTATTCCCAAACACTTCTCAACCGATATAAAGCCATAGATTCGTCCACCATGCACGGTGAAAACATGTTGAATTACCAACTCCTTGGCTATGTGTTAGATCAAAGACTTATATTTGCAGATTATGACCCGTCGCGACTGTCCTTTACAAATGACAGCGGCTTTTTCAACATGATGAGCTATGTATCCAGACTAACCAAGTTTGAAACAGTTGATGATTACGAAGCTTATGCCCATCGATTATCCGAATTACCTCGTTTCTTTGACCAAAATAAAACCAATATGCGCAGGGGCATAAGCACAGGATATACAGCTTCCGATGAAATTTTACCCGGTATTATTTCTGCCGTAAAATCCCTCTCCTCTGGGGAAGCAAAAGATCATGCTTTCTACAGCCCATTTGCTAGCTACCCAGATACGATCACAGAAGCCGAACAAGCAAGATTAACGGCTCTTGGCAAAGCAACGATCTCTCAACATGTTTTGCCGGCTTACCGCGAACTTACCTCATTTTTTGAAAACGAATACGCTCCCTATGCTCGCAAACAAGTTGGGATCGGAACCAACAAACAAAACCGAGATTACTACAAAGCTCTAGTCAAGCACTTTACGACCCTAGATATCACGCCGGATCAAGTGCATGAAAAAGGCTTACAAGAAGTCAAACGTATTCGCACAGAAATGGACGAGATCATCAAGCAAACCGGTTTTGAAGGAAGCTTCAAAGAATTTCTTGTCTTCCTAAGAACCGATCCGCAATTTTATGCAAAAACTCCAGATGACTTATTAAAAGAAGCCGCATGGATTGCCAAACGTATCGACGGCCAAATGCCGAAATACTTCGGCCGCCTCCCACGTCTTTCTTACGGCGTAATGGCTGTGCCAGATGAAATGGCTGCAAATTACACGACTGGACGTTATTGGGGCGGCAACCTTAACAATGGGATTGCTGGTAATTATGTGGTCAATACCTATGACCTTAGCCAGCGCCCCCTATACAATCTACCTGCCCTAACCCTTCACGAAGGCGTCCCTGGGCACCACCACCAAATCAGCCTCGCTCAGGAACTTAAAAATGTTCCCGAATTTCGTAAAAACCTCTACCCGAATGCCTTTGGTGAAGGATGGGGGCTTTATGCCGAAAAACTCGGGGTCGAGATGGGTATTTACCGCACTGATTACGAAAACTTCGGACGCCTCACCTATGAAATGTGGCGCGCTTGCCGCTTAGTGGTTGATACTGGCATGCACTGGAAGGGATGGAGCCGCAAACAAGCCGAGGCTTGCTTCTTTGACAATACCGCTTTGGCTCCGCACAACATCCGTACTGAAATTGAACGCTACATTAGTTGGCCAGGACAAGCCTTGGCATATAAAATCGGGGAAATGAAAATCATCGAATTACGCCGGAAAGCCGAAAAAGAACTGGGTGCTGATTTCGACATTCGCGGATTTCATGACGCAGTTCTTGGCAATGGCGGCATTCCCCTTAACATCCTTGAAGAACAAATCAACGCATGGATTGCCAGTAATAAACAGGGTCAATAACTCTGCGGACCTCATATCCTTACACAAACAAAAAGCCCGAAGAACTTCAGTGAAAGTTCTTCGGACCTTGCCCCCAGTTTGGCACTTATTAAAATAAGGCCAAACTATTTCCCGTAAATTTTAATTTAGAAGCGGTAACGACCGCGAATGGTCAAAGGTACTGAGTACCGATCACCACCATTATTAAACCCAGCATACCGATTGTTAAACCCAGCATTCACATCTGTATTATTAGACTGCAGTTCGCCAGAATACCGAATTCCTGTTTCGATGCCCAAAGTCATGCGGTTAAACAAAGGTGTTTCGACACCAATCAGGCCAGAAGCTGTTGGCACCCAACCACCATCATACATCGCCAAGCTTGTCGGCGTATTCGGGCTTGTATTTGGAACGTGGCGGATATTGACCAATGAAATGCCATCTACATGAGCCGCCCCCAAACGACCTTCAATATATGGGCGTACAGAGTTAACCAATGGAGCTCGTTGCGGTGTGAAGTATTGGCGAAGGCCAGCTTCTACACCATATGTTTTATAATCTGTCATTGTGCCGCGCAAATCTACGCCGCCTTGTGTCCCCCAAACCACTTCATTGCCATCAGCACGACTATAAAAAGCCTGCGCCGTTATTTTCCTATTTGGGTTCAAGGCATATGAGCCGCCAACCGAGCTACGATACATTGTCTCATAGGCATCATCCATATCCACATCGACAAGGTTTAACGATGGCGCAGCGACAATCGGCGTAACATCACTGCCAGTAATTGCCGTACCGCCTACATTAAAATCTGCACCACTGGCGGCTTCGATGTTCCAGCGACTTAAGGTTTGCCCTCCAACACAGCAATCTGCATTGCTGCTTTTGTAGCTATACCCACTATTGGCACTATTCCCGAAGCCCATCCACGAACATCCTGACAATGCTATTGCTGCCACACCACAAAATAAAATACGCATATTCTTCTTCCTTTGTCCCAAAAAGGCACACTCACCTTACCTACCCACGGTTATCATTCTGCCATGCAATATAAGCACCAAGTGTATCAATCTGGTCAAAAAGCATGGTTTTTATTTAGTTAAAATGGCGCGAACGCCCCGCATTATTGGCGTAAACAGCAAAAAACCCGAGCAAAGCCCGGGTTCTTAATACTTTCTTAAAGCTGAAATAATCTGGTTAGAAGGAGACGCGACCTCTAATTCTCAAGGGAACTGACCAACGATCTTCTTGTGTAATTACGTTTGAACCTATGTTATCTCTCCAACGAATACCTGTTTCCACGCCAATGGCTGTACGCGGCCCAACCTGCATCTCGGCACCAAGAGTTGCAGACGCAGTCGGTGTCCAACCAGCGTCCAAATAAGGCTGCACATTGGCACCAACAGGCATCAATGTCGCGGATTCTTGTGCAAGGCTCACATCATTATTGTGCGTAAAGCCGGCTGTTGCCCCCATATATGGACGCAATCCAGAAACTCCATTGTTCCACCCGCCTACATATTGACGAATTCCGCCCTCAAGAGTGATTTGTTCAAGGTCACCCCATTGCGCATATAAATCCTCGGTTATCACACCGTCATCAATGGTTCCTGTTTTTATTCTATTCCCATTGGCTTTCGAATAGCCCAAACGCCCCAATACAGTTGTACTCGGGGTGATATCATATGTAGCCGCCATATTATAACTTACCGCACTGTCATATGCATCTTTATAGCTAATCGCAGGTGTCGCAGAAACATTCAATGTACCACCAGTGGCGACACCAGCAGGTTTGGCTCCGACAATATTACCGCCAACACCAATTTCAGTTCCAACACCAAATTCAAGACCAAATGGTAGCGCCCGACTTGCGCCACGTATGCCATATGCATAACCCGCGCTTTGAGCGTAACCAGCATTATAACCGACGCCGTAATAGGCAGGGTAAGGTTGTGGTACATAAATCGGGGCACCTTGAACTGTTTGGACATTAGTGGCAGTACCCGTCCATTGGCCAGAAGTTGCGCAACAGCCCGTCGCCGCACCATATGGAGCCGTATTGCTTAAGACCGTCGCCCCATTATAACCACTTGTGGTTTGCATACCGCGCAGCCCCATGCTGCTTGCATTAGCGCCATAATTATTTGCTCCGGCAATATAACCTGTATTTACACCATATCCGGCCATTCCTGTACCATACCCTGCCATCGCCGTTGCAGCACCTGCAGTACCATAACCATTTGCACCATAACCGTAAGTTCCACCGCCCATGCCGTAGCCATTAGCCGTACCGTACCCAACAGCACCTGCGCCGCCACAACCGCCTGCTGTGTATCCTTGGTAACCTTGTTGTCCTTGGTAGTAGCCATACCCGCCTTGTTGCATTCCAGCATAACCGTTCATGGCAGACATGCAGCCGCCACCAGCACTGGCGCCATAACTGTATGCACTGGAGGAACCATCCCCATAACCAGCCCACGAACATCCTGACAATAATACTGCTGATAGTGCGCAAATTGTTAAACGCATAACCATCTCCCTCATACAACAACTCGATAATTAGGAGTAATTAACCTTAATATGCTTAACAAACCCTTGTAATTTAGGAAAATTAAGCATTCCCAGTTACAATAAAAACAGTGTTTTAGAGGTATTATCGTAAACATCCCGCCATTTTGGCGCGATGTAAAATAGCCTAACAAGAGGTTAATTGGGTTTTACCCAATCCCGTTAAAAGTTATAACTTCCACGTATGGCAACCGGGATCGTTAAATTACGATCGCCTTTCGTCCCATTTGAAAAATCACGCTGTTTTTCATACTTTACACCTGCCTCAAACGCGAGAGCCGTACGCGGAGTCATTTGCCATTCCAAACCGCCTTTGATCGCACCGTAAGGAACCCATTGCGCGTCGTAAATTTGCGTTTCCGTACCGAATGAAACATCATAAAAATCATTTGTGGCCGCATTACTATCAAAAGAACGTTGTAAGAAAAGCTGACGTTGGTTTTCTGCAACTACGGTTTCGTTATAATGTGCCATACCACCAGATGCGCTGACAAATGGCGTTAGTGTTCTGCTCATTTCGTTCGTTAGCACAGGGTTGAAATAGTAACGGCCACCAACTTCCAGATCATAACGCTCCATATCATTGAAAGCATATTTGTAAGTCGCTACAGTTTGATTTGGAATTGCCGTACCGCTGACAACCGACCCCACTAAAGCGCCCCCAGCATCAAATGTATCCGTACGAACTGTTTTTGTCAGTGTGTCGATAACAGATGAACCAACACCATCTTTTGATTCAGAGCGCGTATAGCCAGCATTGGCAAATACCGTAGCATGATCACTGAAAATAAATTCTAGCCCACCCGTTACCCGTAAAGGTGCCGTATAAATATCGTCAAAGCTGATTTCAGGCGTTTCAAGGCGCTCAGGCGTACTCGAATATGTCGTAGTCACTAGGTCCCCGCCCACGGTTACACCGCTAACTGCCGTTTCTGAAAACGCGGCCCGGTTATAAGAACCAGCTCCGCCTGCTGTGCTTGTATCGTAAAGTGTTCCACCAATACTGTGATCAAATTCCAACCCGAATGTACCACGTAGCCTTGGTTTTTGAATGCGGGGCGCCCGTTTCAAATTAGCCATATTTGTCTGCGCATTACTAGCATGGGAACCATAGCTACCACTCGTATATTGGGCTTGTTGCCCATAACCAGTCCCTCCGACTCCCAAGGTCACTTGTTCAGGTGTACATCCCCTTGGGATTGCCTGACTGGGAGATGAAACCTGACAATGTCCTGTCCCATAGCCTTGCATACCGTATTGATTATTTGTCTGTTGCTGTTGCTGTTGCTGTTGCTGTTGCTGTTGCTCTTGAGAACCCCCTCCATAATAGGAAGAGTTATCATATCCAAAGCTATTCCCTAGCCATGAACAGCCGGACAGCAAGACCGCCGATAATCCCACTACAATCCCGCTTGCAACCGCCCGCATAATCATCTCCTAAGGTGCAAAAACACTTTAATTCATGATTGTGATGCCTGTTTATGCTTAACAAGTCGTTTATTTACAGGGTTTTATTCTTTAAAAAAGGTCCAATACACTTTCGGGTGGG
>JAJRSG010000193.1 GCA_024278915.1 Alphaproteobacteria bacterium
GGTTATCAGATGCATATGGGCGGCGAAAAGTCATGTTGCTGTCCTTGTTTTGTCTGGGCATCGATTATCTTTTGATGGGTTGGGCGCCAACGATCACCCTCTTATATATTGGCAGAATTATTTCAGGCGCGACCGGTGCCACATATTCAACCGCCAACGCCTTTATCGCCGATATTTCCCCACCTCATAAAAGAGCACAAAATTTTGGTATGATCGGCGCCGCCTTTGGCATTGGCTTTGTTCTTGGCCCCGCAATTGGTGGGCTATTGGGAGAATTCGGTACGCGGGTTCCATTTTACGCCGCCGCCATCATATCTCTCCTCAATGTCATATATGGGTATTTCTTTTTGCCGGAAACTTTGGATGTAGCAAAACGCAGGCCGTTTAAATGGCGGCGTGCCAACCCCTTGGGCACTTTAAAATCTGTAAGAGCACTGCCGCAAATGAGTGGCTTTTTATTCGTCATGTTTTTATTCTCTTTCGCCCATTTCGTGTACCCAAGCAGTTATGCTTTCTTTACCAAGCTCGTTTTTACATGGTCCCCCGGAGAAATTGGACTATCCCTCGCCGCCTTTGGGATCGTATCCGCATTTGTGCAAGGCTATCTTATTCGGATTGCCATCCCTAAATTAGGTCTCGTGCAATGCGCTGTCATTGGCACCTTAATGAACGGCGCGGCTTTTGCCGGTCTCAGCATGGCAACTAGCGGATTAATGGGATATTTTTGGCTCATGCCAGCTGCCATCGGCGGCTTGGCCGGACCTGCCATTCAAAACCTGATGTCTATCCGTGTTGCAGAAGATGCCCAAGGGGAATTACAGGGTGCCCTCGGCAGCTTAAACGGCATCGCCATGATGATCAGCCCTCTCATCATGACCCGCCTCTTTCACAAATATGCAGCTACTGATGCACAGGTTTACTTCCCTGGCGCACCTTTCCTTCTTGCCGCCACTTTGATGGCTTTAGGTCTAATCGTATTTATTTGGGCGGTACGGACTGTTCCGGTTGTTCAGAAGAACGTAAAGTAATCATCACGATTTCAGGTGGTGCACGAAAACGAGCCGGCAATATAGACGTTCCGATACCCGCCGTAATATAGGTAGGAATATCGCCAAACTTAATACTGCCATATGCATATTGATTACCTATTTTTTTCAACCGCGCATCCTTCTCTTTAAAGGGTAAATTTATCTGGCCACCATGTGTGTGACCTGCAAGTGCAAGCGCTGTACTGCTCGGTAAGAACTGAAAACTATCTGGTGAATGCATAATAGCAATAACATTGTCTTCACGGGCACAACCATCCGATACGTGTCGATCTTCTTTTCCCGTCAGATAATCAGCCAAGCCGACCAAACAAAAATTAGTCCCGTTGGGCTGCAAAATTTGGTACTCATTTTCCAAAACAGTCAAACCCGCCTTGGTCAATACCTCGTCCACATGACGAGGCCCATAATACCCGTCATGATTTCCCAGAGCGGCATAAACGCCAAGTGGAGCTGATAGCTTCCCAAGGGCCATTAAGCCCTGCTCTAGACGTTCTCTATCCGAGATTTCCCATTCTACATAGGCATGGTGCCCATTCACAAAATCACCTGTTATGACAATAATATCGGGTGCTTGTTCATTTACTTTGCGCACAACCTTTGCCACACGTTTCGCATTTACATGCATACCGCCAATATGGAAATCCGAAACGAGCGCGATCCTAACTGGTGGTCCGTCCCAACGCTCAGCGCTAATCTCGACCTTACGTAGAACCAACATTTTTGGCTCTACAAAAAAACCGTACAAAACACATAAGCTAATGATTACAGCGACCAAACCTAAACAACGTGCAATCCACATCAACCCTTTTTTCACACATCACCTCCACTTGATTGCAATTTTGCATATGCAATCACATCAGCATAGATTCTGCAAGAGCCGTCATAGAAACAGTCGAAATATGTAGGCAAGTTTAATTGGAAAGCCAATGTATTGCCACCAATCAACAAATAGAAATTTATGTATTAAGCTTAAAGGCTTTCAGATAACTGTTTGAGCCCGTCCAAATGCTGTGCAGCATCCAGACTTGCATCGCCTTCTGCAGCAGCCAGAGCCGTCTCGGCTTTATTGATTTCTTCAGAAATCATTTCGGCGTTCAGGTCACTCATTAGTGCGCATTGTTCGGCCAGAATTGTAAGACCACTAGGCATCACGTCGGCGAACCCGCCTTGTATCATATAGCGCGTTTCGGTGCCGTCATTGTAAACCGTAATGGCTCCCGTACGAATAGCGGCCATAAATGGTGCATGTTCGGCAAATACACCGAAATCGCCTTCCGTACCCGGAACGTCAACTTGGTCAACAAGGCCTGAGAATAATTCTGCCTCGGGTGACACCAATGAAAACTGTAATTTATCTGCCATTTTAGTTTCCTAAGTTTTCCTCAAACACTGCAACTGCATTTTCGAATGTATCTCGACAAGCCGGGTTACAAAACCCTACAACTTTGCCTTTGTACAGTGTCAAACCATCCGCTGTTACCGGCTTCCCCGAATTGGGACAGTGTGTATTCACACAGTCCACAAGTTCAAGATTGCTCTTCATGGCTTACGCGGCTTCCGCTGCCATTTTTTCAGCCTTTTTGATCACATCTTCAATGCCGCCAACCATATAGAAAGCTTGCTCTGGGATATGGTCATATTCACCTTCACATACACCACGGAATGATTTCACAGTATCTTTCAAGTCAACGAGCAAGCCCGGTGAACCTGTAAAGATTTCCGCAACGTGGAAAGGCTGGCTCAAGAATTTTTCAACTTTACGCGCACGAGCCACGACCAATTTATCTTCTTCAGACAACTCGTCCATACCAAGAATAGCAATGATATCTTGCAAGGATTTATATTTTTGCAAAATTTCTTGTACCATACGAGCAACCGCATAATGATCTTCACCCACAGTACGTGGCTCAAGAATACGAGAAGTACTATCTAGCGGGTCAACCGCAGGGTAAATACCTTTTTCAGAAATTGCGCGGTTCAGAACGGTTGTTGCGTCCAAATGGGCAAATGATGTCGCTGGCGCAGGGTCAGTCAAGTCATCGGCTGGTACGTAAATCGCTTGCACAGAAGTAATTGAACCTTTGTTCGTAGATGTAATTCGTTCCTGCATTTGGCCCATTTCAGTCGCCAAAGTAGGCTGGTAACCCACAGCAGAAGGAATACGTCCAAGAAGCGCGGACACTTCGGAACCAGCTTGTGTAAAGCGGAAAATATTGTCCACGAAGAACAACACGTCTTTGCCTTCTTCGTCACGGAAGTATTCAGCCTGTGTAAGACCTGTCAAAGCAACACGAGCACGGGCTCCAGGAGGCTCATTCATTTGTCCATAAACGAGGGAACAACGACTTTCACCACCACCACCTTCTTCGTTCACTTTACTCTCGATCATTTCCCAATAAAGGTCATTCCCTTCACGGGTACGCTCGCCAACACCAGCAAACACAGAGTAACCACCATATGCTTTCGCGATATTGTTGATAAGTTCCATGATCAGAACGGTTTTACCAACGCCGGCACCACCAAACAGACCAATTTTACCACCTTTAACATATGGGCAAAGAAGGTCGATCACTTTGATACCTGTCGCCAAAACTTCTGATTCTGTCGCTTGATCTTTAAATGCAGGCGCTTCTCTGTGAATTGACATACGTTTTTTAGTTTTAATCGGGCCAACTTCATCAACAGGCTCGCCAATCACATTCATGATGCGGCCAAGGGTCGCGGGGCCAACAGGTACAATAATCGAGTCACCTGTATCTGCCACAGCCTGACCACGAACAAGACCCTCAGTACTGTCCATCGCAATGGTACGCACTGTGTTTTGCCCCAAATGTTGTGCAACTTCGAGAACAAGACGGTTGCCTTGATTGTCCGTTTCGAGCGCGTTTAAAATCGCCGGCAATGCACCGTCAAATTCAACGTCAATCACCGCGCCAATAATTTGGCTAATGCGACCTGTCGCCTTTAGTGCCGCTTTCTTAGCTGGCGCACGTTTTGTCGGAGCTTTTTTAGGAGCTGCTTTCTTAGCGGCAGTTTTCTTAACTGCTGCCTTTTTTGCTACTGGTTTTTTAGCCATCGTCGTTTCCTCTTGAGCTAAAGCGCTTCTGCGCCGGAAATAATTTCGATCAATTCAGACGTAATTTGTGCCTGTCTTGAACGGTTAAATGTCAGTGTTAATTTATCAATCATATCGCCCGCACTTCGGGTCGCATTATCCATGGCCGCCATTTTGGAGCCCATTTCGCCAGCACTGTTTTCAAGAAGTGCAGAGAAAATTTGTGTATTAATATTGCGTGGTAATAAAACCTTCAAAATACCTTCTTCATCTGGTTCATATTCATAGGCAGCACCTTGTAGGTCAGGCGCAAATACAGAATCAGCCGCATGCGGCCCTTCATCTTCACTTTCCACGCCCATACCAGCATAGGCAGGGATCATGGTTTTGATTGTCGGAGTTTGTGTCATGACATTTTCAAACTGTGAATAAATCAACTTACAAATATCAAACTCACCTGCATCAAACATAGAAGTAATCGTTCCGCCGAGTTCAGCAGCAATCGCACCTGTAATAGTCTTATGCTCTTTTAACGACACCATTTTGACAATTTGGTCATCATACAATCGATTTAACTGATCATAACCTTTTTTACCGATACAGAAAATTTTGACAGTTTTACCAGCGGCTTCTAATGCTGTAATCTCTTCGCGAGCTTTGCGAACAATATTAGTGTTAAAACCACCACAAAGACCACGATCAGCTGTGGTAACAACAAGCATGTGCACTTGATCTGCCCCATTCCCGACAAGTAATTTAGGAGCGCCTTCACTCCCCGCCATTGAAGCAGACAAATTAATGATCACAGCACCAATCCGATCTGAATACGGACGAGAGCGTTCAGCTGCTTCTTGCGCTTTACGCAGTTTCGCAGCCGCAACCATTTGCATAGCCTTGGTGATCTTTTGCGTATTTTTTACGCTTTTGATCCGGTTTTGTAATTCTTTAAGGCTGGCCATAGCCGCGCTCTCCGTCCCTACTTAACCCGCAAAATTCGCTGTAAAAGCTTCAAGAATAGACTTGAGCTGTGTTTCAAGATCATCTGTTAATTTCTTACCGGTTTTAATTTCGGCAAGGAAATCAGCGTGTTGGCCTTGAAGATGGGTCAAAAGTTCAGCTTCATAAGCACCAACTTTATTCACGGCAACGCTGTCAAGATAACCACGTGTACCCGCATAAAGAACACAAACTTGCTCTTCCACTTGTAGAGGTGAATATTGCGGTTGCTTAAGAAGCTCTGTCAAACGCTCACCACGCGCCAACATGGCTTGGGTTGAGGCATCTAGATCGGAACCAAATTGCGCAAAGGCCGCCATTTCGCGATATTGAGCAAGTTCCCCTTTAATCGGGCCGGCAACCTGTTTCATCGCTTTAATTTGAGCGGATGAACCCACGCGAGATACAGATAGACCCACATTCAGCGCAGGACGGATACCTTGGAAGAACAAGTCTGTTTCCAAGAAAATCTGGCCATCTGTAATAGAAATCACATTGGTCGGAATAAAGGCCGACACGTCATTGCCCTGAGTTTCAATGATTGGCAAAGCTGTCATAGAACCAGAACCATTTGCTTCATTGAGTTTAGCAGAACGTTCAAGAAGTCTGGAATGAAGATAGAAAACATCCCCAGGATAAGCTTCACGGCCCGGAGGACGACGAAGCAGCAAAGACATCTGACGATAAGCAACCGCCTGTTTAGACAAATCATCATAAACGATCAGGGCATGCATACCGTTATCACGGAAAAATTCGCCCATCGCACAACCGGCAAATGGTGCAAGATACTGCATCGGCGCAGGTTCTGAAGCTGTCGCCGCCACAATAATAGAATATTCCATCGCACCGTTCTCTTCGAGAACTTTAACAAGTTGCGCAACGGTTGAACGTTTTTGACCAATCACAACATAGATGCAATAAAGCTTCTCCGCATCATCATCATTATCAAAAGCAGCTTTTTGGTTCAGGATCGCATCCACAGCTACAGCAGTTTTACCGGTTTGGCGGTCACCAATGATCAATTCACGTTGACCACGGCCAATTGGAATAAGCGCGTCAATCGCTTTAATTCCTGTTTGCACTGGCTCATGTACGGATTTACGTGGAATAATTCCTGGCGCTTTCACGTCCACACGGCGACGTTCTTTGGCCTTAATCGGGCCTTTACCGTCAATTGGCTCACCCAAAGCGTTAACAACCCGACCGAGAAGCCCCATGCCAACCGGCACATCAACGATCTCGCCAAGGCGTTTAACTGTATCGCCTTCTTTAATACCGCGGTCATCGCCAAAAATCACGATACCTACATTGTCGCTCTCAAGGTTAAGCGCCATGCCTTTAACACCACCGGGAAATTCAACCATTTCACCGGCACGAACATTATCAAGACCGTAAACACGGGCAATCCCGTCACCTACGGACAAAACCTGTCCAATGTCACTGACTTTGGCTTTAGTGCCAAACCCTTTGATTTGTTTTTTTAGAATGCTAGAAATTTCTGCGGCGCGAATATCCATGAGATTATGCCTCTTTCATTGCCATTTTCAAACCCTCAAGCTTAGTCTTGAGCGTACTATCAAAATACCGGGATCCGATTTTAACGGCGAACCCCCCGAGAAGTTCTGGATCAATGTGTGCTTCAACACTCACAGTGCGTCCAAGTGATTTTTTAAGTTGCGACTTTATGGAGCTCAGTTGCGCAGGCGTCAGTTTCTTAGCAGAAAAGACTTGGGCACTACCTGTACCACGCATGCTAGCTAGTTTTTGTTCAAAAGAACTAATCATTGCAGGAATTTCGCCTGCGCGCTGATTCTCTACGACGGTACCAATAAATTGACTCGTTAATTTACTTAGTTTGGCCTTCGCGGCAATCGCCAATATAGCCTTCAATTTATCAGCATCTTTAATAACAGGGCTATTTGCTACACTGCGAAGATCTTCGCTTTTTGCAAATAGTTTTTTGAGAGTTTTCAAATCTTTTTCTACTGTTTTCAAAGACTTAGAACTTTGCGAAAGCTCCAAAAGAGCAGAAGCATAACGACTTGCCGCTTCGCTAACAATTCCCTCTGGGTTCGACATGAAAACTCTTTCAAATAAAATTACCAATTTTGAACACTCAAGAATTGGTAAAAAACTAAAAACTGGCAAAACTTGCGGCCAAAACCGCAAAATCAGACGCCTCTTAGCACGGGTTTTTCACCCTGCCAAGCCCTGTTTTTCAGTGTTTTAAAGTGTTTGGCACGCGGGCATTTTTCTCACCCGCCTACAATTGAATTATATACGCTCAACTCGCGTTTGACAATAAAGCGAAGTCAGAACAATTCCATAACTCCACACAAAATAACTATTTAGTAAATATACGTTTGAGACCATATTCACAATAATTATATTACTTAAGCATACTAAAGTTAAAGAATGATTCCTTTTATTCCTTAAGGCAAAACTGGGAAATCCTCTAAATCATTTCCATAAAGTTCCGAAAGATAAGGCCCTGCTGGCAACCCTGTTCCTTTGGTGGTTGCTGCTAGTGCATTGACTTGCTTAGCAAGAGGTAAGTAATTCGGTGCAGCTTTCTCTATGGCAGACGCAGCAACCTGAGCAACCAAGTCTACTATTGCATTTCCTGAATTTGATGCCTGAGGAACATAAGACATTTCTTCTTTTTTCGTCCAAAGCTTTTCACCTGTCTTGCAACTCCGTAATTCATATGTAAACGAAACATTCGTAGATGTGGCTAAAACCATATATTTTGACTCCCACTTCTCAATCGAAAGGTACAGTGCAACATCGCAATTAAACAGCCTATCAAGCCTTGTTGCATCAGCACTATAGATAAGAGCAGGGTCTGACAAACCGTTTTCCTCAAGCAATGACTTGACCATATTTGCGGGAAAAACGTAATACCCTCTTTGAGCAAATGGCTGAGAGACTGTAGATAGGAAAAACTCAGGCGCTTCGACTGCACCAGTATTATTTAATGCTGGCAACACCAAAATTGAATGTGGACTTGCAGCACGGAAGTCAGAATAATCAGTTTTCGTTGTAACATCTGTTGCACATGCAGATGATAGCACACAAATCGGTATCATAATTAACTTTGCAATGAATTTATAATTTATTATTTCGGATATTTTAATCATGTTACACCCCTAATTCGATTCTAGTGGCGCAACTCTCACCAAAATTTCGTTTCTATTATAAGCTTCTTTTAATTTTTCACCTGAAACTGACTCATATTTTTTCAAAACACGAGTACTTGCTATTTCATTTGCAACTTTCGTACCTTGCAACTTATTTATTAGACTCTTCATAAGAAAACTTGACTCAGGAAAATTCGAGTATTCTTTTCCAAACAACTCTATTGCTCTATCACGGTCACCTCGCGCTAATGCTAAGTAACCTAGTTCCGCAAAAAGACCAGGAGCGAGTCTATCTTCTTTAATACCCTTTTCAATTGCTCGCTCAAGTGCGGTTTCAAACTTATCTATCTTTTGTGGGTTTTTATAATAAGAATAGAGTGTACTCTCATACGCACCAAACTCAAACCTTGGCGGGGTCGCACACCCTGCCAAGCTAGCGGCAAAACCTGCAATCAACATTGCTCTTAAAATCATATATTTCTCCCCGTAAAACTAATTATTTTGAAATTTTCAACACGCTATTGCGCCCAACAAAAACCATTTTTTCATGCAAAACGTGTCCATTATGTCTTACAATGACCGTGTGGGAACCTTCTGCAACTGCCAAAGTATTTGCAACGCCATCAAAATTTTCTGTATAGCCCATACTTTGACCATCGATAAATACAGCTGAATTCACAGGAAAAGCCTCGAAATAAATTGCACTCTCATTCCCTCCCTGCACAACCGCGCTTGTCGGATATACGCAAGCAGTTGCAAGCAGACTCGAAGAAAGAACCAATGTCTTAATCAATACATTCATTATTTTACGTCCTTCACAATAAGTTTATCAGCACTATAATTAGAAACGGAACCTGATGTAATCCGCGCAATAGAACCTTCCGAGTATTCAGTTTCACCAAAGAATGATATTATTTCAATCTGCGCGACTTTTTTTCCGGGCAAAACAATGGGCAAACCTGATTGGCCGCTCTTTATAACTTCCCCCAAACTTTCGACAACAAAACGATCGCCAATTTTAAGGCCTTGTTTTGGCCCACCACTAATAAATAGCTGCCCTTCACCAATTCGAAGCACATCCGTTGACCATGGTCGGTCATCTAAATTACCAATAATTTCTGAAGTTAGATCCGATATAGCAACAGCAATAGCACGGTCATTAAGAGATGCATCATATGCAGCTCGTGAACCGAAACCTGCAACTTCCCCTGATTCAACTGATGCTTCGCCACTTCCTGAAGCACTAAAAAAAGCCAACCCTGTTCGTGGATCAACCAACCTTGCTTCAACAGCAGCAACAACTGTTTGCTTTTTAGTGGAACTTAGGAAACCAACCTGTCCTTCTGTTTTACGTCCAAACTGAGTAACAGACCCAATTATCACAGCATCGACCCCAACTAAATCTTGCACCTGTTCTTTGCCAAGCAATTTTCTCTCTAATCTTATCTCATCAATATTATCGCGCTCAAAAACCAAAAAACGTTGCGTTGTAACAAGACGCTTAACTAACATGTCTAAAGCTTGATCTGCTAATGGATCATTCTCACCATCGAACAAAAGCCCCTTCCCATAGTTAGTACTGTTTGAAAACCTTGCGACTGCAATCTTTCTTTTCAATGTAAGTTTAGATGCCATCGGCTTATTAGGTAAATTAGGTAAATTAGCTTCCTGAACCTCAGGCACAACAACTCGCGTTGGCGGTGCGTCAACAGTTGCACAACCAGTCATTGAAAGAAAAATCGAACCTACTACTGAACTTAAGATTAATTGCTTCATTTTATCCCCTACAGCTAACCATCTAAATTAAAAGTTTAGTTTCTTTTATTGCAATATACAAGTGTAAATTTACCTACTAACCAAATTACATGGCCATCAAAAAAAACCACGTAAGAATACAATTAGAACAAAACATTTACTCGCACCTACATAAAGCCTTGTGGGTCGATATCGATTTGGAGTTTGGTTTTATTGGGGGGGCGGATGCGGGATTTCCAGACTTGCATATAACTGGATAAATTTACATTGGGTTCCGCCTTAATGAGAAACCGTCGTCGATGTCGTCCGCGCAAAATGGCGATCGGAGCTTCGCTTGGCCCCATGATCTCTATGCCTTCAGTACGAGGGGCTTTGGCTAGGAATTTACGGGCAAATTCATCTGCTTTACGGCCATCAGGCGCAGAAATAATCACCGCCGCCAATTTGCCATATGGCGGCAATCCCAAAAGTTCCCGCATTGCCAATTCGGCGCCAATGAACCCTTCCCTGTCTCCTTCGGCAAGTGCTTGTAAGGCTTCATGTTCTGGCATATGGGTTTGGATAAGGGCATGCCCAGGTTTATCGGCACGGCCTGCACGTCCAGCAACCTGCACCAATGTCTGGTAGGTTCGTTCCCCTGCACGCAAATCCCCACCGGCCAAACCAAGATCGCCGTCAACAACCCCGACAAATGTCAAATGTGGAAAGTTATGCCCCTTCACCACCATTTGCGTGCCAACCAATATATCAATTTCTCCTGCAGCCATTTTTTCCATCAAATGACGAATGCGTTCAGGGTTTTGCGCCGTATCCGAAGATAAAACTTCAATATTGGCATCCGGAAATAAGGCCATAGCCTCTTCGGCCACCCGTTCTACCCCCGGCCCAACCGGATGCAAGGCATGTTCCGTTTTGCACTCAGGGCAGGCAGAGGGCATTGGCATGGAAAATCCGGTAAGATGGCACATGGCCCGCCCCGTACGGCGATGCTCAACAAGCCAACTATCCGTATCAGGTGACTTCAGCCTTTCCCCACACGCTCTACATATAATGAGTGGTGCATAGCCGCGCCGATTAAGGTAGAGCATCGCTTGCTCATCACGGCTCAAAGCGTCTGTAACGGCATCAATTAATGGCTGGGAAAGAAAT
Organism: Alphaproteobacteria bacterium; assembly: GCA_024278915.1. GTDB lineage: Bacteria > Pseudomonadota > Alphaproteobacteria > Caulobacterales > Maricaulaceae > Robiginitomaculum_A. The sequence goes on from JAJRSG010000193.1 coordinate 11,145, forward strand.
TTCCCACTCTCGGGTTTATGTTCTTTTAAATCCACCAAATCAATTTTCGGTAAGACGGCAGCCCCTGGTCTCTCTGGCAAAATAAGGTGTTCATAACGGCCCGTTCGTGCATTTGTAAGGCTTTCAAGTGTAGGTGTCGCCGATGCCAGCACAATACTTGCGCCGGCAAATTTCGCGCGCACCACTGCCATATCGCGAGCGTTGTAAATCACACCTTCATCTTGCTTGTAAGACGTATCGTGCTCTTCATCGACAACAATGAGCTGCAAATCAGCAAAGGGCAAATAAAGAGCCGAGCGCGCACCGATGACTAACTTTGCCCGCCCTGCCGCACATTCACGCCACACCCGCCGCCGCGCTGCCTCTCCCATATTGGAATGCCACTGGGCAGGCTCAGCGCCAAAAGCCTGCCGAAAGCGTTTCAATCCGGCTTGAGTCAAAGCAATTTCTGGTACAAGAATTAGCACTTGGCCGCCTTGTTTTAAGGCCTGTATCGCGGCCTCAAGGTAAACCTCCGTCTTTCCCGACCCGGTTACCCCGTCAAGTAAAGAGATGGAAAATTCATTTTGACGAACGAGTTCCGCCAAAAGTGCTCCGGCTTGTTTTTGCTTATCCGTCAATGCAAATTGACGCCCGTCATGCACAGGGTTAGGGATATCAAAAGGTGGGTCAAGCGGGGCGCTAAATTGTTCCAACAAGCCAGAAACACCAGCCATTGTCCGCACAACCGAAGCTGACACATTTGCGGCTTTGGCAATTTCACTGGCGCGGGCAGGCCAAATACCTTGCACATTTAAAACCCGTTTTCGAGCGGCACTCAGTCCCGCAGGGCGCTCAACATCGGTCTTTCGGAAAAAAGTCGCCAAGGGGCTTGGGTCTAGCGCCTTATAAGAACGGATTACCATGCGTAGGACTTGCCCTTGCAACGCACAATTATACTTCGCTGTCCAGTCTACGAATTTTAACATGCCCGGATTTAAAGGTCGGCAGAGTTTTCGCTCCGCCACAAATTTCAGGCTTCTCTCTTCGTCTTTTTGTTTGGCGTTTCTCACCCCCCATACGACCCCTAATTTAACTTGCTTACCGATGGGCGCATAGACAAAATCTCCCAATCCCAATTTCATACTGGGCGGAACCACATAATCAAAAGGTTCCGGCACACTTACCGGAAACAATATTTGCGCGATTTGTTTCATACTCTTGGTATTTCCCATTCCCCATACTTTTGCAATGCAAAACCCCTAAGCCTTCCTTAACTCTCTCGGGATTATGCTGATGATCACATGAAAACACTGGCAAAAATCGACACCCTGAAAATTGACGAAGTGCAATTACATTTCCTTGAGCACTTGCGTGGGGAACGTCGTCTCGCTGAAAACACTGTGCAATCTTATCAACGTGATCTGTCTGCCTTTATCGATTTTCTTGGGAAGCACCTTGGCCATGAAATCAGGTTAGGAGATTTGCGTCACATCAGTATTACAGATTTTCGTAGCTATATGGCGCATCGACGACAAGGGCAAAACGGCATTTCTGCCAGCTCCCTTGCCCGTAACCTTTCCACAATTCGGGTGTTTTTTCGCTATATCGAAAGACGTTGGGACCTTAAAAATGATGCCGTCAGCTTAATCCGCGGCCCTCGTCCCGCAAAGAGGTTGCCCAAACCCATTTCAGCCACCGCCAGCAAAGAGCTACTCATACACACAGCAACATCTGATCATCGCCCTTGGATTGCAGCTCGGGATACGGCCGTACTGACCTTGCTATACGGCGCAGGTCTTCGCATTTCAGAAGCCCTTTCCTTAACAGGACAACACGCACATATATCAGACACACTTGTCATCAAAGGCAAAGGCGGCAAGACCCGTCTGGTGCCAGTTTTACCTGTCATTCAAACAGCCATTACCGATTACGTTCGCCTCTGTCCCTTTCCAATGGCCAAAGACACCTCGTTATTTCGTGGTGTGCGGGGCGGGCCATTGCGGCCTGAAATGATCCAAGCAAAGACTCGCCAATTACGCTGCGCGCTTGGCCTGCCTGAAACGACAACGCCACATGCCCTCCGTCATAGTTTCGCTACCCATCTGCTAGCAGGTGGTGGAGACTTGCGCACCATTCAAGAGCTCCTTGGTCATGCCAGCCTGTCGTCCACGCAAGTTTACACAGATGTGGATACCGCAGGCCTGATCAAAACACACCGCGCCGCCCATCCACGGGCTTAATGCTTAGTCACAATTGCCCTTTACATAATTAAGGCCCACGCGTTAGAAGCACCCAAATTCATACTTGATAAGAAAGCCTGTGTTATGTCCATCGATCCCGCCCTTTTACAACGCGCAGAAAATGCGTGCGAACTTTGTACCAGCACCGAAAACCTCACCGCATATGACGTAGCACCAGAAACAGGCGCGCCAATCGAGCATACTGCCGTATTATGTGAAACTTGCGTTACCCAAATCGAAGGCAGCGCATTAAATGCAGATCATTGGCAATGTCTCTCCACCAGTATGTGGAGCCAAACCCCTTGCGTACAAGTCTTGGCATGGCGATTGCTCACCCAACAGTCTGGCGAAACGTGGGCTCAGGATTTACTCGACATGATGTATCTCGATGAAAGTTTAGCGGAATGGGCGAAAGCAGGTTTGCCCGAAAAAGAAGAAGAAAATGACACCCCAACCCGTGATAGCAATGGAGCCGTCTTACAAAACGGGGATACTGTCACATTAATAAAAGACCTTGCAGTCAAAGGTGCGGGCTTTACAGCCAAGCGCGGGACAGCTGTGCGAAACATCACCCTCACGACCAACCCCCTCCACATCGAAGGCAAGGTTAATGGGCAGCAAATCGTTCTCGTCAGCGCCTATTTGAAAAAGGTGTGACCCCTACATCTGCATCGCCCATTTTTCAACATCCATGGCAGCTTGGCGAACGGCTTCTGAGCATGTCGGGTGAGCATGGCAAGTTCTTGCAATATCCTCAGAGGCAGCTCTAAATTCCATAGCAAGAGCAACCTCAGCAACCATTTCGCCAACACCGGCACCGATCATATGAGCACCCAAAATTTCGTCCGTTTCGGCATGCGCTAATATCTTCACAAAACCATCTGTTTCGTGATTAGCGCGAGCACGAGAATTGGCGGCGAACGGGAATTTACCCACTTTAAACGGAATTCCTGCCTCTTTTAATTGTTCTGCCGTTTTCCCCACACTGGCGATTTCCGGCTTGGTGTAAACCACCCCCGGAATGACATCATAGTTCACATGTCCTGCTTTGCCTGCAATCAGCTCCGCTACAGCTACAGCCTCTTCTTCTGCCTTATGAGCTAACATTGGTCCGGTTGTACAATCGCCCAAAGCCCAAATACCAGATACATTCGTTTTAAAATGATCTGTTTCGACAAAACCACGCTTGTCCGTCACAACCCCGATACTTTCCAACCCCAAACCTTGTGTAAAGGGACGGCGGCCGATAGCCACAAGTACCACATCAACTTCGATGTCTTTAGCTTTACCGCCTGCGGAAGCTTCGGTGGCAACCGTTAATCCTGCCTTGGTTTTTTCAACACCGGTTACTTTACGTCCCAGTTCAAATTTTACTTTTTGGCGTTTAAAAATGCGGGTTGCCTGCTTTTGAACTTCCCCGTCCATGCCCGGCAAAATATGGTCCAAATATTCAACAACCGTAACCTGCGCGCCCAAACGCCGCCAAAC
>JAJRSG010000194.1 GCA_024278915.1 Alphaproteobacteria bacterium
TTATTCTAATCGCCGCATTTTTTCTTTCTTGGCTGGTTTCTGAAAGTCGTTCGCTGTTGTCGTCCGCCGGTTTCCATTGTGTCGCCAATATCGGGTTTTTGGCTAATATTATTGATATGCCCACAGGGGAACGATTAATGATCGCCGGTACGGCATTTGGCATAATGGTGATCGTTCATGGCATTTGGAAAAGAAAATTTAAGACGGAGGAATATGTATGACCCTTGATCCCATTCTCTCTGCATCACCTGTGATACAAATTCACCTTGTTGCTTCTTTACTGGCGCTTACTTTCGGGATTGTGATGTGGCGTAGGCCCAAAGGCACTAAAAGCCATAAAATTTCAGGGCGTGTGTTCATGGTGCTGATGTTGGTGGCAGCGGCAAGTGCCATCTTTATTCAAGAGATTAACCGTGGCCACTATAGTTTGATCCATTTGTTTGTGCCTCTTACGCTCATCGGGATCGTGCAGTCCCTTTGGGCGATCAAAAAACGGAATATCAAAGGACATATTCGCCATGTGAAAGGCTTGTTCTTCGGGGCGCTTTTAATCCCCGGACTATTCACCATGCTTCCGGGGCGCAGGTTGTGGGCCGTGTTTTTCGGAGGTTAACTTATTTATGGGCGTCCAAAAATGTCCAGACGGCTTCCCATGTGGGGGCCGTTTCGCCTTTGGCGCGGGACGGGTCTAGCATAGAAGAGCCGTGAACTCCTTTTTGGGAAACAAAATAATCAAGTCCTTGTTTTTGGTACATGGCTTTTTGTGCCTGACCGCCTTCTCCCATTTCACTATCAGGACGAAGGCCGAGGGCTGGGATGTGAACGCCGGCAATGAAGTTATTCGCATTGCATTCTCCCATGGCTCTACCTGTTGCTGGAGAGAAAGAAAGCACTCCGCTCAGATCATTTCCATGTTCGCCTGCTAATTTTAGTACCAAGGCGGCGCTATAGGAACTTCCCCACGCGAAAATCGGGCTATTTGTGTGGCTAGTTTTTGCGTATTGAAGTGCGCCTTCCAGATCAGGGTAGGCGGCGCAGTATTTAGTTTTGCTGCCACGAGCTTTAACCGTGCGGTTTCCACTTCCATAATGGCCACCGCCGCTCCGTTGATCAACCACCAAAAGCTGATAACCCTTGGCTCTTAGCTTAGGGATAATGCTCGCATATTCACCGCGACCATTTGAACCTGCCTGATGGAATAAAATAATGAGGGGAGCCGCCGCATCTTGTTGGGCGAGCCAATTGGCATAGACGGGTTCACCGTCAGAAGCCTTGAAGGTAATTTCGGTGCTTTGGGCGGTGGAAACGGGGCCGTCTTTGGTGGCGCTGTTTTCTGCCTGAGAAGTACAGGCCGTGAAGCCAAATGCCAAAAGGCTGATGATTGCGAGTGTTTGTCTCATATTTGTCTCCTTAATCAGGGTTCTTTATGCGTCTGAGGGTGAGGAGGGTCAATTCACGTTTTGGTGTAACAAAAAACCGTAAGGTTTGGCTTTCTCCTGTTGATACGCAATCTTTCGAGGCTTATAAGAATCATAGATAACATAAAGGCGTTTCATGAATATTCACGAGTATCAGGGCAAAGCAGTCCTTAAATCAATAGGTGCACCTGTGTCCAAGGGTGTTGCGATTTTTAATGCAGGCGAAGCGGAAGCTGCCGCCAAAGAGCTTGGTGGGCCGCTTTGGGTGGTAAAATCCCAAATCCATGCCGGGGGCCGCGGCAAAGGAAAGTTTGTCGAAGATAGCGCCGGTGAAGCTGGTGGCGTAAGGCTGGCTTGGTCGGTAGAAGAAGTGGTGGAAAATGCGAAGCAAATGCTTGGTGCCCACTTGGTAACGGCACAGACTGGGCCAGATGGCAAA
>JAJRSG010000195.1 GCA_024278915.1 Alphaproteobacteria bacterium
ACCCCATAAATATTATTATCCGATGCGCGTTTTAGAGACTGAAATCCGATAACTTCGCCCTGATCATTGATTGCAATCACGCATTGGATACGATCAAGGTGTTCCACATAAAATTTTTGCACATGGGCGGGACTACTTGGCAGCCCCATCGGAAGTGTGAACAAAGTGAGTTGTCGCGAGATATATAAAAATGGTGGGCCTAGAGGGAGAAACCTCGAACACCCTTTTTGATACATTAGAGGAATGGAATGCTTATCTCAAGGCCGAGAATATTGACCTGAATAGCCTTGAAATACAGCCTGATATCAAGCGACATCCTATTCGTCGGGGGCCGTCGCTATGAGGCAGACCGACACTGAGGATGCCAAGACTGGTGTTGGTCAATCTTTCAAGAAAGCAACCGCACAGCCTAAACCGCCAAAGAAGAAATATCCATCACCCGTCACACTTCGGTTGACGGAAGAAGAGCGTGCACAATTGGAAAGGGATGCTGATGGCTCAAGCCTGAGTGCCCATATCCGCTGGTGTGTACTGAAAAAAGGTGGCGTGCGCAAGAATTCGCCACTCAAAGATCGAAAAGCGTTAGCACAGGTTCTCGGCCTCTTGGGGCAAACGCGCATTGCCAACAATCTCAACCAAATTGCCTATGAAGCCAATTGTGGCTCCTTGTTGGTGGATGAGGAAACCGAAAAGGAAATCAAGCTGGCTTGTGCCCATATCGCCTGGATGCGGGTGAAGTTGATTGAGGCACTGGGCCTGCGTGAGGCACGAGACAAATGATCCTGAAAGGCAATCGTCGTGGTGGGGGCATGCAAATGGCTCTTCATCTTCTAAATGCTGAAGACAATGAGCATGTTACCATTCATGAAATGCGCGGGTTTGTTTCAGACAGCTTGAGCGAAGCATTGACGGAAGCCTATGCGATCAGCCGTGGCACCAGATGCAAGAAATTTTTATATTCGCTCAGCCTTAGTCCACCTGAAATGGAATCTGTATCCGTTGAGGTATTTGAAAAAGCCATAAACGACATTGAAGAAAAATTGGGCTTTGCTGATCAGCCACGAGCAATCGTTTTTCACGAAAAAGAGGGTCGCCGCCATGCCCACTGTATCTGGTCGCGCATTGATGTAGAGGAAATGAAGGCAATTGATCCTTCTTATGATAAGCTACAGTTACGGGATATGTCGCGGGCGTTATATCTGGAACATGGCTGGAAAATGCCACGCGGTCTTGTGAACAGCAAAGAATGTGATCCTCTTAATTTTACGCAAGCTGAATGGCAACAAGCCAAGCGCGCAAAGCAAGACCCGCGCGCCATCAAGCAAGCGTTTCAGGATTGCTGGGCGATATCAGATTCACGCGCCGCGTTTGCCAACGCGCTGGAGGAACGGGGTTATTATCTGGCCAAAGGTGATAGGCGCGGCTTTGTCGCCGTTGATTGGCGCGGTGAAGTTTATGCTATTTCCCGCTGGGTTGGTGTTAAGGCAAAAGACATCAAGACCAGGCTTGGTAGTCCAGATGATTTACCTTCTCTCGAAAAAACACAACTTCAGTTGGCTCAAAAATTCACCGACAAGCTACAACAATTTGTCAATGAAGCAACTTCTTCTCACGAGAAAGCAGAACAGCGTCTCAAGCAAAAACGGCAGGCGCTTGTCAAACGTCATCGCCAGGAACGCGCCCACTTAAAGCAGGTTCAAGAAAACAGACGACAACAGGAAACGCTAGCCCGTTCTTCTCGATTACCCACGGGCTTGAAAGCACTTTGGTTTCGCGTGACTGGAAAATATCGCACCATCAAAAAGCAGAATGAGTCTGAAGCCTCACAATGCAAATTACGCGATCAATCAGAACAGCAAGCGCTAATTGATCAGCAGCTTCGTGAACGCAGACAGTTACAGCATGAATTTAGACTTCTGCGCCATCAGCATGGAATTCAAGTCAAGAAACTCAATCGTGATATGCGTGAATATTTAAATTTACCTGCCGATAGTCAAGGCAATGCTCTGCGCCAACATGAAGTATGTATCGCGCGTAAACGGCAAATAAAACGAGGGCTATAGCGTGGACTATCAAAGCGGACATAGGTCAACATGCATAGTAAGCGTTTTTTTGTGTTTATCTAGCGTGCATTCTCCGCAAATTTTGCGGTGATTGTGCCAGCCATTCTCCGCATAGGAATGGACGGTCAAAGGAGGAGTATAATTATGATGCTTTCACAAGATGAATTCGGGCACATCAGGCTTACACAGAAATAATTTCAATTTACATAATTTGCATCAATCTCGTTGACGCAGTATTTTTAGTTGACTCTTGGGGGTGTGCCTACTATATATGCCTCATGGACATTGATGCAATTAAATATGAAAACCTTTCGGCTGTTGCTGCGATATCTGCTGGCTTCCCATTAAGGGGCGCTGTTGATAAGCTGGAAAATGGTGATACAGCTGTCGTGCAAATGCGTAATGTTGATGCAAGCACAGGCGTGAGCTGGAAAACAACCAGCAAAGTCACTTTACCCACAAAGCGTAAACCTGACTGGCTTCAAAATGGAGATGTTATTTTTTCCGCACGCGGCGTAAATAACTATGCCGTTGTACTTGATGGTGTACCGCCTACCGCAGTTTGTTCCCCTCACTTCTTTGTTCTCAGAATAAAAAATGAGTGCGACCCTGTATTCCTTGCTTGGCAGATAAACCAAAAGCCGGCGCAAGAATATTTAAAGCGCTCGGCAACTGGCTCGCACATTCTAAATATTCGTCGGGAAGTTATTGAGAATTTGAAAATTGCCCTTCCTTCCCTCAACCAACAAAGAATGATCGTTCAGCATTTTCAGGCCGCAACAGCAGAACGCCACGCGCTAGAAGAACTTATTGAAAACAGAAATCATGAAATTGAGGCCATTGCTCTTGGTCTCTTTCAGAACAAATTGAGAGGTTGATGAAATGAATGATCAAGTAGCACAAACCGAAATAAACAAGACCGTTTGGGCGGCGTGTGACACGTTTCGCGGTACTGTCGCTGCCGAAATTTACAAGGACTATGTTCTCACGCTGTTGTTTCTAAAATACATCAGTGATGTTTGGCAGGATCACTACGACACTTACCAAAAAGAATATGGTGATGAACCAGACCTCATCAATGAAATGATGAAAAATGAGCGGTTTGTTTTACCCGAAAAAGCAAGTTTCTATGAGCTTTACAATCGCCGTCATGAAGCAGGAAATGGTGAGCGCATTGATAAGGCGCTACATGCCATTGAAGAAGCAAACATCGCCAAGCTTCGTGATGTTTTTCAGGATATCAGCTTCAATTCAAACAAGCTGGGCGAAGAGGCGCAAAAAAATGAATTGCTTCGCCATCTGCTGGAAGACTTTGCCAAGGATGAATTGAATCTGCGTCCTTCGCGCATAGGCAAACTGGATGTCATCGGCAATGCATACGAGTTTTTGATCAAAAATTTCGCGGCAAATGCTGGTCGAAAAGCTGGGGAATTTTACACACCACCGGAAGTTTCAGAATTGATGGCGGAAATTATGGCTCCACAGGAAGGTGAAGAGATTTGCGATCCGACCTGTGGTTCCGGTTCATTATTGATGAAATGCGGGCAACGCATTCAGGTCGAAAACGATGGATCAAAAAGATACGCCCTTTTTGGTCAGGAAGCGATTGGCAGCACCTGGGCGCTGGCCAAAATGAATATGTTCCTGCATGGCGAAGATAATCATCGCATTGAGTGGGGCGACACCATCCGCAACCCTAAACTCCTTGATGGGGATGACCGTCTGAAACACTTTGATATCGTGGTCGCCAATCCGCCTTTCAGCCTTGATAAATGGGGATATGCCACTGCTGAAGATGACAAGTTTGGCCGCTTCCGCCGTGGCCTTCCACCAAAGACAAAAGGCGATTATGCCTTTATCCTGCACATGATCGAAACCATGAAGCCCAAGAGCGGGCGCATGGCGGTTGTTGCCCCGCATGGTGTTTTATTTCGTGGTGCGGCAGAGGGGCGAATAAGGCAAAAATTGGTAGAAGAAAACCTGCTTGATAGTGTTATCGGATTGCCGGAAAAATTATTTTATGGCACCGGCATACCTGCCGCCATTTTGATTTTCAAAAAGAACAAATCCGATGACAAGGTTTTGTTTATTGATGCCAGCCGCGAATTCATTTCCGGCAAAAACCAAAATCAACTTTCAGTGGAAAATATTGCCAAAATAATTGAGACCTACAAAGCGCGCCAAACAGCCGATAAATACGCCTGGCTTGCCACACCGCAAGAGTTGGCGGAAAACGACTATAATCTCAATATTCCCCGCTATGTCGATACTTTTGAGGAAGAAGAAGAAATCGACCTGATGGCCGTGCGTGCTGAACGCCTGAAGTTGAAAGAAGAACTGGCCGAGCTTGAAATCAAGATGGATGGCTACCTCAAGGAACTGGGGTACACCGCATGAGCAACGGCGAACTTATTTTATACCAGACCGAGGACGGATTGGCCGAAGTCTCCTTGCAGGCGATTGACGGTACGGTTTGGCTGACCCAGGCTGATTTGGCGGAGTTGTTTGCCTCTACGCCGCAAAACATAACCCTGCACATTAAAAGCATTTATGAGGATGGTGAACTGAGTGCCGAGGCAACTTGTAAGGATTTCTTACAAGTTCGAACAGAGGGTACGCGAGAGGTCGAGCGCAATCTTAAACACTACAATCTGGATATGATTTTAGCCGTTGGCTACCGCGTGCGCTCACCAAGGGGTGTGCAGTTTCGCAAATGGGCAAACACTGTCCTGAAAGAATATCTCGTCAAGGGTTTTGCCATGGATGACGCCCGCCTTAAACAGGCGGAAAAATGGGATTATTTTGACGAATGGCTGGCGCGTATTCGTGACATCCGTGCTTCGGAAAAACGCTTTTACCAGAAAATCAAAGACATCTACACCACCGCCATTGACTACGACAAAACGTCAGATGAGGCGCAATTTTTTTTCAAAAAAGTACAAAACAAAATGCTCTGGGCGGTCACTGGCAAAACCGCCGCTGAACTGATTAAGGATCGCTCAAACCCCGATATCGTGAATATGGGCGTTATGGCATTCAAAGGCTCAATTGTGCGTAAGGGTGATGTGGGGATTGCCAAAAATTATTTGAAAAAGGAAGAAGTCGAAGACCTGAACCGTATCGTCACCATGTATCTCGATTATGCCGAAGATCAGGCCCAGCGGCGCAAAACCGTGAACATGGCCGAGTGGGCTGACAAGCTGGACGCCTTTCTGGAATTTAACGAGCGCGATTTGCTTACCCATGCAGGCAAGGTGCAAATGAAGGTCGCCCAAAAACTCGCCGCCCAGCGATACGAGGAATTTGACGCAAAGCGTAAGCAGACAGAAGCCCTCAAAGCTGATGAAGAAGATATTGAAGCCCTTGAGAACCTCGCCAAAGAGCTGAAGCGGAAAAGCGGAGGTGATAAATGACGGTAGTCTCAAAATCGTCGGCATACCCCGCAACCGTGAAACCAGGCATTCCACGGCTGCCAGATTGTCCTGAAGGTTGGGCATGCAAACCACTTTCAAATTACCTTCATGAAGTACGGCGAAAGATAAAGATGTCTGACGATAACATCTATCGCCTAGTAACCGTAAAGAGAGCGCGCGGAGGTGTCGTCGTTCGTGAAAACCTTGCCGGAAAAAACATCTCGGTAAAATCACAATCTGAAATCAAAACAGGTGATTTTCTAATTTCAAAGCGTCAAATTGTTCATGGCGCATGCGGACTAGTCCCTTCAGAGTTGGAAGGCTCAATCGTTTCGAACGAGTATTCCGTCTTGCGTGGAAACGGTGGTATTTGCCTAAATTACCTAAACTATCTGGCTCACTCGGTCTATTTTCAGCAGACGTGTTTTCACTCCAGCATTGGCGTGCATGTGGAAAAAATGATCTTTAAACTGGATCGTTGGCTATCATGGGACTTTCTTATTCCCCCGCTTGCCGAACAAAAGAAAATTGCCAAAATCCTGTCCACATGGGATCGGGCGATTGAGGTGGTGGAGGGGCTGATCGAAAACAGCAAAAAACAGAAAAAAGCCCTCATGCAACAACTCCTAACCGCCAAAAAACGCCTGCCAGGGTTTGATGGGGAGTGGAGAAGTGCGCTTCTTGGTGAGATTGGTATAATTTCTTCGGCAGGTGTGGACAAAAAAATAAATACAAATGAGCAAACAATCCGATTACTCAATTTCCTTGACGTATTTCGAAGAGAATTGATCTTTGACAGCGACCTCACACATGAGGTGACTGCTCCCGATGCTAAAATCAAGAACTGCAATATTCAAAAAGGTGATGTTTTTTTCACCCCTTCATCTGAAACGCGGGATGAAATTGCGGTTTCTGCTGTGGCGGCTGAAGATATGCAGGGAGTTGTGTACAGCTATCATGTTGTCAGATTTAGGCTTGAAGAAAATTGGGATTTGAACTTCCGTTCTTTTGTATTTCAAACTGATAGTTTTAGACGCCAAGCTTATCGACTAGGCGATGGAAGCGGCCAAAGGTACGTCATTTCTCAGCCGAATTTCCGGAAAATGAGAGTCGATATTCCAAGCAAAGAAGAACAAAAGGTAATTGGAGAAATTTTACGAAACGCTGCTGAAGAGATTGAAAAATTACAAAACCAACTCACCCAACTAAAATCCGAAAAATCCGCCCTGATGCAGCAGCTCCTCACCGGCAAGCGCCGCGTCAAAATTGATAAGGAGGCTGCTGCATGAGTAAAACCAGATCATTTTCGATTTACCTTCTCAAGGAGGGGCAGGATGAGACAAATACCCTGAAAGAAGATCACAAGCTCGATGACCAGATCAAAGGTGATGATCTACCTGAAGGAGCAAAGCTCTATGTCCTTGATAATGACCCGCATCCGCCATGGTGGAAATCCTATTTTGGCATCCAGAAAAACTTAAACCAGGTTCTCAAAGGCGCAATTATATTCCTTCCCGTTGGTGATAGGACTTTTGCCATCACTTTCGGACATGTCTATCATAACCTCAAAGATACCAGTTACGAGTACGACTTTGGCCTGCGGGTAACATTGAATTGCGTTGATCCCGAAAAACTTAAAAGTACGGACATTCTTGAACCAGCAGGAGCCAAGCGTCAGCGAACACAGTTGCCGGTGGATTCCGATCTTACTTATTTTGATTTTGATAGAGACAGCACAATTTTGAAAAGCCTGACCGGCAAGGTCAAGGATGAACATAAAAAGCTGTTCAAACATGCCACTGGTGCCAGCAATATTCGCATAAGTTCCGATGTAACGCCTGGTGGGTTGCCGGGGCTCTGCACCAAGCTTCTCGATCTTTACAATGACGATGCCTACAAAACGGCATTTCCTGAAATTCAAAACATCTCTCCGGTGCGTGATCCTGTAGAAATCAGTGCTTTGAATGATAAGCTGTTGGACGCCGTGCGTATAAAAAGCGGTGATCTCGCTCTCGCGATACCAGAAATAATAAATTATCATGATGGGCTTTGGGCTACGTTTTCAGGCGCAGGGGGCAGCCTGATTTATGATGACGTCTATATGGCGCGATACTTTGAATATTTGGATGAAAATGGTGTTGATCTGGCAGACGTTGAGCTTGATATCCTCAAGAAACACGGTCTCGTTTTGACTGATGAGGACGGCAAGGCGCACGGTCAAAAGCACTCAATTTTAAAATGTCTTGTATTTGATACGGTTATGGGGGCGGCGAACAAGACGTATCACCTAAGCGAGGGAAATTGGTATCTTGTTGATACAGCTTATGTGGCCAGACTAACGACGTATCTTGACCCGCTTTGTGCGGATACCACGCTGGAAGCTTTCAATCATGAAAATGAGGGCGCTTACAATGAGGCAATATCAAACGCGGTAGAAACTCGAATTAATTTGGACAAAACAAGTGTTGCGCCAAAGGGGCAAAGGCAGGTGGAGCCGTGTGACGTTTTTGAATTGCGAAATGGTAAAGCTGTTTTGCATCACGTTAAAATTTCAACATTGTCAGCGCAACTGAGTCATTTGTTCAATCAAGGGCTTAATTCGGTAAAACTATTGCGCGGTGATACTGAATCCATGGACAAAATGAAAGCCTTGGTTAGCGCGGGCGCACCAGACGGAAGCAAACAAGACTATGTGAGTCCACTTGAGAATGACCTTCTAAAGGTGGTGTTTGAAATAATAACGCATAAAGATAAAGACGATAAATCTTTGAACCTCCCCTTATTCTCTCGCATCAGTCTAATGTGCTGCATGAAAGAGCTGAAAATGATGAGCATCGAAGCAGAATTTTGTTTCGTTGATGATCAGTCTCCTAAAAATGCAGGAAAGAAGAAAAAACGGAAAAAGAAAAATAACAGTGATGATGTAAAGGACATAGCAGCATGAGTTGGTACGACCGTCGCGAAGCCTGGAAACAGCAAGGAGAGGACGCTCGGGAAGCGGGCGATATTGATTACGCTCGCGTTATTCACTCCGCTTCATTTCGGCGTTTACAAGGAAAAACTCAAATTTTAAACTTGGGTGACAGCGATTTTTATCGCACCCGCCTGACGCATTCACTTGAGGTGGCGCAGATTGCCAGTGGGGTGACTAAACAAGTCGCTAAAGACTATGCTGGAAAGCCAATTTGCTCACACTTGCCTGATAGAACATTGATTCAAGCAATTGGATGCACTCATGACCTGGGACACCCACCATTCGGTCATGGTGGAGAAGTCGCTTTAAACTATTGTATGCGCGAAAATGGCGGATTTGAGGGTAATGGGCAAACCCTACGTATTCTCTCTAAACTGGAGAATTTCTCTGAAAATGCTGGTGCAAATTTGAGTCGACGCACACTGCTTGGGGTTTTGAAATATCCAGCACCTTTCACAGCAACCAACAATATGACTCCTGATTTAGACAGTTCGACGAGTGCAATAAAGTTGATCGATGCAAAAATCTGCAAGCCACCAAAGTGCTATCTCGATTCAGAGCAGGATGTTGTTGAATGGATTTTGAAGCCACTTTCAGACGACGATAAAACGGAGTTTCAACACATCGTCCAACAGGAGAAAAAACATCATAAGACAAAATACAAGTCATTGGATTGCAGCATCATGGATGTCGCGGATGACATTTCTTATGGAGTTCACGATCTTGAAGATTCGATTGCTATGCATCTTTTAAGCAGTGAAGAGTTTGAAAGGACTGTGCCTGCCGAAGAATGCGTATCGTTCCTTGATGCTCTCAAAGAAAAATATCCTGAAGAATGTGGAAATAATGTTTACGACCATTTTGTTGGTATGCTTTTTGGCAGTAGTGCCAAACGAAAGCGATGCATAAGTCGTCTTGTTCATCATTTTTTAACTGCAATAGAAGTTGTAGAAGACAGCAACTTTTCCGAACCATTGCTACGCTATCGCGTAAAAATTAAAGCCCCTCAAGGAAAGCTATTAGATTCTCTTAAAGCCATTGTAAGGGAGCAGGTAATTCTTAGCCCAAGCGTCCAACATCTAGAGTTCAAAGGTCAAAAAATGGTCGTTTCTGTGTTTGAAGCCATTGCCTCTGATCCCCTGCGGTTACTTCCTAGGGATGCACAGACGCTCTACATTAATAGCGATATCAAGGAGCGTGTCATCTGCGACTATGTTGCAGGAATGACTGATATCTACCTTCTCAAAACCTATGATCGCCTTTTTAGTCCGCGCATGGGCTCGGTTTTTGATAAGCTTTGAAGGGTATGCAAATGAACCAAACCCCAAACATAGCCGAACTTTACAGTGCTCACATTCCAGCGCTCCAGACCCTGATATCATTGGGCTGGAATTATCTGCCACCAGAAACTTGCCTCAAAATGCGCGGGGGAAATTCCAATCTTGTCTTGAAAGGCGTGCTTGTCGATGAACTGAAGAAGCGCACGTTTAACTTCAAAGGACAGAGCTATCCACTTTCTCCCAATGCAATTGATCAGATTGTCCGCGATCTTACCTCGCCGCCCATGCATGAGGGCCTCTTAAGCGCTAACGAAAAGCTATACAACGCCATAACGCTAGGCATTACGGTGACCGAATTTGTTGATGGCAAAAGGCAATCCGTGACAGTGCCAATCATCGACTGGCAGGAACCTTGCAATAATTCCTTTATAGTCACCGACGAATTTGAAGTCCTTACCACAGACGGAACCCGCACCCGCCGCCCTGATATTATCTGTTATGTGAACGGGCTGCCCCTTGTGGTTATCGAGGCCAAGCGGCCTGATTCTGGCAACCCAAATAAGTCCATGGTTGAAGAAGGAATTTCTCAAAATATTCGCAACCAGAAGCAAGATGAAATCCCGCACCTGTTTGCCTATTCACAATTGCTTTTCTCCGTTAGCGGAACTGATGGGCGCTATGCCACAACAAAAACTCCAAAAAAATTCTGGGCAAACTGGCGTGAGGAAATTTTAAGCGAAGAGCATTTCAAAAAAATCAAAAACCAGCCATTAGAAGCCGATGAAAAAATGGCTCTTTTGTCTGACAAGCCTACAAATGTCCGCAATCATTTTGAATCACTTTGGTCAGGCGAACAATTGGTTACTGATCAGGACAGGCTCCTAGTCAGCCTGCTATCCAAGGATCGATTGATTGAATTTATTCGTTATTTTATTCTGTTTGATAAAAAAATTGGTAAGGTTGCAGCACGATATCAGCAGGCTTTCGGGATTAAGGCTCTCATTGAGCGAATTTCCAAACTTCGCCCAGACGGTGGACGTCAAGGGGGTGTGATTTGGCATACAACTGGCTCAGGCAAGAGTTTCACGATGGTGTTTCTGTGCAAGGCTTTGTTGCTGCACGAAAATCTGAAAGACTGCCGTGTGGTTGTTGTTACCGACCGTATTGATCTTGAAAAGCAGCTTGCAAAAACATTCCTGTCAGGGGGTGCATTTGGTGCAAATGTTGCTATCAACAAAACAGGTGAAAAGGCTAAAGTTTCATCAGGTCGTGATCTGGCCAAGCGAATAGGCAAAGGCACCGAGCGCATAATTTTTACGATCATCAACAAGTTTTCAACTGCTGCAAAATCACCTGAATGCAAAAATCCAAGCGCCAACCTGATTGTCCTGATTGACGAAGGACACCGTTCGCAAAGCGGCGAAACACACGAGCGCATGAGAAACGCATTGCCTAATGCTTCTTACGTGGCATTTACCGGCACGCCGCTTCTGAAGGACGATAAGACCACCAACAAATTTGGCCCGATTGTTCACGCATACACCATGCAAAGAGCTGTTGAAGATGGAACGGTTACACCGCTTCTTTATGAAGAACGCAAACCAGTACTGGATATCAATGAAAAAGCAATCGATAACTGGTTTGAAAAAATTACCACGGGGCTGTCTGACAAACAAAAAAGCGACCTTAAAGATAAATACGGAAAAAAAGGTCCGGTATATGGCTCTGCTAATCGCGTTGAGCTTATTGCCTGGGACATTGCTGTCCACTTCAGTGAGAACTTTAAGGCTTTGGGTAACGGCTTGAAAGGCCAATTGGCAACGGACAGCAAGCTTTCAGCTATCCGCTACAAAAAAGCGCTGGATGCAACGGGATTGGTTACCAGTGCCGTCATAATCTCACCACCAGATACGCGTGAAGGCCATGAAGATGTTGATGAAGCTGAGGTGCCTGAAGTTCAGCAATGGTGGAAGGATAATATCAAGGGAATGCCTGAAGATTGTGAACGGGACACTATTGAAGCGTTTTCTACCGAAGGAAAGCCAGATATTTTAATTGTGGTTGATAAATTACTGACGGGATTTGATGAACCCAGAAATGCAGTTTTATATATAGACAAGCCCCTAAAACAGCACAGTCTGATTCAAGCGATCGCCCGTGTAAACCGATTGCATGAAGAAAAGAAATTTGGCCTGCTAATTGATTATCGCGGAATATTAAAAGAGCTTGATACCGCAATTTCAGAATATCAGGATTTAGCAGAACGAACTCAAGGTGATTTTGATATTGACGATATTGAAGGGCTTTATTCAGAAGTCAGCACCGAATATAAAAGGCTCCCTTTGCTTCATGACACGCTCTGGAGCGTTTTCTCTGATGTCAAAAATCGCTCGGACTTGGAGCAATACCGGCAAATTCTTGTACCCCAACTTGAAACTGATAATGACGGAAACCCCACTGATATCAGACAGAAAGTTCGAGAGGATTTCTATGAGGCCTTAACTGAATTCGGTCTTTGCCTCAAAACTGCTTTGGCATCCCGATCATTTTTTGAAGATGCTTCCATTGGAGAAAAACAAATCGAAACCTACAAGACCGATTTAAAGTTTTTCATAGGCTTGCGGAAAATCGCCAAACAAGATGCTCAGGAAACTGTTGATTTTAGTACCTACGAAGACCAAATCAGAAAACTTGTTGATCGTTATGTGATTGGTGAGGAAATTCAAGATGCCGATGGTGTTTTCATGGTCAATGAGCTTGGGGTTGATAATGACCCAAACTCTTGGTCACCTGAAAAAACTCGAAACGAAACGGATATTATCAAAAGCCGCCTGAAGAAAACTATTGAGCAGGAATTATCTGATGATCCTTATGCCCAACTTCATTTTTCTGAGCTCCTTCGCCAGGCGATAGAAGCTGCAAATGCTTTGTTTGAACATCCCTTCAAACAGTTTGCTCTGTTCAAAGATTTTGAAGAAAAGGTACAAACAAGGGATATTGAAGGGACTCCCTCAGAGTTAGATGGAAACAAACACGCCAGCGCCTACTTCGGCATACTTCGTCTAACGATTGGAGAGGACAAGGTGCAGGGACCAGAAAGAAATGAATTTATTGATGTTGCGCGTTTGATTGACAGTACCGTTCAAAATGCGGTGTCAGAAAACTCTCTCAGCCCGCAGAATATTGAAGCGGAAATTCGCAAAAATCTGTTGCCATCATTGTTCAAACTCGTGGGATTGGACAAAGCAAAAGAAATCACCGAACAGGTGTTATCTATCACCCGTATTGGGCTGTCTCGTGGAGAAATTTGACTGTGAACAGCGGCACCCTAAATTATGGTGATCAGACCATCGATTACTCGATAATGAGATCAAAAAACCTGGACAAAAAAATACTTATCCACGTGTACCCCAATGGCCAGGTGGATGTTGAAATCCCGCGAACAAGTACAGAGTCAGAAGTGCGCCAAGCTGTCAAAAAGCGGGCAAGATGGATTATGAAGCAATTAAAAGTGGGAGTTGATGCACGCGCACATGTTTTGCCCCGAGAGTACGTTAGTGGGGAAACTCATTTTTATTTGGGACGTCGATATCAGTTAAAAATTCACGAAACTAATGCGGAACCATCTTCTGTTAAATTGGTTGGTGGCCATATCTTGATCACACTTAGGGTAAGAGATCGTGCTGCTGTTAAAAACCGCCTGCAAAAATGGTACAAAGAACGAGCAATAGATTATTTGTCACGAAGGCTTGCTTTGATAGCAGGTGAGTTATTATGGCTTGATGATGTACCGTCCCTCAAGCTTGTTAGCATGCAAAAACAATGGGGAAGTTGCTCTCCTACTGGAGCGATCAATCTGAGTCCCGATTTAATAAAAGCACCTCGTGATTGTGTTGACTATGTTATTGCACATGCACTTTGTCATCTGAGAGAGCACAATCACAGCAAAAATTATTACGCATTGCTTGATACCTGTTACCCAAATTGGCGGGTCACAAAATCTAGGCTTGATGCAATGGCAGAGCTCATTCTTGCTGGCTAAATATTATACGGCAT
>JAJRSG010000196.1 GCA_024278915.1 Alphaproteobacteria bacterium
TGATTGCTTTGTTCGGCGTTGGGAATGACATGCTAGTGCAAGGTGAAAAAGCAAGAAAACGACTGTTAGAAAGTTATGAATTTGTTGACGCTTCACTTTGACTTGAAAGTTCGTGTCAAAGGTGACATTCTTGGGGGAAATCAAAATCGGGGTTAACAATGAAAAAAATAGTATTACTGGCGGGTGCGGCATTATTGGTGCTAGGCGCCTGTAGCAATGAAGAGATGGTCGCGGGGTTTGACGGACCAAAAATTGAAGTAGCGGCCGGTGAAAATTTTGCTGTTGACCTACAAACCGCATTGATAGAAGCGGGTGTTGGCACACGGATTGAGCTTCCTGCCGGAACATATAAATTGGTAGATGGGCTTTCTCTTGATGTTGCAGGCGTCACTTTAATTGGTGCTGGTGAAGGTGAAACGATTTTGGACTTTGCTGGACAACAGGGGGCTGGCGAGGGTTTGTTGGTTACTTCAAATGATGTTGTTTTGCAAGATTTCACCATTCGGGATACAGCTGGAGACGGTATAAAATCAAAAGGGGCTGACGGCATTATTTACCGTAATGTTACGGTCGAATGGACGGGAGAGCCAGACGCAGATAATGGCGCCTATGGTGTCTATCCGGTAGAAAGCACCAATGTTCTTGTGGACGGGGTGACGGTTCGCGGCGCATCGGATGCAGGCATTTATGTTGGCCAATCCAAGAATATTATTGTTCGCAATTCTTTGGCAGAATATAATGTAGCTGGCATAGAAATTGAAAATTCCAGCTTTGCCGATGTTTATGATAATACGACTAAAAATAATACGGGCGGTATTTTAGTCTTTGATCTACCCAACTTACCTGTCATGGGGGGGCATTCGACTCGTATTTATAATAATGATGTTTATGATAATAATACGCCGAATTTTGCACCACCGGGAAATATAGTTGCCTCTGTACCGTCAGGAACGGGTGTTATGATTATGGCAAATGAAAATGTGCATATTTTCAATAATAAATTCGCTAATAATCGCACAGTGCAAGTGATTGTAAACGCCTATATTAATGAATTTGATGATGAAACTTATAACCCGCTACCGCGAAATATTTCTATTTATGACAATGAATATTCAGGTGGTGGTGAGGATCCGCAAGGGCTGTTAGGTGAATTTGCCAAAGCTTTTGGAGGTCGTATGACAGCGATTGTTTGGGACGGGGTGACCAAGTGGTCAGGAGAAGAAAGCGTTGATATTAATTTAGCCATTAATGAAGCAGATAATATCGGTTTTCTGAGTTTAGGTGTTGGTAGCTATCCTGTCGTTGAAGCTAATTTAAAGCCAAGCCCGTTCCGTCCAGGTGGCAAGGCTGGCACAGCCCCTAGTCCTGTCAAGCTACCGCAAGAGCAATGATGCGCTTTTGGGCGGTAATTTGTGCCCTGTTTCTAATTAGTTGCGCCGATAATCCTGCCACGAGCGGGCCTGATCTTGCTGTAATTTTAGCGGACAAGCCCGCAAAAAATTTATCCGATTATGGTCTCATCAAAAAAGCGGAAGTTGGGTTTCAGGCGACGTCGTCGCTACATGCTTATGAGTTGATAAACCCGCTTTTTACGGATTATGCTGCTAAACAAAGATATGTTTTTGTGCCCGAGGGGAAAAAGGCTGAGGCACAAAAGGATGATATTGTTTCTTTTCCTGTTGGTACCGTATTAGTAAAAAACTTTGGCTATGCACCGGATATGCGTATGCCAGATGAGGGCGCTTTTTTGGTAGAAACGCGCTTGTTAATTCATAATGAGGCAGGCTGGAAAGCATATCCATATGTTTGGAACAAGGCACAAACAGAGGCAATATACGCCCCTGTCGGGAAGAAGTTAAATATAAAGACCACGTCGCCAGATGGGACTAGCCTTGATTTTACCTATGCGGTGCCTAATGCCAACCAATGTAAAACATGCCACCAAACTGGCCATGATATTATTCCGATTGGCCCCAAGGCTCGTAATTTAAACCATCAGGGGCAATTACAAAATTGGGTGAACTGGGGAATGTTGGCAGCACGCCCACAAGAGGTTAGCGTTGTCCCGAATGCTTTTGATTTGACGGCGAAACTTGATACCCGTGCACGGGCATATTTGGATATTAATTGCGCGCATTGCCACAAGGCAGAAGGCTCCGCATCTAATTCTGGTCTATGGCTTGATTGGAACGAAACGTCTTCTGTTCGGATAGGGGTGCAAAAACATCCAACAGCGGCTGGACGCGGAGCCGGTGGGTTTATTTATGTAATCGATCCGGGAAAACCTGAAAATTCAATTTTGCCATTTCGGATGTTATCTAATGAAGCTGGGATTGCTATGCCGGAATTAGGACGAAGTTTAGCTCATTTAGAAGGGGTAGATCTCATTAGTGACTGGATATCCCAAATGCCTGAAAATTAACATCTGGGCAAATGTTTTGGTTTATGTTTGATTGATACCGAATCACTTTACGCATTAAGTTAATTTAGGAGAGGAAAAATGGGTATATTTACAGTCATACCTTTGATGATCATTCCTGTGCTGATTTATAATGTTATTGCCTTTAGTGGGGCTGCTTTTACCACTGCCGAAGCGGTTCGCTTGCGTATGGATACAGAGTTCATGACTATTCCTATGGCAAGTGGGACTGAATGGATAATTACCCCTGGGCATGGTTTGATTACTTTGTCCTTGGTTATGCTATTCTTTGAACTTTTGAAATCGACGGGGATTGGACGCGCCGCGGTCATGAACCACGCGTTTTCTATGGTTCTTTTTATCATTTGCTTGGTCGAATTTTTAATGTTCGGCGCGTTTGCTACTTCGGTGTTTTTCCTGATTATGGTGATGACGCTTATGGATGTGATGGCAGGCTTTATGGTGACCATTGCTAGTGCTCGTCGCGACTTCAATGTAAACGATGGTTTCGGGGATTAGGCATGTATCTGTTTATTAAGCCTTTTGCTCTATGTTCATGCGTTCTTAACAGGGACGTATAGCTGTGATTGATCAAAATATAGGCACAGAGTTTTTAATACCGAAGGATGAGCGCATCGCTGCACAAACAGCTGACCCGCAGGCCATCCTGTCTTTGATGGCTGTGTCTCCTTATGTTTGGCAAGAAAACGAAACAGGTAGTGCGTTGATCTGGCAAGATAAATTCCTAACTGCAGCTCTCTTTTGCACACGGCCAGAAGACGTACCGGAAAGTACAGCGTCTTTGGTCGAGCGGTTGTGTGATGATGCGAAATCTAAACGGGCGCAAGCTTTTGGTTCTCTGTCATGGGACGGCGCCAAGTTTCAAATTGATTATAAAATTCGCACGTTTGATGGGCGAAATATTTGGGTAGAAGAACGGGGACAGCGCCTCGAAGGGAAAGGCGGAAGAGCCACAAAAGTGATTGGTGTACTCACCAATATTCAATCCCGCAAAACCCGTGAAGAGCAAGCTGGATATCATGCATCATTTGATAATTTAACCGGGCTTTGGAA
>JAJRSG010000197.1 GCA_024278915.1 Alphaproteobacteria bacterium
AATATAGATGGTCGGGCTAAAGATAACTTTCGCGACGGTCGCAAGATTTTTGCCTTCGACATCTTCCAAAGGCAGGACGCCCGTCGCCACAATCGCAATGCCTACATAAAGCAGAGTTACCAGTAAAAGAGACAACCCCATGACCAATGGGATCATCTTGCCCGGATTTTTCATCTCGCCGCCAAATTCAGATACAAATTCAGAACCGATCAAACTCAGCCGCAAGAGAAAAGCAGCGGCAAAAAAACCGGCAAAGCCATTGGGAAAGATATTTTTCGGGTTTGTATAAACGGAATAATCTTCAACATAACCGGCGCCGCGTCCAATATAAATTACCAGAGAAACCAAAAGCACTAATACCATAAAAGCCTGTACGCGAGCCGCGGTTTTAATACCTAGCAAGTTAGCCACATAGCATAAAACCATAATCGCCGCCGCCACAGCCATGGTGTTAATGCCCGGCAAGAGAGCATCTGCATATTGCGCAAAGCCAATGGCGAAACTAGCAAGAATAATTTGCCCCGCTATCAGCAACATTAAATAAACAAAGGAAGTCTTTTGGCCAAGCAAATCGCGCACATAGGTATAATTGCCACCTGTGTTGGGAATACTTGAACCAAGAGAAGCGATACACAAAGACGGGATTGCGACAATACCGAGCGCCAAAACAAAGGCCAGCGGCGCACCATATCCTGTCATACTGATGCTAATCCCCGTCAACACCACCACCCCTGTGCCAATAATTTGGCCCAGAGAAATGCTCATTAAATCCCAAAAACCGAGTAATTTTTTAGGGGCTATTTTCCCCATTAAAACCCGCTTTCAAATTCAACAAATTTTGCGTCCAGTGCTTTTATCATTTTTGCTTTCAATGCTTCATCGACAAAAGCGTATTTTATCCCGTTATAGGTATATTCTTTTAGCTCAGAATAACTGACCCCTAGCTCTTGCACAGCACGCATATATTCATGGGTCAGGTCAATTCGTGCCACGCCTTCATCATCTGTTGAAAAAGAAAGGGGCACGCCAGCATTTTTATACACGGTATAAGGATGTGCATTTCCAGTGATCCCCAACAAGGCATCTGATGAAGTCAGGTTGATTTCAACCATGATTTCGTTTTCCGCCATATATTTTAGCAACTGCTTGTAATTGGTTTCAAACACAATATCCGTACCGTGCCCAATCCGCTTTGCATGACCAATTTTTACAGCGTCATGAATATGGTCTCGCAGTTCGCTTGGATGGACAAGGCCAAGCCATAGCTCGCCCGCATGCAAAGAAACGTTTCTGTGACCGAGGGTTTTGTAGAGATAATCAATTTGTTCCATATGATCGTCGTAGTCACGAAGGGCAATGAAATCATCTTCTGGTGCCACAAGGTTGGTACCGACAAAACGGCTATCTTGCGCCATCAAATGCCATCCAAAAATTGTATGCGCGAATACGGCGGCGGACGGCAAGGTTCTGACAGGTTGATGAAGATAGCGAACCACCACATCACAGCCAGGCATGGCTTCTGCCGTACCGCATTTTAAAAGTTCATTTTTACGAGCTTCGGCAAAATCAATATCTTTTTTGGCACGGGCTACCATATTGGGTAATTCTCGCCCGAACTCACTTGCCATTAGCGTTTGATAATCTGTAGCCGCGTCCCCACTCATGGTCATCCCACCTACCATTGGCAAAATGGTTTCAAATAACTCCATTGTATGCAGCAGTTCAAGATAGGTAACATTTTGCTCACCTGCTAAATTTGCCGTTTGCGCAACCATATCACCAAACCGTGACGGCATCGCTGCCATCGCCCCAAAAGTTTGGAAAAATTGATCATGGGCCGACCAACCATTGTAAGCCACAAAATCACGAACTGAAAATTTATCAATTAATTGGTTTCGAAGAACCTGATCCCCTGTCAATGCAGCTTTGGCTGTTGATAATTCCCCGCACCCGCTCGCATCAGGGAAGCGGATCGCAAGAGCATCAACATCTATACACATCCCGTCAGCTTCAGCCCATTTCAGCCAATCTTCCGCATAAACCGCCCCAAAGAGGTGATTGTGCAAATCGCCACCCTTGGGCATGTCTTGTAAAAACACGCGCAAAGCTATGTCATTGTCCTTGATGCTATCCATTTTAGCACTCGCGCCAGTTTTGGGCATTGATGTATTCGCGCTGCATGCCATCAACATGCCAGCGACCGCTATGCTTACGATTTTCGTTACGAACTTCATTAATCCCTCCACCTCATTACATGAGTGTTTTAAGGGCTAGCTCCTCATTCGCCAATGCTTTTTTATCAAGAGTTTTGCCAAGGGTAATTAAGCGTCGTCCAAACATGTATTCTTGTGGCCGGTTGACCGCATCTACAGCAATCAGACGTTCCCCTATAAAATAAAACGCAGCAAAACTTCGTCCTGCATCGGGATCCCCCCGAAGGACCACATCGTCATAACCGCCAGACAAACCAGCAATTTGTAACTTCAAGTCATATTGGTCAGACCAGAACCACGGCAAACTATCATAAGCCTTGTCTTTTCCAACTAATGCGCCAGCAATGATCTTTGCTTGATCTGTGGCATTTGGTACGGATTCGAGCCTTAAATGTAGGTCGTAAGTTTTATTATAGTGCCACGTCACATCCCCTGCCGCATATATATCCGGATCAGATGATTGGCAAAATTGATCGACGACAATCCCGTTGCCAATCTGAAGGCCGGCGTTTTGTGCCAATTCCACATTAGGAATAACACCAATCCCGACGATGACCATATCACCGGCGAACTCACCACTCGATGCCATCACCACTAAGCC
>JAJRSG010000198.1 GCA_024278915.1 Alphaproteobacteria bacterium
CGAATAATTTCAACACCATATAACGCGGGCCACAGAGGTGACATTTTACGTGCCGTCATGCCAGCCATACCGCGCCACCCACTTTGTTTTTGAATGCGCATAAAAATAGTTTCGGCCTGATCATCCTGATTGTGTCCAAGGAATAATTGTTCAACGCCTAAGTTCCGACAAGCTTCGCCCAATAGCTCATAGCGCGCCATACGGGCTTTTTCCTGAATCCCCGTATTTGGCTTTGCGCCTTCCCATGTCAGAATTCGCGCCCCTGCTCCCATATTCTTGGCTCGCGTTGCAGCAAGCTGTGCTTCTTGCACTGAACTTGCCCTCAAGCCATGATCAACAATCAAAGCCGTAATTTTGTTCGAGCTATGTTGCGCGGCCCATTTAAGTAATAAAGATAGAAGTGCCGTGCTGTCACCACCGCCTGAAAAGGCAACTGCCAAAGGCTTCTGGCCGTCTTGAATTAAGGTAGAAAAGTACGTGTCTAACTTTTCACTTAGCATCCGCTTCGCTGGGCTTCCAATTTTGCTTTCCCCTTAACATTAGCAGATGCTTTTGGGTATTCCTTTGGAAAACTCGCCAAAGTTTGACAAGCCATTTGTTTTTGACCGAGCGCACGCGCGGTCGCCGCAAGGCGAATCATTGCTTCTGGCGCATACGCACCTTTTGGCGCTGCCCGCATAGAAGCAATATATGCATCTGCCGCATCCGCATACCCGCCTTTAACATAATAGGTTTCACCCAACCAATAATACACATCGCCCCGGTCCGTTGCATCAGGGTTTAATTCTAGATATTGTTTAAATACAGTTTGAGCTTGCGCGAAACTACCTTCTTGCATTTTTTCCAAACCAATTTCGGCGAGCTTGGAAACATCATTTCCTTCTTTAATATCTGGCAACCCTCCAATGATGGTTGGGGGACCTGCAATAGATGAGCCATTACGGTAGATGCCACCACCAACGCGTCCGCCACCGTAAACAACCGAATCCGAAGTTTCTGGTGTGTCTTGCGAAACAATATTCACAGCTTCTAAATGTCTGCGCATATCTTCTGCCGTGCTTTGAAGTTCCGTCAAGGTACCAGCCAATGTACGAACCTCTTCTTGCAAATTATCCCGTTCGTAACGCAACCGTTCAACCTCACCGGTTAAGGCACGAACTGAAGCCTCTACCGCGTCCATGCGCTGCATGAGACGTTCGGCGGCAGGGTCGCCAGTTAGCATACGGTTTTCAAGGGCATTTAACCGTTGGGCGAGTTGCGCGTTTTGTGCTGCCAGCTCTTTGCGGCTCTGGGCATGGGCAGGCGTGAATATAAAGGCAACAATAACAATAATGCTTAGCAAAAATGGTAGACGCATAATTTCCTCAAACGGCTAGGTTAAGTCCCTGATATGGACTCTTATAGCGGCGAAATTATGTCGCCAAGCATTAAATTGCAGTTAAACTACAGCTTACCTTACCAGGTTTTAACTCGTGCCGCCAACAAGGACTGCACTGTGAGCATTCCTGTTCAAGGCCCATGCGGCTTCATTTGAACCACCATCAATCGGGCGTTCCTTACCATAGGAAACCGTCGTGATCCGGCCTGGAGCGATTCCTTGTGCAACAATAAATGCTTTTACCGCATCAGCACGGCGTGCACCTAGTGCCAAATTATATTCGCGAGTGCCTCTCTCGTCCGCATTGCCCCCAACTACCAGAATGGAAGAGGAGTATTCTTTCAACCATTGGGCTTGCCGACGTAAAACGTC
Organism: Alphaproteobacteria bacterium; assembly: GCA_024278915.1. GTDB lineage: Bacteria > Pseudomonadota > Alphaproteobacteria > Caulobacterales > Maricaulaceae > Robiginitomaculum_A. The sequence goes on from JAJRSG010000198.1 coordinate 1,751, forward strand.
TCTGGTTTGCGGGGTTAAATCATAGCGGTCATAGCCAAAATAAACGCGGTCTTCACCAGCCATATATTTGAAATGTTCTTTTGTGCCAGCCTTTGGCGCTTCTGGAACGGCTTCCGCCAAATTGTCCTCAGCTTGCCTTACAACAGGTTTAATTTGTTTTGGCGGTGTATATGCTGGCGCAAGTGGGGCTACTTTTTCCACTTGTTGTTTTTGAGTTATAGGTGCGGGGTCTGGCTGTGTTGCACATGCTGAAAATGCCAAGGCGATTACGACCATACCAGTATATTTAAGTGTTTTTTTATTCATTTCATCTCTCTTTTTAAATTAGGCCCACCAATAAATTTCTTATTATTCTTCTCTAAGCTAACGTCCATCTATGGTGAGTCAAGTTTGCATTCCCTACCCGAGCTTGGTGCCTCAACAAAGAGGCGAAATTACGGCAATACCGGTGACCATGCGGGGTCAGAAGCGGCACCCGGTGTGTCCACTTTCCGTAAATTACTCCCCGTAAGATCAACTGACCATATTTGCGAACTCCCGTTTCTGCCACGGGTTTCTCTGGAGAACAAAATGACCCGCCCATTTGGTGACCATGTTGGTCCTTCATCAAGATAGCTACCCGTCAACAAACGTTCAGCTTTGCCCGTTTGTGCATTCAAGACACCAATGTGGAACCGCCCTTGATAGCTCTTGGTAAAAGCAATCAAATCACCCCTTGGTGACCAATTAGGTGTTGTGTAACGTCCATCACCAAAGCTAATTCGTTTCACATTCGAGCCATCCGCATTCATAGTATAAAGCTGTGGCGAGCCACCGCGATCAGAGTTAAAAACAATTTTTTTACCGTCAGGAGAAAAACTTGGCGATACGTCTATGGCTGAATTTGTCGTCAAGCGCCGCGTCGAACGTGAACGCAAATCCATCACATAGACATCGCTATTACCTCTTTTTACCATAGAAAAAATCAAGCTCTTCCCATCAGGCGAAAACCTTGGTGCGATGGTAATATCTGGAAAATTCCCCAAGAGTTCCCGCCTGCCCGTTTCAATGTCTAGCAAATATACTTGCGAGCGACCTGTTTCCCAAGACAAGTAAGTGATTTGTTGAGCCGTTGGCGAAAACCGAGGTGTAAGAACCAAATCGGCTCCGGCGAGTAAATATTGAGCATTATCCCCGTCTTGATCCATAATGGCCAACCGTTTTCGTCTGTCCGTCTTTGGACCGGATTCAGAGATATAAACGATTCTACTATCAAAATAACCGCTCTCTCCGGTCAGGCGTTTGTAAATTGCATCCGATACTTTATGAGCAACCCGGCGCCAATTATCAGGCGTGGTTGCCAGACGGATACCGTCGAGTTGCTTACCACCGTAAATGTCCCACAAACGAAACTCAACCTTCAAACGATTAGAGCTTTCTCGCACAATACGGCCAGACACCAAAGCCCGCGCTTTAATCAAACGCCAGTCCGCAAAGCGAGGTTGATAATTAATATCTGTTTGGGTTTCAATGAAACTTGCGGGGTCGAGAGCTTCAAACAAGCCAGAGCGCTCTAAATCTTCCCCAATGACTCGCGCAATATCCTTGGCAATTTGTGTTGTTTCTGGATGCGAACTTAAAAAGTCAGGAATTGCAATGGGAGTAGGCTCTGAATTCCCTTTGGTAATATCTATTTCTAACTGGGCAAATGCATTTGCAGACAATCCCCAAAGCACTAGAAATATGCTAAGAACAATTTTGATAAAAGAATTCGTTTTCGTCATTATCACTCTTCATCTCCGGGTTGAAAATTAAGCTTCATTATTTTCCACTCATCATAATTTAACGCACTCAAACCATCATATGGTGCACATTCATGCAGCGCAGAGACCACATTCTCACGCGCTGCTCGCCATCCGTTATTTGGTGAAGCGATGATTTGGGCGCTGTTTGTAATATTCAGCACTTGTATCTCACCTTTTTCATTGAGTTCCAATTTTACTTCTATCCGTAAATTTTGAAAATCTTTTGCACCTTTATCAATCAGCCAACACGGCTCCATCTTTGCCCTTATATAGTCACCAGGCGAAATTGTTAAGTCTGTTTTATCGCCAACACCATTTTGCGTAACTTTTGCTGCTTGCGCTTCACCGACCAGTACTTTTTGTACACTTGCCTCAGGGTCTTTATCCCGGGCATCTTCAACCATTTTTGAAAAATCATCCAGATTAAAGCCTTTCGTTTGCTCGGTCGGTATTTTTTTTGGTGCCTTTGGCAGCAACTCTTGTTTAGCTACACTCACTTGCGGTACGTCTTGTGGGAGTTCTTTGATCGGTATTTCTTTTTGGCTTGGCTTAATATTTGTTTGTTCAGAGACTGTGACAATTTTTAAAGGAATAACTTCCTCACTTTGAAGGTTGCTTACGCCTTTTCCTAAAACCAACAAGCCCCCAAACAACACAAGACCGTGAAGAGCAAAAGATATGGGCAAACCAAATTTCACCTGCGCTACTGCGCGTTCGGGTCCGTAACCAGACCTATGTTAGTGAACCCAGCCGCATTGATCGTTGCCATAACTTTCATCACCGGGCCGTAATCACCGTCTTTGTCACCGCGAATATTGATACGCTCTTCATAGCCATTGTCCGCCAAAGCAACTAATCTGGTTTTCAAATCTTCAAGTGACACTTCTGTTTCTTGTAAAAATATTGTCCCGTCTTTACGAACAGAGATCGTCAATTCTTCTTGCTCGGCCTGCATGGAATTAGCATCCGTTTTCGGCAGTTCCAAAGGCACGCCCACCGACAAGAACTGAGCCGTTAAAATAAACACAATCAAAAGCACAAGCATCACGTCCACCAATGGCGTCACATTGATTTGTGAATTGAGTACCCGCCGAGACCTTCGTCCGCGCCCTGTTCGTGCTTGTCGCATACTGGCCATACCCTAGGCTCTTTTACCTAGTCTGCGGGACAAAATTGCCGATAGCTCATCCGTATATCCGTCCAAACGACCCGCGTATTTATCCAGATCAGATGTAAATTTATTATAGAAAACAGATGCAGGAATAGCCGCAACCAATCCAAGAGCCGTCGCAAAGAGCGCTTCCGAAATCCCCGGTATCACAACGGCCAAATTGGTCGATTGCATTTCCGCAATGGCCCGGAATGTGTTCATAATTCCCCACACGGTACCAAACAACCCGACAAATACAGACGCTGAACCCACTGTAGCCAGTACGGTCATACCGCGCTCAGCTTTGGCAAGCTCGCGGTTCACCACAAGTCCCATCACACGGTCAATCCGTTCCCGGGCACCAAAAAGATCCGCGCCAGAAGATGGCCCCATAGCCTTACTCTCTTTCCATTCACGCATAGCGGCACTAAAAACACGCGCCATCGGGTCATGGGTGTCACCAGCAAGACCTTCATCCAATTCTTCCAGTGTTCGACCAGACCAAAAGGTTTCTTCAAATTTCGTCGCCCGTTTTTTCAAAATAGAAAAGCTAATGGTCTTATCTATAATCACGGCCCACGACCATACAGACGATACGGCAAGAATAATCATGATTGCCTTTACCAAGTTATCGGCTCGGCTAAACAAGGCCACAAATGAGTAATCTTGCGCGCCAGTCACTGCAAATATCATTGCTTCTTGGAACATGGAAATTATTTGCATTTTCGGACTACTCCTTAGGGATTCGGTTTATCGATACACTGTTCGAAAACCTACTGCAAGATGGCGATATAATGCCAATTAACACGTGGTAATAATACAGCTTAATAAACACATTCTTAACCATAAATCTACGCCTAGATAAAAAGACATGAATTATTGTGAAAAGCAATCCGGTGCAGAGCTTGCATTTTTGCAGTACCCGTCATAGTTTCGCCTAACATTCATGCTTACGATTGTGTATACAGTAAGCCCGTTATCAAAAGGAAACCATCCAATGAGAAATTTAGTTACTTTTGGCCTATGCACAATCACAACAATCGGTTTTGCCGCCTGCGAAACCACGCCCGAACCAGAGGCAGAGTTAATCGAACCACCTGCAATTATCGAAACGTGTTACCCAATTTCTTCGCTGGAAAAAGTCATCATCCCTGCCGTCACAAAATCCGGATTTAGCATCGTATCTATTGAGAGCCCGCCTGAGTATTATGTGGATCCAGACACAGGCAAAACCGTAACCATCCAAAACCCGCCGATTGAAACTAAAACGCCATATACCAAGATCGTCACGCCGGAAGAAATTTATTACAAAACACCTGAAGGTGAACGAACTACCGATATCTGCGAACTTAATAAGGCTATACCAACCGCGGAACCCGCTCAGTAATAGTCACTCGGAAAGAAAATAAGGCGAAAGGTTTTCTACCATCTTTTTGGTTGGTCGGCGCGGACGACCTGTAAAATCTATACAAGCGGCTTCACTATAAGCCGTTAACAGAAGTTCGTCCCCTCTGCGTATTTCTTGGCTAACCCACAAGCGCGCGCCCTTATATTTATCATATGTCGTCATCACCAAGAGGCTGTCATCAATTTTTGCTGGCCGAATATAATCAAGGTTAATTTTTCGGATCGCAAAACCTAGTGGCTTTTCACGCTCCAAAAGTTCCGCATGGCTGATACCTGCCAACCGGAAAAAAGAAGA
>JAJRSG010000199.1 GCA_024278915.1 Alphaproteobacteria bacterium
AAACGTAATTCCAAAATTGCCCGCGCTTGTTCATCCGTAAGCTGAATAGTACCGTCATCAAACAATTTGGAACGAGGATCTGCAATCAAAGTAATAAGAGAACTCATAGACTTCGCATCCCATTTGCGTGCCAATAGGTTTTCTTTCGCATCTTTGGGATTAGCAGAATGCCTGATAATGCGAATAACTTCATCAATATTTGCAACTGCCGTAGCAAGGCCAACCAATATATGAGCACGCGCACGCGCTTTCGCCAAATCGAACTTTGAACGCCGCGCAATTACTTCTTCACGGAAGTTCAAGAAGGCAGATAACATCTGCCGTAAATTCATTTGCTCAGGGCGCCCCCCATTTAAGGCGAGCATATTAGAAGCAAAATTACTTTGCATCTGGGAATATCTAAAGAGTTGGTTGAGAACTACTTCGGGAACTGTGTCACGTTTTAACTCAATGACAATGCGCATCCCATCGCGATCACTTTCATCGCGTAAATCTGAAATGCCCTCAATCCGTTTTTCACGTACGTGCTCAGCAATTTTTTTAATCAAATTTGCTTTATTCACCTGATACGGGATTTCCGTAACGATAATGGCGAACCTGTCCTTGCGAATTTCTTCTACATTGGTCAAGGCGCGCATGACAACAGAACCACGGCCAGTCAGCAATCCTGAGCGAGCTCCCGAGTGACCTAAAATTAGCCCCCCTGTTGGAAAATCCGGCCCTGGAACAATTGCTAATAACTCCTCATCCGAAACATTTTCGTCACCATTTTCCAACAACAATATCGTAGCATCAATAATTTCACCCAAATTATGCGGTGCAATATTCGTTGCCATCCCCACGGCAATCCCACCTGCGCCATTAACAAGTAGGTTTGGGTAGCGAGCAGGCAGAACCACAGGCTCGCTCTCGGAACTATCATAATTATCTTGGAAATTTACAGTATTCTTCTCAATATCAGCAAGCAATTGAGCCGCAGGTTTATCCATACGCACTTCAGTGTAACGCATCGCAGCCGCTCTATCCCCATCCACAGAACCAAAGTTCCCCTGCCCGTCAAGAAGAGGCAAACGCATGGAAAAATCCTGTGCTAAGCGTACGAGAGCATCATATACAGCACTATCACCATGAGGGTGATACTTACCAATTACATCACCAACCACACGAGCAGATTTTTTATAGGGCTTTTCACGAACAAACCCGTTTTCATGCATCGAATACAATATCCGACGATGCACAGGTTTTAAACCATCACGAACATCAGGGATTGCTCGACTAACGATCACACTCATCGCATAATCGAGGTAAGATCGACTCATTTCCTCTTCGATATCAATCGGAGAGACCCCTTGTTCAAGAGGTGCATTTGCGTCTAGAGCAGGGTCATTGGGAGGCCGTGAACCGTCACCATTTTGTCCATCTTCAGGGTTGTCTATTTCATCACTCAAACTGTTTCGCCACTTACTAATAACCAAGACGCCGAATCGCGCAAACTAATAGTAAAATCTAGCATTTTTACACAGCTACAGCAAATGTTTGACGTGCTTTTATATAAGGGTATTTTGCGGTAAAAATCTTAAATGTATACAGAGCTAACTAACGCTTTTATAAACCTGTGGGATTAATTTCGTTACCCGAAGGGCGCTTTCAATAGCGCTATTTAAGCTATCACGGGTAAGCGGTTTTGTCACATACGCATTCATCCCGCTCGCAAAACAGGCCCGCTTATCTTCAGGCATTGCATTTGCTGTCATTGCAATAATTGGGATTGATGCGTAAGGCCGACCACTTGCTCGTATTAACTGTGTCGCTTCATGCCCTCCCATTACAGGCATTTGCAAGTCCATCAGAATGAAGTCAAAAACTTGAGTGCCTAAAGCGTCCATTGCTTTCTGCCCATCCTCAACAACCACGACAGTTAAATCATATGGCTCCAACAACAGCATCAAGACTTCGGTATTAATATCATTGTCTTCAACAACAAGACAATGCATGCCGACAAAACTTGATTTAGGTACAATTGTTCGCTTGTTTATGGACGGTTTAATAAGTTCATGTTGCTCAACTTGCACAGCTTTTTTAACCGGAACAGGTGCTGGAGCAACGGCCATATCGGCCAACAATGAAAGACTAAAAATACTACCATGCCCTTCGACACTTTCTACTTTTACATTACCCCCCATTAGCCTTGCAAGCTTACGGGTGATCATCAATCCAAGCCCGGTACCACCATAATGTCGCGCCGTAGACACTTCTGCTTGGCTAAATGGTTGAAACAAACGACTAAGCTGCTCTTGGTTCATGCCGATTCCCGTATCTTGTACAGAAAAACTAACACCAAAACGCCCCTTCATCTCTTTCCCAGTCAAAGTAACTGTAACCTGTCCCCCTTCAGGAGTAAATTTCAATGCGTTCGTAATCAAATTATTCAAACATTGACGTAAACGTAATCGGTCAAGAATGATTTTTTCAGGCAACCCTTTTTGCTTTTGATAAACAAGGTTGATTTTTTTCTTCTCAGCGAACGGTTTCCAAAAAGCAAAATGATTTTGAAAGTCTTCATTAAGAAGAAACTCTGTCTTCTCCAACGTAATGCTTTCAGCCTCAATTTTAGAAATATCCAGAATATCATTGAGAAGCGCCAACAGGTTTTTACCACTATCTTTTATAAGCTGCAGTTTACTATGCTGCTCGTGCGCTGTCGTATCTGCAAGCAAAACATCCGACAACCCCAAAATACCATTTAGAGGCGTTCGCAATTCATGGCTCATATTTGCCAAGAAACTCGACTTAGCATGATTAGCACGATCGGCCTCTTCTCGCGACTTTACCAATTCTTCCCGTAATTCGTCTTGCTCCAGTTTATAGGCAATCAAAGCCTGTTTTGACTTATACCCAGTGTATAGAAAACCTCCCAAGGTTCCCAGATAAGCAAGCGTAGCCGCTATCGACAGGATAAAGGTTGAACTCATACGAGATTGATACAAAAACCAAGCCATTAACATCAGGTATGGAGCGGCGACAACAACTGCGGGTTTAGGAGCGGAGCGGTAGGTATTTAACACCAACAGAAAACCAATACCCAACATCATAATTGCTAATGTATCAAATTTCCCTTGCCCGGATTGCCAAACCAACA
>JAJRSG010000200.1 GCA_024278915.1 Alphaproteobacteria bacterium
ATATTGGGGAGATACGCATTTACATACCAAGTTGTCTCAAGACGCCTTTACTTTCGGTGTTACACTTGGCCCTGATGAAGCCTATAAATTTGCAAAGGGTGAGCCGGTAAAGGCGACCCACGGCGAGATTGCACAACTTGAGCGCCCTCTAGATTTCTTGGTGGTCTCCGATCACGCAGAAGGATTGGGCGGAATGATTGAGTTGATGAATGGAAATGAAGGGCTACTTAAATCTGATCGTTTACGCGGTTGGTATGAAGATCTTAAAAAGAGCAATACTGTGGCGGATAGGCGTAAGGTGGCGATGGACGGCGTTAACAACGGGTTTCCGGCGGCGCTAGACGGTGATGATATTCGCGGCGGGGCATGGAAACAAATGCGAGAGGCTGCGGAGCGTTATAATGAGCCCGGAAAGTTCACAGCGTTTATCGGGTTTGAATGGACCTCTTGGCCGGGTGGATCAAACCTCCACCGTGTAGTTATTTTTAAGGATGGAGCAGAAAAGACAGGAAAGGTATTGCCATTTTCACAAAATGAAAGTGATAAACCTATGGATCTTTGGAAATATCTTGAAAATTATGAGGCAAATACGGGCGGTCAAGTAATGTCCATTCCGCATAATGGTAATATTTCCAATGGCCTGATGTTCCCTATTTTGCAAGAAAACGGGGAGCCGCTAGGAAAAGAATATGTTGAAACCCGGTCTCGTTGGGAAAGTATTGCAGAGGTAACGCAAATTAAAGGTGACGGGGAAACCCATGCATTTCTTTCGCCAGATGACGAGTTTGCAGATTATGACACATGGGACTTTGGTAATTTTGCAGGTGTGTTAAAAACTAAAGATATGCTTGAATTTGAATATGCACGCTCTGCCTTAAAAAATGGTTTAAAGCTTAAATCGGAATACGGAACTAACCCATACAAATTTGGCATGATTGGCGCTACGGATTCCCATACAGCCCTCGCTACAGCTGATGAAAATAATTTTTACGGCAAACACAGTGCAGGTTTGGAGCCGAGTAAAAATCGATGGAAAAATGCAGTTGGTAAAGTTGATACTCACATTGTTCCAGGATTTATCATGGCTTCTGCTGGATATGCTGGTGTGTGGGCCAAAGAAAATACCCGGGAAAGCATTTGGGACGCGATGAAGCGTAAAGAAGTTTACGCCACGACTGGGCCTCGTATGACTTTACGGTTTTTTGGAGGGTGGGATTATGCACTTGATGATGCTCAAAATTCAAACTTTGCTAAAATTGGTTATGCAGGCGGTGTGCCCATGGGCGGTGATTTAACAACTGAAGGCGAAAAAGCGCCTCATTTTTTAATTGCTGCTAGTAAAGATCCAATGAGTGCGAACCTTGACCGTGTTCAGGTCGTTAAGGGTTGGCAAAGTGCAGACGGTGAGCTTCACGAAAAAATATATGAGGTGAAGTGGGCAGGAAGCCGTAGCCTTGGGGCGGATGGTAAGCTTCCTGCAATCGGGTCGACGGTAAATGAAGCAGAAGCAAGCTATGTTAATTCTATCGGGGCGGCGGAACTGGCCACGGTTTGGATTGATCCTGATTTTGATAAATCGCAACAAGCATTTTATTATGTGCGTGTGTTGGAAATCCCAACCCCGCGTTGGACAGACTATGATGCAGCGTTTTATAAAACCCAAATGGCGCCGATGGTGAAAATGCAACACCAAGAGCGTGCGTATTCATCGCCAATCTGGTATACACCAAAATAAAGAGAATTTTATGTCCAAGCCTGAAGCGGGCTCGCTTTTAAAAAGAGCGATCAAAGACCCCCTATTTCATTTTTTGATCTTAGGGGGCTTCTTATTTGTTCTTGCCCCATATTTTGGTGGAAATACAATAAGCTCTAAACGAGAAATTGTGATTACACCAGCAGGTCAGCAACATCTGGCGGATCTATTTGCGCTCACGTGGCAAAGAGACCCAACGCCTGATGAGCTTAAAAACTTGATTGAAGAACACATAAAAGAAGAAGTGTATTACCGCGAAGCATTATCGCTTGGCCTTGATGAGAATGACACAATTGTACGTCGGCGTCTGCGTCAAAAACTGGAATTTATGCAAGAAGATTTATCTAGCTTGGAAATACCATCCGAGGAAAAACTCCGGGCGTTTTTTGCCAAACATAAAGATAAATATAAAACGGATCATATTTTATCTTTTACACAAGTCTTGGTATCAACAAAACGGTTGGACGCAGAAGACGCTCTTATTGCCGAAACCATAAAAAGTTTAAATGCAGGCCGGGCTCCGAGTACGGTGAGTCGTTCTCAATTGTTACCGACCTCAATGAAATTGGAAACGGAAAAATCTATTATCAATACATTCGGAGCAGATTTTTTTACAGCAATCATAGGCATAAAAGCTGGTGAATGGCATGGCCCAGTTTATTCGGGCTTCGGTACGCATTTGGTTAATGTAAATTTGAATCAACCTGCAAAGCCTCTCAGTTTCGAGCAATCGCGCGCCCGCGTATCAATTGACTATACACAGGCATTGCGGGAAACGGCGGCGACAAATTACTATCAAAACCTTCGTAATCAATACCGCATCACAATTGAAGATACACAGTAATGCTTAGGTCTATATTCTATTTTTGCATGATTATTTTTACTGTGTTTCCTGCCAATTCGGCGAGTGCTCATGAATTGCGTCCTGCCTTTTTGTCGATTACGGAAACAGGAGAGTTTGCCTATTCAGTCTTGTGGAAAACGCCTGCTCTTGGTGAAAAACAATTAGCGCTCAAGGC
>JAJRSG010000201.1 GCA_024278915.1 Alphaproteobacteria bacterium
CTGGCCCCTGACCATATCGTCCCAAACCGCAGCATTCCCCGTCAGTTTGAACCGCCAATGGGGTTTTCGCCCTTCCGCCTCATAAGCATTGATTTGTTCTTTGGTTAGCTCAAGACCTGCACGGTCATAGACAGGCGGTTTACCTTGAGCTCGTAAAATTTTGCGTTGCCGATCTAGCTCCTCCGATGTTTCGTAACAAGCATATAATCGTCCATTTTCGCGCAAAGCCTGTGCCGCCATATCATAACGGTCAAAACGGTCTGATTGCTTAAAACTGTCATCCCACGTCATACCTAGCCAAGTGAGGTCTTCTTTAATGCCATCTTCATAGGCCTGTGTCGAACGTTCCACGTCCGTGTCATCAATCCGCAAAACAAATTGCCCCCCTTCACGGCGCACAAACAGCCAATTAATCAAGGCGGTGCGCACATTGCCTACATGCAATTTCCCAGTGGGCGAAGGTGCAAATCTAACAATTGTAGTCATGGATTTTCTTTCATATGAAACTTGTCGCGAAAACGATTGGTGAGCGGGTAACGTCTATCTCGCCCAAAGGCCTGATTTCCCAGTTTTACGCCTGGTGGTGCTTGGTTTCTTTTATACTCATTAATATACAATAAACTTTGGATACGGGTGACCGTTTCGCGCTTATGCCCCCTCTTGACCAAGGCGTCTACTGAAATTTCACCGTCTACAAGCCCTCTTAAAATATCGTCTAATATTTCATATGGCGGCAAGCTGTCCTGATCAGTTTGATCCGGGCGCAACTCGGCTGATGGCGGCTTGGTAATGATCCGCTTCGGGATTGGCTTTTCACTCCCCAACACCCAGTCAGGTTTGTTTTTATTGCGCCATTTCATGAGCGCGAAAACCTCGGTTTTATACAAATCTTTTAAGGGATTATATCCGCCGCACATATCTCCGTACAACGTCGCATATCCTACGGCCATCTCTGACTTATTGCCTGTTGTCATCAACATATGTCCAAACTTATTGGAAAGCGCCATAAGGGTGACCGCGCGGATGCGAGACTGTAAATTTTCTTCCGTTGTGTCACTTTCCAGCCCTTGGAATTGCGGCGCTAACATGCCGGTAAACGCCCCGACAGCATCGGCAATCGGAATGGTGTCATACTTACATCCTAAAGATTTCGAGCACGCTTTGGCATCTTCCAGACTGTCATCTGAGGTATATTTAGACGGCAACATCACGCACCATACATTTTCAGGCCCCAAGGTATCGGCAGCAATACACGCCGCCATCGCACTATCGATCCCGCCCGACATCCCCAATACAACTTGCGTAAACCCGTTCTTATGGAGGTAATCCCCTAGACCGGTCGCCATGGCGCGCCAATCAGCTTCATATCCTTTTAGCTGCTTTTCCTTCTTGGCAGAAGTACATTCCCAACCACCATCCTCTTTTTGCCATGTCGCGACATCAAAGGCTTCCACAAATGCAGGTAAGGTTTGCACGTATTCACCAGAAGCCGACATGGAAAACGAAGAACCATCAAAAGCAAGTTCGTCTTGCCCCCCGATTTGGTTTACATAAATAATTGGGATTCCTGTATTTTTAATGCGCGCGCGGGCCACCGTCTCCCGCTGCCAATGGGCATTTCGTCGCCAAGGGGAGCCATTAGGAGAAATAAAAATTTCAGCCCCTTGTGCCGCCAAATGTTCACAGACACCTTCGTGCCAAATATCCTCGCAAATGGGTAAGCCTATTTTAATCCCTTTGAACACAACCGGTTCCGGTAATGGTCCGGGGCTAAATACCCGTTTCTCGTCGAACACACCATAATTTGGCAAATCATGCTTAAAGCGCACATCGGTAATTTCACCGTCTTGTATCAACAAAACCGCACTATAAAGTCGCCCTGCCTGTCCGTTCGTCCCGTCCCCGTGCCACGGCGTACTAAAAATAATCGCAGGGCCGTCACATGTAATACCGGCAAACTCTTTTACCTGTTGCATACACGCCCGGACAGCCGACGGCTTGAGCAATAAATCTTCTGCCGGATAACCAATCACATAGGTTTCAGGCAATACAAATATATCTGCTTCTGCTGTCTTGGCACGCGCATACATCTCACGAGCATGCGCAAGGTTTGCCGCTAAGTCTCCGACCGTCGGATTGAGTTGCGCCGAAGCAATTTTTAGTGTCTTTGTCATATTTAGACTTCTAAAGAGAGATTAGACTTCCCGCAACATGGGAATACCAATTTTCATCAGAACATATCAATCCATAGACCGCTTCTAATAAACAATGTTGTATTTGTATATTTTATATTTAAACTCATAAGTTGGGCAAATGTAAAATAATAGGCACCTGATAAATGAGCAAACGTACAATATATCTGATTCAATTATTCTTTCTATCCCTCATATTTGGCGCATTTCCCAACCTTTCACAGGCCACGACAATTCCATCTGCCTACGATATTATGAAACCGCCAGATTTTAGCGGCGTTGAACTGTCCCCCAATGGACGCTACATCGCCTTTATCCGCATCAAAACGAAAAAATATTGCTTGGACAGATACGGTTCGGTAATTAAATCTGAAGAAGCAAACTGCAAAGACCAAAACAAATCCTACCGTACGGTCAACCAAATATCGATATTTGATTTGAATGTCTCAAGAATTATCACCAACATTCCTTTACCTGAAAACTTTTACGTTAATTGGTTAGAATGGGCAAGTAATGACCGTCTATTGGCAGCTCTCGTACGTCCAACAACAGTCGGCGAAAAAGGCGGCTATATCCTTGGTGGCTCACGTATTGTATCCCTACCTTTAAAAGGTGGAAAGCCTGTTGCTTTGTTTGCGGACCAAAAACGCTTCGCACGGCAAAATAGACATCTTGTCAAAATCAGCAATATGCTCCGTGACGACCCTGAACACATCATTATGCCCGCCAGCAAAAATGGGGCTCTTGATTTATGGAAAGTCAATGTCTTAACTGGACATTCAGAGCGTATCGCAAAGGGAAAAAGTAAAACCTTTTATTGGTTTACTGACCCAAAAGGGGAGCCTGTATTAAGGTTTGATTGTTTAGTGAGTTCTTGCCGGAAAATAAATGTACTTGCATTTAATCAAGAGGCTAACAAATGGAAAAAAATTAAAACATTTAAAATAAAGCCTGATGAAGGAGAAGATGATTATAGCTTTTGGCCTATCGCCTCGGCAGAAAAAGAAGGACAGTATTATGTCATGTCCAATGAAGACACCGATGATTTTCGTTCTATCAAGCTATATGACATCAAAACTGAGACATATATTAAAACTGTATTCAAACAGCCCAATATCGATGTTGGAGGAGCATTGCTAGACTTGCAAACTGGCAATTACTCTGGAGCTTGGTTCTATGACGATAGGTTAAATTATGCCTTCAATAACACCAAGTTACAAAAACACTACAAGGGCCTGAACACATATTTTGGTAATCAGGAAAATGTCAAACTATTTGGTTTTGACGCAAAGAGAACCAAAGCTGTGATCCATGTCACCTCTCCGCAAAACCCTGGTGAGTATTACGTCTATGATATAGAGAATAAAAACGTCACTAGAATATTTGGAAGTTACTCTCACCTAGATGAACGCCTTGCCACCGAAACAGAAGTTTTACACATTCCTGTGCGTGACGGAACCAATATCACAGCTTATTATACTTACCCAAAGGCAAAGAAATTTGCAAAAGCGCCCTTACTGGTTATGCCCCACGGCGGACCTGAACGTCGAGATTACTATGACTATGACCGCACAGTGCAATATTTTGCCACACATGGTTATCAAATATTGCAAGTAAACTTCAGAGGGTCATCCGGATTTGGTCGTAAATTCGCAGAGGCTGGTTATGGCGAGTGGGGCGGGAAAATGCAAAATGACGTCACGGATTCAGTCAAATACTTATACAATCAAAACCTAGCCTCCGCCGATAATGCTTGCATTGTTGGATATAGCTATGGTGGATATGTTGCTCTATATGCTGGTGCGATGACGCCAGAGTTATTTAAGTGTGTAGTCAGTGGCGGCGGCGTAAGCGACATATTAGCCGACCTAAAACAAACTCGGAAATATTATGGAAAAAATTCTGAAAGTTATGAATATTGGCTTAAATCCATGGGGAATCCAAAAACAGAGAAAGACAAATTAAGCGCAAATTCGCCTGTTAATTTTGCCACCAACTTCAAAACCCCCGTATTGCTCATTCATGGAGAACATGACGGCATTGTCGATATTTCACAATCGCTAAAAATGCAAAAAGAGCTAATCAAAGTCGGGGCAGATGTTGAGTTTCTAAAATTAAAAAATGTCGGGCATTCTGGATGGGATTTAGAGAACAAAATTTTATACCTTGAAACTGTAGAGGATTTTGTTTCGCGTCATCTTACAAAATAAAAAAATCAACTTGATATATCAGTACTTATTCCCCAGAGCTTTCCTAGCAAGACATTGTATTGCCCATAAGGAATAAGAGATGAAAACTGATTTGCCAATTGTTACGCGGTTAAAAGATTATACGGCGCCTGCGTTCGAGATCATGACCATTGATTTGGACTTCAATCTTGATCCACAAAAAACAGTCGTAACCTCTATAATGGCGATAAGCGGCACGACAGGAAAACCTACCGATTTTTTCTTGAACGGCGAAGATATTAAACTCGTTTCCATTAAAGTTGACGGGAAGCCCATCTCCAAAACCAAGCTTCGACAAAATAAAACCGGCATTACTTTGAAAAAAATGCCAACAAAATTCACATTAGAAATAACAACAGAGTGCGACCCGTCAGCCAATACAAGTTTAATGGGCCTTTATGTTTCTGGCGGCCGGTTTTGCACCCAGTGCGAGGCCGAAGGGTTTCGCCGCATTACCTATTTCCCCGATCGGCCGGATATGTTGGCAACCTATAACGTGCGCATTGAGGCAGACAAAGCAGCATATCCAACATTGCTCTCCAATGGTAATTGTATCCAAGAAGGGGATTTACCGAATGGGCGGCACTTTGCACAATGGCAAGACCCCTTCCCTAAACCTTGTTATCTATTTGCCCTTGTCGCTGGAAAATTCGATACGGTCAGCGACATATTCACCACCATGAACGGGCGAAAAATTCCTTTAGATATATATGTAGATCCTGGCGATGCCCCCCGCGCGACCTATGCCATGGACGCCTTAAAACGGTCGATGAAATGGGATGAAGATGCCTTTGGACGCGAGTATGATCTGGATCGGTTTATGGTCGTTGCTGTACGCGATTTCAACTTTGGTGCCATGGAGAACAAAGGCCTAAACATCTTTAACTCGTCTTTGTTATTAGCTGACGAGGCAAGTGCAACAGACATGAATTTTGAGCTAATTGAGAGTGTGATTGCTCATGAGTATTTCCACAACTGGACAGGCAACCGCATTACTTGTCGCGACTGGTTTCAATTATGTTTAAAAGAAGGGTTCACCGTATTCCGTGATCAGGAATTTTCCGCAGATCAACGCGGGGCGGCTATACAGCGCATTAAAGACGTCAAGGCATTACGCGCCAGACAATTCCCCGAAGACGCTGGCCCCCTCGCCCATCCGGTACGGCCTGCCAGTTATATGAAAATTGATAATTTTTACACTGCCACGATCTACGAAAAAGGCGCAGAGTTAATCCGCATGCTCAAAACTCTGCTGGGCGGCGAGGTATTTCGCAAAGGCTGCGACCATTATTTCGACACCCTAGACGGCACAGCCGCTACGATTGAGCAATTCATTGCCTGCTTTGAACATATTAGTGGACAGGATTTATCACAATTTATGCGCTGGTACGAACAGGCGGGCACCCCCCATGTTGCTATACAGACAACCTTTGACCGTCATAAAAAAACCTATGATATTACCTGTGTTCAAAGTACAGCCCCCACCCCAGGACAGGCGCGCAAGCACCCATTATTAATGCCGATTAACATGGGGTTGATCGATAGAAACGGGCGTAACTTCGGAGCGCAAACAGTGACCCTTAGCCAAAAATCCCTCACGGTCAGCTATGACAATATTGAAGAAGAGCCTACACTTTCCGTATTTCGTAAATTCTCTGCGCCCGTCCATGTTGGCCACCAACAAAATATTGACCACGCCTTGCGCCAAATGCGTTTCGATGATGACCTCTTTAACCGTTGGGAAGCTAGCCAAGCCTTGGCGCGAGAAATTTTAATTGGCCTTGCCCGTGATCTGGAGACAGGGAAAACCCCCGATAACCACCACATCATGCGTAGCTACACTGCCGCAATGGTCGAAACCTTACAAAACGAGAACATGGATATGGGCTTTAAAGCGCTGTCCTTGTCTCTTCCATCAGACGGGGACATTATTCAGGCATGTTCAACCGAATACGGGCACGGCATTGACCCGCTCGCCGTCCACCAAGCGGGTAAATTGCTCCGCCGTGCCATTGCTGAAAAAGGCGTAAAAGCATTTGAAGCGCTTTATATTGAGCTTTCAAAAACAACGCCTTTCGTTCCTGATGCCAAAGGCGCGGGCCGCCGATCTTTGCGCAATATTTGCTTGGCATATCTGGTGAAGCTACGTACCCCTAAAACCCGAACTTTTGCCGTCAATCAGTTTAAAACAGCCACGAATATGACCGAAGAACTCGCGGGGCTTATGGCACTCATCAGCATTGGTGGCAGCATTGCCAGAGAAGCCCTCGATGCCTTTTATGCCAAGTGGGAACATTCGCCTCTTGTCATCGATAAATGGTTTGGCGTTTATTCTGGGCTCACGGGGCATGACGCACTGTCTAAAATCAAAATGCTCACGGAGCACCCTGCCTATCAAGGGGCAAACCCGAACCGTGTGCGCTCGCTCATCGGTGGGTTTGCGGCAAGTAATCCTGAGAGTTTTCACAAAATTGATGGAACAGGATATGGTTTTTTCACGGATAATGTACTTGCGATGGACAAAGTGAACCCACAAGTGGCGGCTCGTTTGCTCGGCCTATTTAGCATTTGGAACAAGCTAGATATGACGAGACAAGACATGATTAAGCGGGAATTACGGCGTATTTTAGCCAGTAAACCTTCTGACAATGTTTTTGAAATTGCAACGAAATCTTTAGGGAATTAACGTATAAACCTGCATGGTTGATTTTAATATTGTTTCTGATCTGGCTACGGAAAAAGGGTTTCGCGACCATATCTCGCAAAACCAATACACCATTATGCGCCAGCCCGTTGTGTGCTTGCGTACAAATAATATTCTACACGACGAGTGGCTCGTCCGTTTTGATAGCGATAAAGGGTTAGAGCGTATCCTTCGCCCCGCAGAGATCAGCGGAGCCATTTCCGAGCTTGACCTCTCTATGTTACAACAGGCCGTCACGGCGCTCAATCTATCGCCGAAACGAACAGCGGTTGCTGTCAATTTATCCGGCGCCAGTTTTTCAGATCCAGCCTTTGAACGTTCCCTTTTCTCGATCTTGGCCAAATTGAAATCCGACCCGTCGCAATTATTATTTGAACTAACCGAAACATGGAATCTAGCTGATTTACAGCCTGTCATCCGTATTCTGAACATCTTGCGAGAACGCGGTCACAGCTTATGCCTTGATGACATTGGTGCTGGCGCGGCCTCCCTTAGATATTTGCGCGCATTGCCTGCGGATTGGTTAAAAATTGACGGTGATTTTGTCTCAGGTGCGGCCAATAACCAACAAGAATTAGCCGTGCTAAAAGCTGTTTTAAGTTTACGCGACGGGTTGAGCGTAAAATTCATCGCAGAAGGAATCGAAACCAATAGATTACTGGAATTTGCCACAAAAACCGGCTTTGATGCCGTTCAAGGCTATATCCTCGGTGCACCTGTGCCCGAAAAAACCCACTAACCCATCAAAATTGACCTTTGACGTGCATTTTTGTCGACTTTCTTAACCTTCACAACTTATTGTGAGCTTGATTCGTTTTTTAGAGGTTCCTTGTGCATCAGAATGGTAAAAACCCATACCAAAACATGCCCCCCCCTTCCTCGATTCCGCGTGGCCAGGCCGCACAAAGCCCCCGCCAAATACCGCCGCCGCCCAACCAGCCCATGCCGCCACGAGGAAACACACCAACGCCGCCACCGCAACACAATATCCGCTCCGCTTACAGACCCAAACCAGTCACACCAACAGCGAATACGGCTCCGAAGCCACTAAGAAAACTCATCCCGACCATTGGGCATGACAAGGCCGAAAACCGTGACCCCGCAAATACATTAGTTGATAAACAAACGGGACGACTCATGTTGTTGGCCTCCCTTGCCTTCTTGGTCTTTTATCTTCTGCTCGTTTCTTCTAAATTATTGAATGATCGCAATAATAATAAAATCCAGTCCTATAGCCAGCAACAAGCTCAAGCACGTAGTGTGGCCCAACAAGTATCTAATGCGCTTGCGGACAATGTGGCATGGATAGAACATGCTATTCTTGACGGGAAAAATGCACAGCAAGCGGCACAAACCATTGCAAGCTCACCCAAAGTGTCCGCCGTTGCCATTCTGGGCAATCAAAATAACTTAGTGGCAAAATTTCCAGATCAAGCAGATTTTTTATCCCACGTTTCCCTAAAAGGTATTGGGACAAAAAACTACCAGATCAGCTCGTTAATTGACAAAGACGGTAAGATCACTTCTATGATCATCAAGAAAGCAGGAGATTATTACGCAGTTGTCGCGCTAAATGAACACGCATTGTTAAGTTTGGACGAAACCCTACCAGACGCCCCCAAGACAGCCCTCATTGCGCCTTCAGGGCGTGTCATTGATGGGGCGACCGGATTAGGAAAAACAGGGCCTCGTGATTGGTTTAATTTAAGCCCTACAGAATTTGAGAAAATCACAACCTCTAAAGCTGCCATCATCGAAGATCTTGTTATCCACGGATCGAAATTCAGATTCATCAGCCAACCAGTTCCCAATTCCCAATTGAAACTCTTACAAGCCATGCCATCAACGGAAGGCGAAGTTTTCAAAGAAAACATTTACCTCTTTACGGTTTTGTTTTTGGGAACCTGTTTACTCATCGGCATGTTGTTAAACTCTCTCAACAAACAATTGAAAACTGCGAGGGAAATCCAGAAGCAAACGGAAATTTCCCAACAAAGATATCAGGCAGCGATCGAAAGTGACAGCGGCGGTATTTGGGAGCTCGACATTCCAGAAAACTCTGCCTATCTCAGTGCGTCCCTCTCTGCATTACTGGGATTGCCAAGGCGTGAACATAACCTACAAATTTCTCAATTTTTGAATATGTTTCACCCAAATGAGAGAGAGAAATTTCTATCCGTCGCGCGCCGTTCTCATGTGCAAGGGGAATTTGACATCGAAGTTAGTGTTGCCCACTTACCAATGATCTTGCAATGCCGTGGGCGACCTTCCACACGTTCGGAACGAAATTTCAAACGGGTTATTGTTGGCGTCGCTGTCGACATTACGGAACAAAGGCGGGCGCAAGCACGCTTAAAAGCGGCAGAAGCGCGTTTACATAGTGCCCTTAGCTCGATGACGGATTCCTTTGCCGTCTGGGACCCAAAAAATAGAATTGTCATGTGGAATGTCAAATTTGAAGAGTTCTTCCGCCTAGGCCCCGGCACGCTAAATATAGGTACAGATCATGCCAGTGTCGAATATTTAGCCAAGCCAGCCATCGCAGAATCTTTTACCAGTAAAGAAAATCCGGGCTGCAGAGATATTAAACTAAAAGACGGGCGTTGGATTAGGTATATCGAAACCCAGACAGCCGAAGGCGGGCGGGTGAGTGTTGGCACGGACGTTACAGAAATCCGTATGCGTGAAGCAGAGCTACGTGAAAACAGCGCGGCGCTTAAAAACACAGTCGATGTCTTGCGAAAATCTCAAGACCGTATTTTTGAATTGGCAGAAAGATATGAGCAAGAAAAAATTCGTGCAGAAGATGCCAGCCAATCCAAAACCGATTTCCTTGCCAGCATGAGCCATGAACTTCGCACGCCATTAAACGCAATTAACGGCTTCTCGGATATTATGAAAAAAGAAATGTTCGGGCCATTAGGGGATCCCCGTTACAAAGAATATATCAGTGATATTCTCTTTTCCGGACAACATCTATTGACGCTTATTAACGATATCTTGGATATGTCGAAAATTGAAGCGGGTAAAATGACCCTTAACACAGAAGTTGTCTTCTTGCATGATATGATCGCCCAAGTTGGCAGGATCATTCGTGGACGTGCGGACGAGGCACAATTGAATTTGGATATTTCCACACAAGAGGTACATGAAATTGAGGCCGACCCAAGGGCCGTAAAACAAATTCTCATCAACCTGTTGACCAATGCTATTAAATTCACACCCGAAGGCGGCACGGTCAGTGTGGAATTAGTTGAGAAAAAATCCGGAATTATTATTAAAGTAAAAGATACGGGTATCGGCATTTCCGAGGAAAATATCAAACGCTTGGCCAAGCCATTTGAACAAGTCGCCGGCACAGAGAACAAGCTGAATGAAGGAACGGGACTAGGACTCGCCCTCTCTAAATCACTTATTGAATTACATGGCGGCAACTTCAAAATTGAAAGTAAAGTTGGCGAAGGTACAACCGTTATCTTCTCTTTGCCAAATGAACCAATCATAAAAGAAGAAGAACCAACCACCGAAGATATGAGCCAGGAAATATCTAGGCTGGCTGAAGACATTGCCAATGTTTTAGCTGAAGATGAAGGCAAAAATATAGGAGCAAATGAAGCAGAGAGTTTGATTAATCCAACGCCTTACCCTTACCAACAGCCGCAAGTAAGTCCTTATCTGCAAGCACCTGACAAGTCACCATCTCAAAAAAATGAACGGCCTGCGGCTTAAACATTTTACGAAATTGTTTTGTAAAATATTTCCAGCACCTTTTCCCGCCATGCCGCGTAAGATACATCTAGCGCACTAAACTCCGTGTTTCCGGTTGCGCTCGCCAGCAGTAAGCGTACGGATGAAGGCAAGCTATCTGCGTTAAAGCAACTTTCAACCGAAATCGCCAAAACCTGCAAAATTCTGTGATACTGCTTTGAAATTTTCAATAAGGTCTCGAGATCAGTTTGAGCCGCCCATTGTTGCTCAATTGCCAAATTCAGCATATCAACCAGTGAATATGCAGGCGCGCGCGAAGGCACGAACGGCTTATGTTTTAGCATCAAATATTGGGCAATAAATTCAATGTCTCGCAGTCCGCCTGCTACCCCCTTTATATCCCATTCCCCTTGGGCAGGCTTGTCTCGCGCCAGCCGTGCATGCATATCTAAAATATCTGTGGCAAGGTGATCTCCAAAGTCTTTACACGACAGTGCGTGTTTGACCTTGTCGCTAACAGCGGACAAAAAACCATGTGAAGACGCCGCGATTACCCGCGCACGGCTAAGTGCCATATATTCCCATGTCCATGCTTTATCGCGGTAATAACTCTCGAAGGCCGCTATGGATACGGCAAGCGGCCCAGAGCGGCCAGAAGGCCGCAAGGCCATATCAACCTCATATAATCCCCCCTCCGACGTTACCCCTGACAAAGCCGTAATCAGCCGTTTGGTTAGCTTATTAAATAAGCCTTGCGGGTCTGCCGCCACATTATTACCTGTGTCTTGGGCCGTACTTACAGCTTCGTAAACCAACATAATATCAAGATCAGAGCGTAAACCCATTTCCTGACTGCCCAATTTACCCATGGCGATAATCGCATATTCACCCGTAATTGGCCCATATAGTCGTTCCGTTTCTTTCACCGCTTCTGGCAAGAGAGCTTCGACAGTTGCCTGTGCAATGGCAGAAAATATATATCCAGCACGGTCCAAATTTTGCAGGCGTAAAATACTGGTCGTCAGATTAAACTGATCTTCGCGCACCACCCTTCTGATGGCATTTAAAGCCGTTTCAAAATCCATGTCTGCATCAAGTGTGGAAAGATATTGCCCTTTTGAAACTTCAACTTTTTGGGTTAAAAAATTAGGCTCTACCATGGCGTCAATCAACGCATGTTGACGGGCGAGTGTTTTCGCTAGGCGCGGTGCCAGCGAAAGAATTTCGATTAAGGCGACCAAGGTCGCAGGCTTATTCACAAACAAGGAGAACATGGATACACCCGCACTTAAGTTCTCGACAAATTCAGAAAAGTTGAAAAACGTATCATCCGGCGCAGATGTATCCCCGCAGGCTTCGATGATACGCGGAGCCAGCCGCGTCAAAAGCTCTCTCGCCCTTTCGGAGCGGGTCGCCCGAATACGCCCACCAAGCCAGTTGGCCATGCACTTCCACACCATCGGCCCACGTAAAAACCCATAGGCCTCCAATGTCGAAAGTGTGGGTTGTTCGGCTTCTACCCCCGTAAACACCAAACTCCCCTTGGCAGAAGATAAATCCTCTTCCCCCGGAAATAACCGCGTATAAGTTTTATGCACACGGGTGAAAATGGAAGTCATTTCCTTTTCAAGTGTCGACACCTCTTTATACCCACTTAGATGCGTTAAATGTTGGCGACGCTCTACATCTACAGGCCAAATGTGGGTTTGCTCATCTGCATACATCTGGACACGGTGTTCAAGGTCTCGCAGCGCTGCGTAGTCATTGATCATACGGGTAATGGTTTCTTTTTTAGCATAGTCACCTTCCCCTAATTGGACTAGCGCGTCGATCGTACGTGGTGCCCGTAAATTCTTATTGCGCCCCCCTAAAATCAATTGTTGCACTTGGGCATAAAACTCGATTTCCCGAATACCACCAATGCCCAACTTGATATCGTGGCCGGCGGCTTGCAGATCTTCAACAACCGCATTGCCTTGAATTTGTCGTTTTATCGAGTGGATATCGGCGATAGCTGCATAATCTAAACTTCTTCGCCAGATAAATGGCCGCAAAACATTATCAATAAAATACTGTGCACAGGCCTCGTCGCCACCACAATAACGCGCCTTGATCATCGCCGCCCGTTCCCAGTTTTGACCTAGGGTTTCGTAATAACGTTCAGCCGTCAGGGTCGAGACAGCCACTGCATTGGCACGGGGGTCTGGCCGCAAGCGCAAATCTGTCCGAAACACATAACCGTCTGCGGTAATATCATCAAAACCCCGCATTAGCTTTTTTACAAAACGGACTAAAATACGTTCTGCTTTATCAGGATTTGGCAATTTTATATGGTCAGGGTCATAAAAGACAATTAAGTCAATATCGCTGGAATAATTAAGTTCCCGCCCACCGTATTTGCCAAGAGCCAAAATGAAAAGCCCCGGTACAGGCCCGCGTTCATTACCCTCTATTCCCATATCTTGGGCGACACATTGAATCAGAACATCCATCGCAATATCAGTAAATTCACTAAGAGCCTTGGTGACCTCCGCCCACCCCCAAACACCTGCCAAATCACACAGAGCAGCAAGCAAATGAATTTGTTGTTTGGTTTGGCGTAGCTTCTGACACAGCTCTTCATAATCACAGACAACTATACCAGCCAGCAAGTCTTCATATATTTGTTCCGGTGAATGTGAACGCAATTGCTCAATAATTTGCGGCCAATGTTCGCACAGTCTGTCAAGATACGGCGCATTTAATCGAGCCAGTTGGGCAACATCATCCAGTGTGAGAACAGCTCCGTCTTTTATCGGTAATTGTTTTTTGATACGTGTGTGAAAGAGTGCCGTTGCCGTTCGTTCCCCCATCACACCACCTTATGAACGCTGGAATTTAGGAAAAATGAGCGCCGCGCGTAAACCGGGCAATTCGCTTTTCGCGTCCCCGGGGCCATCTGAAAGTTCGAACTCAGCCCGATGTAAATCCGCAATGGCTTCAACCAATGACAAGCCAAGGCCACTGCCTTGTTTGGTACGGCTTTTTTCCAGACGAACAAACCGCTCCTTCACTCGCTGCCGATCTTCTAACGGGATACCCAAACCTGTATCGGTTACGGAAATTTCTGTTCGTCCCGAACTAATTTTTCGCAAGCGTAAGGTGATAGCTCCACCGCGCGGTGTATATTTAATGGCATTTTCCACCAAATTTGAGACGGCTTGCGAGAGCAAACCACGATCAGCACGAATTTTATGTTTCCCGACAATTTCCAAAGCAAAGTCCAGACCTGCATCTTCACAGGACGGTTCATATAGCTCTGCAATATCGTCTAACAATGGTTTCGGGTCTAACTCCACAAGCATTTCCCGCCGCTCGCCAGCTTCCAACCTGGCGATCCGTAATACGGAATCAAATGTCCGCAATAACTCTCCTGCGTCTTGAGAGGCACTGAGGAGAGCGTCGCGTGCCGCTTCGTCTTCAATTTCAGACCCTGCATTTTCGAGTCGTGTCCGCAAGCGAGTTAGCGGAGAACGAAGATCATGAGCAATACTGTCCCCTGCATAGCGCATGGCTTGCATCAGACGGTCAATATGGTCGAGCATAGAATTTAGATGCTCCGCCAGAATATCCAGCTCATCACCTGAATTATTCCGTTTGATCCGCTTTTTCAAATCACCGTCACGAACATCTTTGGCCAGCCGGTTAAACGCCCCGATCCGCCGCGAAAACCTTCGAGACATAATTATACCCGACAGAACCCCCAAGGACAAAGCCAAGGCTACAGAAACAAATAATGCCCGCCTTACCCGTTCCGCAGGGGCCATAATCGGCTCTACATCTCTGGCGATAAATAGTTTTGCTTCGTCGGAAATTTGCCGGAACTGCCCCCGCGCCCGATGGGTGGTCGTGGTCTTTTCATCACCACGAAATTCATCAACCTGATAGGTAAACTTTCGCGAAGGTGTGTTTCTAAACTCGTTAATTTGCTTAACGAGATTCCATTCTTTTTTGTCGGTGAATGTAGGTTGTGTATTTAGGTTACCTGTTGGCTGTCCACGGTATTCATAGACATATTTCATATCACTACCAGGTTGCAGCATACGAACGATAATAATTTTGTTTAACTCATCCGGCCCAAGTTTATGATAAACTGTCACAAGCTCTTCAAGCTCATCTTGTAAATCACGATCTACTTGATTGAGAGCGGATATCACGGTTGCGTAATAAATATAGCCAAGCATAATCAATGACGACAGCGCAAACAAAGACGCTGCAATCATTGATAATCGAAATGCTGTGCTTTTAAACAAGCGCTTTACGGATGCAAACATATCTACTTGTTACAATATGTGCTTAATCCTGCAAGCGGTATCCTGCCCCGCGCACAGTATGTAGCATAGGAACGTCAAACTCTTTGTCTATTTTTGCGCGTAACCGTGAAATATGCACATCAATAACATTGGTCTGGGGGTCAAAGTGATAATCCCACACTTTTTCGAGCAACATGGTGCGAGTAACCACCTTGCCTGCATGGCGCATCAAACACTCTAACAGACGAAATTCACGGGGTTGCAATAGAATTTTCTTTCCTGCACGTGTCACCGTGCGGGCAAGTAAATCCATTTCCATGTCACCAGCTTTAAGCTTTGTTGTCACTGAACTTGGATCGACACGGCGACCAATCGCCTCCACGCGAGCAAGAAGTTCGGTAAAGGAATAAGGTTTGGCAAGGTAATCATCACCACCAGCGCGTAAGCCTTCAACCCGGTGATCGACCTCGCCAAGGGCTGATAAAATCAAAACCGGTGTGGTATCACCATCTTCACGTAAAGCGGTTAACAATGAAAGCCCGTCTCTTTTTGGCAACATTCGATCAAGAATGAGAGCGTCATAATCTGCTGACTTCGCCATTTCCAAACCAAGCTCACCATCTCCGGCCAAGTCGACAACATGGCCAACCTCCATTAAGCCTTTGCGCACATACTCGGCAGCAACTTCATCATCTTCAACAACTAATATTCGCATATTTTTTCCTTATAAATTTAGTTAAGAGAAATCGAGGTAAAGGTTTCACTGCCATTGATCGTGCGAACCAGCAGGACCAATGATCGGCGGTTCGCCCTTTTCAACTTTTGTACAGTATTTCGAAAGGAACGGACGGAGGCGACGGGTTTTCCGTCCGCCTGCAAAATGACCATGCCCGTTTTAATTCCTTTTTTTGCAGCAGTACTGCCAGGGGCAACAGCTTCCACATAAACGCCTACTTGATCGCGCGACATACCAATGGTGTCGCGAAAAGACGCACTCAAATCAACCAAGGACAACCCCGTATTATACATCGAATTTGCACTTGGTGGCGGTGGCGCACTTGCTATTTTTTCAGGATTTGCATTCGTATTTCCCGTCGCAATAAACAATTGCTCTTTGGCAGATGGACGTTCGCCAATCAACACCGTTACTTCTTTTGCTAAAACCACGTCATTACGCTCGATGGCAAAGCGGGCGTAATCGCCAGCACGAAGTTTTGCAATGGCGCGTGTCGCTTCTGTAGAGCTACGGACGGCTGTGTTGTTCACCCGTAAAATAATATCCTCGACCTTGAGCCCAGCGCGGTCAGCAGGACTGCCGACGCCAATCGATTCAATCGAAGCACCACGACGAAAAACTTGCCCATTTTGATCTTTGATCGCGTCTCTTAATCCAGCCCCCAAGAACCCGCGATTTACTTTCCCGTATTTGATTAAATCTGCGGCAATTTCTTCCGCAAGATAATGCGGGATTACAAATGCAATGCCGACACTGGCACCAGTCGGAGAATAGATGGCAGAATTGACACCAATGACCTGCCCTTCCAGATTAAATAACGGGCCACCTGAGTTACCACGATTTACCGTCGCGTCCGTTTGCATATAGTCCACATAGGAACCGCTATCGACCCGCTCCCGACCAATGGCAGAAATAATCCCGATACTTGAAGACTGTCCAATCCCGAACGGATTGCCAATCGCCAGCGCCCAGTCACCAATACGCACCGTGTCGCCATGATGAAATTCCACATAGTCAAATTTTCGTTTGGCCTGAATTTGCAAAATAGCCAGATCGGTTTCGTGATCAGTACCGATGATACGAGCTTCGAACTCTTCACCATTTGCAAAATCAACTGTGATTTTATCACCACCTTCAATCACGTGAAAATTTGTCACGACCTTGCCGTCAGGCGTAACAATAAAACCGGAGCCTTGCCCCTCAGTAGAATCTTCGGTCGGGCGGCCTGCAGAGGCGCCACCTGTAAGCACGCGAATATTGACCACAGCAGGGCTAACATGCTCGATTAAATCCGCCAATGATTTGGGTAGCCCCTGTGCTTCGGGCATACCTAATGGGCGGGCCGACACCGTCTGCCCAGAACCGCCCATGCTAAGTAGCGCACCTGCGCATAAGGCGAGCAGGACGGGTTTCATATTTACAAATGGTATTCGTGAGACAATCATCACGCAGACTCCATATTCAAGCTTATAGTGCAGCTATGCATCTAACACATACCTTACGAAAACATGACAAAATTGTCATGTTTGCCGATATTGCGAATATTTAGTGATTAAATCTGAACACAAGCAAGAAATTATCTCGGGGCATCTCAATAACGGTACAATGATCTAACCCGACATCTGCAAATATATGCTTAACAGCTTGTAAATTTCTAACACCCCATGCAGGGTTTCTGCTCTTTAGCGACTGATTAAATTGAAGATTCGAAACGGCGCTGTCACCATCCAATAAAAATGGGCCGTATAAACAAAAGACACCGTCTTTTTTTAAAATATGTTTTAGCCCCTTTGCCAATCCAAGCGCGGCTTCCCACGGGGCGATATGGATCATATTGGCGCAGTACACAGCATCGACAAGCGACATACCCTCTGCCCAATCTTCTTGGGTCATATCCAGAGAAAGCGGTGGCGGCATTTGAGAAAGAAAATCTTGTACATAGGCCTGCTGGCTTCGCCGCGAAGTTTCGTCATAATCAGACATTTGCCAGTTAATATCTGGACGAAGGGCGCACATATGTGCCCCGTGCTGCCCAGTTCCCGAAGCAATTTCCAAAACATGGGCACGTGGGGGCAAAACCTCATTTAACTGCGCTCCAATCACCTGACAATTTCGGGTAGCGGAGGGAGAAACCAGTTTCTCACCTGACGTATCACGGGTTTCCATATGAACAGGGTGTTTTGGCGGCACGGGTTTTGACATTATGTTTCCGACAAACTTGGCAGCACTAAAACAGCTCTCAAACCACCCATCGGTGATTTCTCCAAATTCAGAGAGCCCTTATATGCCTTGGCAAGATCGTTGACGATGGAAAGGCCAAAGCCGCTTCCGGGGGTTGCTTCGTCAAGGCGCATACCGCGTTTTAAAACAGTCTCGTACTCATCCTCACCAAGACCAGGCCCATCGTCATCGACAATAATTTGCAACCGCCCTTCTACTTCTTGAGAAACCACCGCTTGCACATGAATTTTACCCTTAGTCCATTTGCAAGCATTATCCATGAGATTACCAACCATTTCTTCAAGGTCGCGTTTTTCTCCCCGAAACGAAAGCGTATCCGGAATAGAGAGTGCAATATCCAAATCTTTATCACGGTAAATACGAGGCAAGGTGCGCGCGAGGCTAGAAATCGTTCCAATCACAGATGTTTTCTCGCCAATACTTTGTCCCCGAACGGCAGCGCGAGCGCGGCGTAAGTGATGGTCAACCTGCTTTGACATTTCGGCAGACTGACGCGAGACCAGTTTTGCAAATTTTGTACGCTTGCCATCAGCTTCATTGACCAATACCGCCAAGGGCGTCTTGAGGGCATGGGCAAGATTGCCAACATGTGTACGAGCATAATCCACAACTTCTTTATTATGCCCAATGAGAATGTTCAGCTCATCTGCCAAGGGCTTTATTTCTTTCGGATATGTACCTGTCACCGATGCCGCACGGCCATGCCGCACATCTGCCACACGTTCGCGTAAGGCAAATAATGGCCGCAACCCCATACGAACCTGCATAAAAATCGCCGCTGATAGTCCCAAACCGATCACTGTCAAAAGCCCCAAAGCCAGCATCGAAAATTGCCGCACAGCTTTCACGGCCGGACGCCTGTCTGCGGCCGCGACAATTACAACTGCTTTTTCGCCCATGCCCGGAAAAATTACGGATTGGGCAGCAAGCCTTAAGGGCTCATTATCAGGCCCCTTTGCACTAGAGCGAACGACAGTACCATCTTGCTTACGGATTTTTTGCGCGTCTGTAGATGGTAAAACCAATGTCGCGCCATAGAGGGATTTTGACCCGACAATCGGTTCCAAACGCCCATTTTCCTGCAATTCCCCGATCACCCAATAACGCCCTGACAAAGCCCTTTGGTAACTTGGATCGATAGGTTCACTGCTGAGAGATAAACTATCACCACCCGGTTGTGTATCCACATTGGCGATCAATGAAGAAATTGTGTTGACCAATGGATCATCAAAAATTTTATAGGTTGAAGCACGGTAAAACAAGATCAGGGACAAAGCCGCCACAAAAAGCGCTGGCACAGCCCAAAGGGCCGCACTGCGAACCAAACGCCAAACCAAAGAACCGTTTTCACCTGCCGGATTAACCGCGAGTTCTACATCCTCATGCTCTAACGGATCGCGCAAGACCTAGGTTTCATCCTTGGTCGGGTCGAGTAATCTGTACCCAAGCCCGCGTACGGTTTCGATTCTCTCCACACCGATTTTACGGCGCAAACGACCAACGAAAACTTCGATTGTGTTGGAATCCCGATCAAAATCCTGATCATATATATGTTCAACCAATTCTGTACGCGAGATCACCCGCCCCACATGCATGGCCATATAAGACAATAGGCGAAACTCGTGAGAAGTGAGTTTAATCGGAGAGCCGTCAACAAATGCCCGTGCAGAACGATTATCCACCATCAAGCCGCCAATATCGATGGTATCAGTGGTATGACCGGCAGCGCGGCGCACGAGCGCACGTAAACGAGCCAAAAGTTCTTCCGTATGAAAAGGTTTCGTCAGATAATCATCAGCCCCCGCGTCAAAACCGGAAACTTTCTCGCTCCATTGGTCACGCGCTGTTAAAATAATCACTGGGAATTTTTTGCCGTCCGTACGCCATTTCTGTAAAATACTGATCCCGTCAATCACCGGAAGGCCCAGATCAAGAACCACCGCATCATAGGGTTCGGTGTCTCCCAAGAAATGTCCCTCTTCCCCGTCATTGGCCACATCAACCGCATACCCTGCATCTTTGAGAGCAGTAGAAAGCTGACGGGATAGGTCTGGATCGTCTTCGACAATTAAAATACGCATGTTGATACCTCTGGATATTGCAGAGTTAATTTCTCACTTGTCGACGGCCCGCGTCAACATAAACATCTTTAATTCTGCCATTTTTTAACTGAAGACGTACCCGATACTGGTTTCCACGCAATTGAACGTCGATAAACCGTGCGCCGGGGTTACGTCGCAACGCGATTGATTTCGCCTGACTGGGCGAAACACTTGGCCGCGATTGCTTCTGCGCATATTGCATAGAACGCCGAAAACTCTGGGATTGCGAAGACGCATTGAAATCTGACTGCAGGGCAGCCGCAAATGCACCCTCGTTATGAGGAGCCTCTGCTGCCTGCGCAGAAAATGACAATATACCCATTGTCATCATCCCACACGCCAAAAACATATTTCTAATGCGTTTCATCATGTCTGGTTTGTAACCCCTGTGCCCTGAATGCAATCTGAACATAGCATTCAGGTACGGTAATATCCACATTCATGCTTAAAATTGTATTGAAAGGCGGGGATTTTCATCATTTTCAATGGACTCCACCGCTTTTTCTAACTCTTTAGGCATGTCTTTGGGTAAAACAATCATCAAACGGACCAATAAATCTCCATTTCCACCTGATTTCCGCTTTAGTCCCTTCCCTTTTAACCGCAAAGTTTTGCCGGAACTGGATCCAGCGGCAATTTTTAGAGATAATTTACCGGTTGGTGTCGGCACTTGTATTTTTGCCCCCAAAACAGCTTCTTTTAAGGTTATCGGTAATTCGAGGCGCAAATTATCGCCGTCACGGCGCAAATGCTTATGCGGTTTAACCTTGATGGTTACCTTGGCGTCCCCGTTCGGGCCACCCGCAACCCCTGCAGAGCCTTTACCACGGAGCCGCAATACAGCTTCGTCATTTGTACCTGCCGGAATGCTTATCTTTAAGGACTTGCCATCTGACATACGCACATGCTTAACCGCCCCCGCCACCGCTTCAGGCAGGGTAATCTCAAGTTGGTAGCGAATATCTGCACCTTTTTGAGGTTGACTGTGACGGGTATAGGGATGTCCTGACCGCCCGCCCATTTGCATCCCAAACAGGGAAGAAAATAGATCGGCCATGTCGCCTTGCCCCATGCCGCCCATGCCAGCACCGCCCATGCCATTTTGTCCCATGCCGCCACCTGCGAATGGGTTCTTCTGATTACCGGAGGCATCTACCTTGCCAGTATCATATTGGGCCCGTAATTCCTTATCCGTGAGTAAAGCGTTCGCCGCAGAAATTTCTTTAAAGTTCTCCGCAGAAGCCTTGTTACCCTTGTTTAAGTCCGGGTGATGTTTTTTGGCCAGCGCGCGGTAGGCTTTGCGAATTTCCGCATCCGTTGCGTCGCGCTTAATACCAAGAATTTTATATGGATCTTTTGCCACGTTTTTCTCCTTCCCTCTCTATGTAAGAGGATCAAAAAAAAGTGCAAGTAGGTGGCTTAATCTAGTGTAAAAACAAGCGCCGTCGCCGCCCCGCGCCCATAGCTCTGTGAAATTTGACTAACCGAAATTTTTACCTCCCCCAGCGGGGTACCAAACAGGTTTTCAAGCTCAGACAAGGCCATGCTTAAAAAGGGCGTATTCGTTGATTTTGTTGCCAAAACAACCTCCCCCGACAAAAAATCAACTTCATAACGTTCGCTTTCCTCGCCAATCGGTACCTCTAGCGATGCCCAGTCGTCCCCGCCTATTCGCGTGCGGCGTGTCCACAAAATATTTACAAAGCCATCTACTTTCTTCGCCTTTAAATGGACAGGAGACAATGGTCTTAAATGTTGGCCTAAATAGGAGAAATCAAAAATTTGCCTTTGCGTACGTCCGATACTGGAGACAGATATTTCCACCTCACTTCCGCGAAGAGCCGCCCCTAATGGCAAATCTTCAAACCCTTGTTTCAAATACACCACTCGCGCCCCTGACAAAACGGTGGGATCCATGTCCGCATCTGTGCCGTAAAGCCCACGTAAAAATGTATCCATCCGGTATGTATGTGCAGTAATTAATTCCGCATTTTGACACTGGAATATTTCCCAACCTTTGGATGTTTCTACCGCCAGTAAGTTACCACCGCCTAAAAAATCATGCTCAGTTAAAGACGAAAGCGTAGCCCCCGCTAATTTGACATCAATGGTTTGGCTATGATCATATCGCCCGATCGGCCCCGCTTTAAAATCGTTCAATAACACACCAACAACAACTGGCGCAGATGTGGTAATTTCTCCACCCTGCGCGGCTGTAAATGCGGTTTCCACCCAAGGCGATAGAATGGCCCCTATCAAAGGCCCCTGCCGCAAGCTTTCATCAAACCCTGCCATATCCAAAATAATGGCTTCAGGCGGCGACACCCAAGTCGGCGAATTGACAGCCATCGGTTCTGTCCCATTGACCACGCGCCCCCCCATGCTTGAGGAACGCCGCCCCTGTAAGTTTCTGACCCCTAAGCCTTCGCTACCGGTGATTTGCCAAGCACCATCTTGCCCCGCAACCTCAACAACATCACCCGGCTCTAGTGCCAACCATG
This sequence comes from Alphaproteobacteria bacterium, assembly GCA_024278915.1. Classification (GTDB taxonomy): domain Bacteria; phylum Pseudomonadota; class Alphaproteobacteria; order Caulobacterales; family Maricaulaceae; genus Robiginitomaculum_A. Next base: position 22,705 of record JAJRSG010000201.1, read on the forward strand.
ACGGCGGCACAGAAAAAGCCAGTGTTTCACTTTCCAAACTGGTTTGTGACAATAATCCATTGGCTATAGTTTTGGCCTTCCCGCAGACCTCGCCCCGGCATGACTTGATTCCAGTTCGGTTTTTAAGCGGGTAAATTGTTCGTCGCTAAGATGGCCTTCACCGCCCTCCCCCTTGTAAATGAGAGCGCCGCTTGGCCTGGCTGAATTATCCAACAAGGACTTTGTCCATACGCCACCTGCATTATGAATATCCACAGCTTGGGCCGCAGCCTCCAAAGGGGCAAAGCCTTTAACGTCATTGGTGGGGTGAAAGAGTTGCATGTGATGCACAAGAGATTGGCCGCTTAAATCGTCAATTGGAAAACGGCGAACAGTTTCACCAACGCGGTATTCCCAAAGACGTGGCCATCCGTCGCGACCCAAAACGGCCTGCATCCTATCTGGGCGAAGGGTGAATAGTGCAGCAGGAGTTTCACCTGAAAGAGCGGCTTCTAAATAGGCATTTCCGCTAAGTTGCAAATATCCATAATGGTTTTCAAAAAACTCGGCGCGGGATATTTTTGCATTTGGATGGTTGAGTAAAGATTGTGCGGGATCATTGTCGGCGCATTGCCCGCTTCGGCGCGTGCAAAATGGGACGGAAGCAGCTGCCTCTGCAATTAACCGCACACAACGATAAGCAACGGCATTTTTTTGGTAGCCTTCTCTTGCCAAGGCAGCGTAATCACGCGCGCCCCAATGAGCATGCCCACC
>JAJRSG010000202.1 GCA_024278915.1 Alphaproteobacteria bacterium
CCCGCAGCAACAGAGCTACACAAATATATTGAAACCATCGCGCAACAACGCTAAAGGCGGCCAAGCCGACTTAATCAATCCTAACACCGACCTAAGGCACCAATTTACCTGTATTTTGCTAGTGCTTGCTTTCAGTGTTTCTTGGTGTTTAAATAAATTGCTCATGACACATCAATAAGTAGCTGCTATTTACCAACCATGCATTTTCCTCTGACATTGCTGCCTCATGCTCAACCGGAATGAACTTCTAGGAATGGATGATGCTAACTTGCTGCGACATTGTCGCCAAGAGTGCTACCGAGCCTCTGGCCCTGGAGGGCAACATCGCAACACCACGGATTCTGCAGTTCGGCTCACGGTGCTGGACGGGGCCGTCGTCGCCCTCTGTGCGGACCATCGGTCACAACACCGCAATCGAGCCGATGCACTAAAGCGCCTTCGATTGGCCATTGCGATCGAGCTACGCTTGCCAGTAAAGCCCGGGGTTGAGCCTGAACGCTGGCAGGGGCCCTGGAAACTAGGTAAAAAAGACCGACGTTATGCTGGGTTTATCGCGCACTTACTCGATATCTTAGCTCACTACGAATGGGCTGTCGGCGAAGCGGCGAAAGCGCTCGGGATTTCAACGGGAAAACTTGTTCGCATCCTCGCTAAAGATTCCCATGCATGGAACACCGTCAACCAAGCACGGGCAAAACTCGGTTTGGTAAATTTAAGGCGCCCCTAAGCTTGATGGTCGCTTCACATTATCTTAGGGTAAACCGCGATACTCTGACAGTTATCATGAAAAATCATTATGAGCTCATATGCCAGATACCAATACAGTTATAAATCAAACTAGAAAATGGCTGTTAAATGTCATCATTGATCACACTCTCTGCCCTTTTGCGAAACGGGAGTATGACAATAATCGTATTCATTTTGCAGTGATTGAAACAACAGACTTACAGAGCCTATTAGAACAGATAATCATGCAATGTGCCGCGCTCGATAATCATGCCAATAGAGAAACGAGCTTATTAATATTTCCCCTAGCTCTTTCTGATTTTGAAGATTACTTGGATGTGCTAGAAACCGCCACCGCCTTATTATATAAACAAGGGTATGAGGGTATTTATCAATTAGCGAGTTTTCACCCGAAGTATTGCTTTGCTAACGCGCCCCTTGATGATGCAAGTAATTATACCAATAGGTCTCCTTATCCGATGCTGCATATTTTACGGGAAACCAGCATTGAGACCGCCTTAGAAAATTTCCCAAACCCAGAAAACATCCCTGACCGCAACATCCGATTGACGAGGGATTTAGGTTTAAATGCCATGAAAAAATTACTTGCTGATTGTTACAAATAGCGACGAACATCACTTTGCAGCGACCTTCTGAGATACACCCATCAAAGGATCAACAATAAATAGCACAAAAAAAACGCGCCACATAACAGGGGCGCGTTTTCTAAGTTAGCAAGGGGCAATAATTCAGCCCCTAACAAAGGCGGACTAGCCAGCCATTGAAATGCTATCAACAGCTACTTTACCAGAGCGTTCGTTAACGGCTGTATTGAAGGTGACTTTGTCGCCTTCTTGCAGGCCGTCAAGCCCAGCGTTCTGAAGGGCTGAAATGTGTACAAACACATCGTCGCCATTTTCAGGTTGAATAAAGCCGAAGCCTTTTGAGGAATTAAAGAACTTTACAGTTCCGTTTTTCATATCTGACATGGGTATTTCCTTTCACGTCATAGGTTTGCGCTGGCTCCAAAGCGAAACCTTCGCGCGTTTGTCGATGTCGGGAAGAGTAAAACACATAGTCCCCGCATAGGTTGGATCCCAGCGGACAGTAAGCCAGATTGTTCGGCCTTAAATCGATAAAGGACAAATGGGCGCTATGACTCCCTTTTGCAAGAGGAAATATGCATTTTTAGCAGTAAGTCCCAATTTTTAGCCTACAATGTCTAATTAACGAGGTGCTTTCACCACATTTCCTCTGACAACGCCATAGCGCGACGTATTTTTTTAATGTACAGACAGTAAACGGTCCCAATGGATTGTTTCTCCACTTAACCCGCCCCGCCAAACGGGCGATCTCGGATACAAACTTCTCCTATGATCTCATTCTTCACCGATTTTTTCGAAAAATTGCCATACCTCAACAACGCTGAACCATATCTCGCACTGGGCTTGGCAATTATCTGCCTTGCAATTTTAGCTATCCTCACGAACATCATCACCAAATATATAATTGTCGGAGCCATTCGTAAAATAATTGCCAAATCTTCGTCCTCTCGCGATGACATTCTTACGCGGCGCAAGGTATTTAGTCGATTATCCCATCTTGCCCCGGCATTGGTTATCTATGCCCTTGGCCCTAGGTTTCTTGACGGTTACCCTGTAATTGCCAACGGCATCGTGACGCTTTCCCTGATCTATCTTACGATTATCTGTGTGCTGCTTGTTGATGGTTTGATGAATGCCGGGGAAGAACTTTACCGCACTTATAAAATCTCAAAAACCTTCCCGATCAAAAGCTTTGTGCAAGTTGCTAAACTGACCCTCTATTTTCTTGGGTTCGTAGCCATCCTGTCATTGATCATGGGTAAATCACCTCTGACATTCTTTGCCGGTTTCGGGGCACTCACAGCCGTGTTAATGCTAGTTTTCAAAGATCCTATTCTTGGTTTTGTCGCCGGCATCCAACTCTCGGCCAATAAGATGGTTGCCGTCGGCGATTGGATTGAAATGCCAAGATATGGAGTCGATGGCGATGTTATTGAAATTGCCCTGACCACTGTCAAAATACGTAACTTCGATAAAACCATTACCACTATCCCCACTCAATCTATGATCAATGATAGTTTCAAGAATTGGCGCGGGATGCAAGAAACCGGTGGTCGAAGGATCAAGCGATCCGTGTTCATCGATATCTCTTCGATAAAGTTCTGTGATGCTGACATGCTAGAGCGATTTTCAAAAATCCATTTTATTGCAGATTATATTGCACAAAAAGACAAAGAACTTGCTGCGTTCAATACAGAGGCTGGCACTGACGCAACGAGCCTCGTAAATGGTCGCCGCTTGACCAATATTGGTATATTTCGTGCCTATACGGAAGCTTATTTACGGGCACATCCAAAAATCAGCAAAGACCTTACTCTACTGGTTCGCCAACTACAGCCAACAGAACACGGCCTGCCGATAGAAATTTATGTCTTCACCACTGTGACCGACTGGCTACAATATGAGGCCATTATGGCCGATATTTTCGACCACATTCTCGCTAGCGCCAGAGAGTTTGATTTGAGAGTCTACCAAAATCCAACTGGCAACGACTTTGGCAAATTGGCGAAGTCATTTTAAGGCATTGTCACGTTAGCTCACTATTTTCATGGTGAGCCATCTCAGCTAAATAAAAACATTTCAACACCGAGCTATGGCTAACTAAAATATCCTTACCTTCGCAACACCCCAGCAAGGCTTTGTGACGCTAACGTGACAAAGCCGACGTTACATACTACCATCATAAGAAACGCATACATTCTAAGGGGGGAAACATGTATACATCCAATTATGATTGGCTAGATTATTACAAGCGCACTACGCCCGATGAAACCGCTTTAATTGATATTGCGAATGAACGAAAGTTTTCCTATTCAGAGATGGAAACCCGTGTCGGGAAATTAGCGCACTATCTTGTAGAAAATGGCGTCACACCTGGCGACCGAGTAGGGTGTCTCGCACTTAACACTACGGATATTTTTGAAATAATGTTTGCTGTCTGGCGGGTTGGCGCTATTTACTTGGCTCTTAACTTTCGCCTTACAACAAAAGAACTCTCTGGCATATTGGATCATGCTGAACCTGTTATGGTTTTTGTGGACCAGACTTTTGACGAAACCGTAATGCCTTTACGCGAAAAAAACACAGACATATTTTGGGTTAGATTCGACGGGGCTGGCGGTGACACCCAATATGAGCAAGCCATAAAAAAATCCCCTCACCTATCAAGTACGCAAATCGCTCTTGAACATGTACCGAACCAGCAAGCCTTGTTGATGTACTCATCAGGGACAACGGGAACACCAAAGGGCATTATTATCTCTCATGATAATATATTTTACGCCAGTACTGCTAGCAGTTTCTCCCTAAAGGTTAACCGCCATTGCGTCAGTTATGCCGTTATGCCCATATTCCATATCGGCGCTTTAATGGGCTTTTGCCTTCCTTCACTTTTAGTCGGTGGTACAACAATCCTCAACCGCAACTTCGAGCCAGGGGCTACGTTATCAACGATCGGAAATAAGGAGTATGGCATCACCCATTTCTTGGGTTTACCCGCAATTTTCAATACCTTGCAGCAGCACCCTGATTGCACCTCAACAGATTTTTCCAATCTCAAAGTCCTTGTCGGCGGGGCCGAGTCTATGCCTTTACCTCTGCTAAACTGGTGGAAAGATAACGCGATACCGATTCAGGAAGTATACGGCCTCACAGAATCAACCGGAGTTGGTTGCGTGATGATGAAGAGTGATATTGCGACTAAAATCGGTTCTGCTGGCCAAGCCTCAATTTTCTCTGAGTTTCGTATTATGGACGAAAAGGGCCAAGAAGTGCCACGAGGAGAGCTTGGTGAAATTTGTATAAAGGGCGGCAATATAACCTCTGGGTATTGGCGTAATCCTGAAGCCACCAAGGCGGCTTTTTTTGGTGACTGGTTCCGCACAGGCGATATTGGTCGTATGGATGAACAGTCATATGTTTATATCGTAGATCGCCTGAAGGACATGTATATTTCAGGTGGTGAAAATATATATCCTGCAGAAATTGAAAGCGCCCTCTGTGATATACCGCAAATTCTTGAAGTTGCGGTCATCGGATACCCTGATGAAAAATGGGGAGAGGTCGGCTGCGCCGTGGTCGTCCTAAAGCGGGGCTGCACTTTGTCTCTCGAAGATATTACTGCCCACTGCGAAGGGCAATTGGCTAAATTCAAACATCCTAAGCATATGGTCGAAGTGGACACCCTCCCCAGAAACGCCACAGGGAAAGTGCTAAAATTTGAACTCCGGCAGGCTTTGTCAGATTAACGACCTATTTTCCACCTGATATTATGTCAATAACATAAAACATCAATGTATTCAAAGCATCGCTTCCATCCTGATACTGTCAAAAGCAATTTATCTGCACTTCCGATATCACCCCAGCTTTCGCAACATCGTGGAAATGGTAGCAAGACTAGGGGTGGATGGTGGGTGCGGAGGGACTTGAACCCCCGACCAGCCGGTTATGAGCCGGCGGCTCTAACCAGCTGAGCTACACACCCCCAATTGGCCTAATGGGCGGTGTATAGCGCGTCGAATATACATTGAAAAGCCCAAACTGTAGATGAATGTTCGCAAAGTTGCTTATTCATGCTAGGATCAGATTTAAGAGAGTATCCATAGGGTGTATTACCAGATTGCCCCGTATAAAAGGAAACCAAAATGAAAAAGATCATCTTAATCACTGCGAGTATATTTGCTATGTCCTGTTCCCCTGTCAGCGCCCATGATAACACAAGTGCCATGCACACCGAAATGTCTCAAGGTAAGCTATATGTTTCGGCAACAGGGCAAGCAGCCCAAGCCCCGGATCAAGCCAGTGTATCTGCGGGCGTGGTAACACAAGCCCCGACGGCAGGCGATGCCATGCGTCAGAATGCGAGCCAAATGACCAGTGCTTTTGCCGCTTTGAAAAAAGCAGGCATAGAGGCACGCAATATCACCACCTCACAAATGTCCCTACAACCACAATATGATTATCAAGACCGCAAAGCCCCGCGCATTACAGGCTATGAAGTGCGGAACACGGTCAGTGCGAAAACCTATGATTTAGAGCAAATTGGCCCCATGCTTGACGCTCTCGTTAACGCAGGTGTCAACAATATTAACGGGGTTAATTTTTCTATTCGGGATGCGAAATCCGCTAAAGACAAAGCTAGACTGGATGCGATTGCCCAAGCCCGTGAAAAAGCACAAAACATGGCCAAAGCCGCAGGTGTTAAACTCGGTAAGGTATTGGAAATTCGCGAGAACTCAAACGCAGGGCCACAACCAAGCATGTATATGGCCCGCAGTATGGACGTTGCCAGTACCCCTATTTCCGCCGGAGAACAGACCTTAAGCGTGACGGTCAACATCACCTATGCTTTGGAACAATAAGCCTAGTTAAGTTTAGGCATAACCACGTCGTTGTTTTCATCCAAAAGCACGACATTAGGAGCATAGTTTCGAGCTTTTTCAATGCCCATTTGGCAATAGGTGATAATGATAATTTTATCACCTATTTGCACACGGCGAGCCGCAGCCCCGTTTAGTCCAAAGGTTTTGGAGCCACGGGGCGCTTCGATGGCATATGTGGTAAATCGCTCGCCATTGGTAATATTGAGGATGTCCACCTGCTCATTTGGCAAGATACCACTACGGTCAAGTAGGTCAGCATCAATCGAAATTGACCCTTCATAATGTAAGTCGGCCTGTGTGACCGTGGCGCGGTGAATTTTGCCCTTCATCATGGTAACTTTCACGTAATATCCTCCAAATGCCGGCGAACATTTCGCGGGCCTCTACACTGCATATAGGGGCTATATCATAAATTACAAATTCGTGAAGCCGCAAGATTGCATATCTGTTATTCTAGGTTCATAATAAGAAATACCCAATACAGCGAGGATTTATGAAAACCCTACTTATACCAATTGCACTGTCTGTTTTACTGCTCGGTGCCTGTCAGCAAGAAAGCTTTACTGCAGAAGAAAGAATGGACGGGTATGCCAGTTTCGACCAAGCAGAAATGAAAATGGCGGCACCTGCACCAGCCGTCGCCCAAAGCGGCAATGATAAAAGTTCATTATTACTCGCATATCGCTATCACTTTAATTTTGCAATTCCAGCAAAGAATTTAAAATCCGTATCACAAAAAGCCATCGATGCATGTTCATCTGCAGGCATTGATAAATGCCGAGTGGTAACGTCTTCCTTAAACCAATACGCAGATGATAATCTCAACGCGAATATCGAGCTGCGTGTCGATCCAGAATGGTTTGAAACTTACAAAAAATCTCTCGCCAACGACAGCGAAACAGCAGGCGGGAAGCTGACAGGCTCAACCGGAAGCGCAGAAGATTTAACCATTGCAATAAGTGATGGTGATGCCAAATTAAACGCCCTAAAAACCCTGCGTTCTCGCTTACTTGGTTTGCTAGAAACCCAAGGAAGTGAGCTAAAAGATCTAATTGCCGTGGAAAGGGAACTTGCCCGTGTACAGGGGCAAATCGAAGGCAGCACGGCTCGCCTTCGAATTTTACGAACCCGTGTCAAAATGTCTCAGGTCTATTTAAACTACGAAACCAAAGCCACCGCCGCGAGCCGTTCATCCTTCACACCGATCAAACGCGCCTTAAATGACTTCATCGGGACGGTTTCCCAAGGGTTTGCAGGCGTAATTCGTTTCATTGCTTTTGTCTTACCATGGCTAATCGTGGGCATTCCCTTGCTCTGGCTGCTTCGCCGCTTTTGGCGTAAGCGAAAAGCCAAAAAAACCTAATCCGTTTCCGAGAACAGCCCTTCTAGTACTTTTGCGCCTTCAATCCCGTTTGGAAATCCGGAATAATAGGACAAATGTAACATCAACTCTGTCAACTCTTCTCGCGTCCACCCGATGTTTAAGGCTCCTTGCAAATGAATATGCAACTCTTCAGGTTTATTTGTCGCCACAAGTGCTGCCACAGTTATCAAAGAGCGGGTTTTTAAATCCAACCCATCTCGCGTCCAAATTTCTCCGTAAACATGGCCGAAACTAGCTTCGGAAAAAGCATTTGGCGCCCCTGTTTTAGGCAGATTACCACCAAATAATTTGCCAACTGTCTCAACAGCTTTTTGCGTACGTTCATCCATAATTCTCTCCATTTTTTTCAATGTAACATATTCACGGTTAAATGCACTCACCGTCTGAATTGCCTGTTACTGACTTGCCACACTTTTGACTTTCCCCGCTTCCCCATTTCATTTAGAGATTACCAACACAAGAAAGGCAGGCAAAATGGATTTCAAGCAAATGCAATCAGACATGCAAGATAGTTTCATCTTTGGAGCCCCTGGCGTTTTGGTTTCCGGCATGGTTTGGGTCACCGCAGGCATAGTCGCTATGTTTAATGGTTTTCAAGCGAGCATTATTTTTTTCTTCTTTGCGGGCATGTCAATCTATCCCTTATCCGCCCTCATATCCCGGGTGATCCATAAATCCCAAACCAACACAAAAGACAATCCATTGGCAAAGCTTGCTATGGAAGGTACGGTTTTACTCTTTGTTGGTTTGTTTCTTGCTTATACATTTGCACGATCTGACACCGTCCTGTTTTACCCGATCATGCTACTTATCATTGGGGCGAGATATCTCACTTTTCAAACGATATATGGTTTAAAAACATATTGGGTTTTAGGAGGCGTTTTGCTCGCCTTGGGCGCTTGCATGATTGCAGTGTATCCTACGCCCCCTCACCTCGCAGCAATTTTTGGCGGCGTCACCGAAATTATCTTTTCAGCTTATTTGTTCCGAATATTCAAAAAAAACTAACCCGAAGCCCTTAAAAAATACCAGCAACTTCTATCGCTCGCCCTTTTGTGACATAGACTATTTTACAAAAGTTCCGGATCAACAGTTTTCTGGACGACTTTTTTGACGGTTAAGCCTTGTACAATAATAGAGAAGATCACAACGCCGTAGGTGGCAGCCAAAATAATTGGTTTAGCGGCAACCGTATCCGGTAAGGAAAGGGCCAGAGCCACAGAAATACCACCGCGCAGACCGCCCCATGTTAAAACAGGAATGGCCCCTTTGGTGAAGCTTTTGAATATCCCAAGGAATTTTAGAGGGATCGTGACCGCAACCAACCGAGCGACCAAAACCAAAGGTATAGAGAGAAGCACCAAGAGAAGCGCCGTACCAAGGTGTAATTGATCCCCTAAAATCAAAATCTCAAGACCGATCAATAAAAACAATACCGAATTTAATATCTCATCTATCATTTCCCAAAAACTAAAAAGATAAGTGCGTGTTTTTTCACTCATAGCAAATTCGGCGCCTTTGTTCCCAATGAGCAGTCCTGCCACAACAACGGAAATCGGGCCGGAAAGATGATGCCCAAATAATTCAATTCTACCCGCAAGAGCATAGGTTCCCGCGACAATCCCAAGGGTAATTAAAATTTCGATGGCATGTTCGTCAATCATCGCCATGGCTTTAAAGGCCAACCAACCTGTAAATAGACCTAGAACAGCCCCGCCAACCGCTTCAACCATAAATAATTGTGCAACATCCATGGCCCCTAAGGCATGTTCTCCGTGCCCCCCGCCCAACGCCACGGCAACAATAATGGTAAACACCACCACTCCTACCCCGTCATTAAACAAGCTTTCTCCAGCAATTTTCGCCTCTAGCTCACGCGGCATGGTAACCGTTTTCAAAATCGAAAGAACGGCAACAGGGTCAGTCGGGCTAATCAAGGCCCCGAAGACTAAAGCCCAAATAAAAGGAATATCCAAGCCGACCAAATGAGCCACAAAGTAAAACCCTGTACCAACAATTGCGGTCGAAATAAGAACTCCGATGGTGGCCATCATGCCAATGGCCCATCGTCTGGATTTTAAGAAAGCCATATCAACGTGTAAAGCACCGGCAAAGAGCAAAAAGGCCAACATGCCGTTCATCACCGTCTCGTTAAAGTCGATTTGGCTAATGGCTGACTTCACAACTTCGGTTAAGCCGAGAGCAGGAAAAACAAATTCTAGTCCAATCAACACCATTGATGCTGCCAAAGCCATGATCAACAACCCGATTGTATGGGGAAGTTTTAAAAATGCATGGTTAATCCAGCCAAATACAGCCGAGAGTACCAACATCATGGCGGCAATTTCAAATAATGATAGCATATGCTTTTCCCTTAGTTACAAAGGGTATAGCAAACTGCTATCCAAGGTAATAGAGCTAAGATAGGAAAGAGAGTGGCAATATGACGATTAAGTTTTTACACATCATGGCCGTTGGTCTTGTATTCGGGCTTGGCTCTTGTCAGAAACAACCAACTACGGTGAAAGCAGAAACGTGCAATACAGCCCTCTTTATTTTAGGAACAGCCCAAGACGCTGGCAAGCCACAAATCGGGCATGATGAAGATGCAGCGTGGCAAAACCCCGGTTTAATCCGTACACCGACATCTCTTGGCCTCGTAGACAAGCAATCGGCTAGTTACACATTGTTTGACGCCACGCCTGACGTGAAATTCCAAACCTATGCCTTAAAACAATATAGCGACGTTCAGGAATTACACATTGGCGGCATTTTCCTGACTCACGGGCATATGGGACATTATTTAGGCCTCGCACAGTTCGGACGAGAAGCGATGGGGGCAAAAAGCATACCTGTCTATGCCATGCCAAAAATGAAATCATTTCTCGAAGACAACGGCCCTTGGGACTTGCTGGTTAAACTAAAGAACATCAATATCAATCCGCTTGAAGATCAAACCCCTGTCACGATTAATGGGGCGATTGTGACCCCTTTTCTTGTCCCCCATCGCGGGGAATATACCGAAACAGTTGGCTATAAAATTCAAGGAAAAAGCAAGTCTGCAATTTATCTGCCAGATATTGACAGTTGGGAAGAATGGGAAGCCATGGGAACGCGGCTAGAAGATGTCATCGCAGCCAATGATTATCTGTTCATTGACGGCACTTTCTTTAGCGGCGATGAATTACCGGGACGAGACATGAGCAAAATTCCTCACCCGACGATCACTCATACCATGGAAAGTTTAAAATCTCTAGGTTTAGGAGAACGCGCCAAGGTGCTATTCATCCATTTAAACCATTCAAACCCCGCTCATGACCACAATACAAATGATTATGAGGACATTGAAAAAGCGGGCTATAGAGTCGCGCAAACTGGTGGGAAATTTTGTCTGGATTAAATCTTATTTGACAACTGTACGTGAACCAATGGATTCAATAATCCCGTCTGCGCTGTAAATATTGTCGGCTTTTTGTTCACCATTGGTTAAAATGACTTCCAAATTAGCCGTAACTTTATTGCCGTTTAATGCACGCCCAAGATCATTAATGTTAATCCCCAGGCCAACATTTGTTCTGGTACCACTGCGATAACCGCCACTGCCAACCCCAAGGCCGACCGATGTGGAAACCGGAGAACGACGATATTGATCACCAGTTACGCTGCTACCGATCACTCTGAAGTGACTAAAGCCATTTTCTTTTGTGACTTCAGCGGCTCGTAACAAGGCTAAATTACGTGATTCTTCAGCATTTTTACCAGTAAAGCTCACCTGAAAACGATTGTTTTCTATTTGTTGGGTGGAAAATCCCATTCCGCTACTTAGCGCCGGCCCATACATAGTTGCCCCTGTCGCACATGCGCCCAAAGATATGGCCGTTACCAAAGTTATCAGTACTATTTTCATCAGTATCTCCCTTTTGAGCGTATCTATGACGGCAGTATATACCAAAACACTCAAAAGGGGAAATTACCAATATTAGTTATGCCGAAGGTGGACTCATGGAAAAGAAATTGCATTTGTTTCCATCAGGGTCACGAAAATACCCAGCATAGAAACCACCTGTACCACGTGGTCCGGCTGGACCTTCACAAGTCGCGCCAAGTTCAATCGCCTTCGCATATAACTTATCAACAGACTCGGTATCAGGAACACTAAATGCTGTCATCCCGCCATTACCGATGGTGGCATCATTACCGTCATGTGGGCGACAAATAGAAAATGCTGGCTGTCCCGGTGCAACAGCCCAAGCGATGAAGCGCCCTTCGTCTTCCATCATACGCGATGCCCCCATTTCTCCTAGTAACGCATCATAAAATGCTGCGGACTCGTCGAATTTATTGGTTCCCACCATTTGATAGCCAATCATTTTTATCTCCTATTATCGTTTGAATAGCGCGAGTATAGCTTGATTTTACAGTAATATCCAATTTATATATGCATGGAGGGTATGAGGATATTTTAGGGGATTATGACAGCCAGATTCACCACCGATGAAATTTTGACTCCGCTTGCGTTGACCGTCATTATTGACAACAAAGTCCGCGATCCGGAAATGTCTGAATTTATTGTACAGGCAGAGGGTCTTTTTGACGCTTTGGACGACTTTAATTCCATGTCAGAGAAAGAAATTATGGCTTGGTTTCACACCCACGAAAACGAGTTGGTTGAAAAATTAAAAGGCCGAGGCAAGAACACATTTATCCTCAAGTCCCTCACAAGGTTCCAAGGACACGACGCCTTGATAGAGGCCATGTATGACGCCATGCTCGCCATCTCGATTTCCGACAAAGAATACCATGTTGATGAAAGTGATTTGATAAAATCAGCCGCAAGCCTGTGGGGCTATGTCCGGCCACCTTTCAAGGTGGTTTCAAACTCATAATATGGACATTTCTCTTTTCCTCGCCTTGGTGCTCTTTGCCTTTTCGTCTGCGTTCACACCGGGACCAAATAACTTCATGCTGATGTCTTCAGGGGCATTATTTGGTGTCAGGCGGACAATCCCGCATATAACAGGCGTAGCCTTCGGGTTTAATATTGTCTTGCTCTGTGCCCTGCTCGGCATGGGAGTTGTTATCGAACAATTTCCATGGTTGTTAACGGTGATTAAAACCGCAGGTGCCGCCTGGCTTGCCTGGATGGGGCTAAAATTTTTCAAAGCAGCCCTCACAAAGCACGATGCAAAGGCAGAAAAACCGAAAGAGCTAAAACGCTCTCGCCCCTTTCGTTTTTATGAAGCCGTCCTCTTTCAATGGATCAATCCCAAAGCCATCATTATGGCAATTGCGGCAGCAGGTGCCTATGTTGGAATCGCCGATGACCTATGGATTCGTACCTTGCTCATCTGTGGGACATTTTTAATCATGGGGTTTGCCTCAGCCACAACATGGGCAGTTGCTGGCAATGCGCTTAACCGCCTGATGTCATCAGGGCGATCGGCAACAATTCTCAATATTGTGATGGGGCTGCTACTGATCG
>JAJRSG010000203.1 GCA_024278915.1 Alphaproteobacteria bacterium
GAAAGATTTGGTCAGTGAGATATTTTTTAGTATTTTGTTTTTTCTTCAGTCTGGAATCATGCCAAACGGAGACTGCAAGACAGTACACATTTATTGAGGCTACGCAGCTGCTGACTAACCCAAAACCATACGACCATGATCGTATATGCACGATTGGTTACGCCTATAGTGTTGCGCGCGGACGACCAACAAGTATTGAGGGCTTAAAGGAGCGAGGCTCTACTGCAACACCCATAATTAGTCAAGCAAGGTCTGGCAATGGCATAAGTTGGGGGCGTGTAGGAATCGACGCGGGTAAAGGATTTGCAGTTGGAGGCGCCACAGGGTTTGCGGGGCCAGGAGCAGGAGCAGCTGTTGCCGCTGGGTTAGGTGGTTTGGATGGAGGAATTTCTACTGCCCTTGATGGCGGCAGTACGGGTGAAATAGCCGCAAATGCCCTTGGTGGCGTAATTGTCGAGGGTGCCTCAACTTTCGTTGGTGGCAAAGTTGGCGAAAAAATTCTAGGCCCAGCAATCGCTCCAAAGCTAGGGTCTCTTGTTAAAGCGGAATCCATCGGAAATGCGGCAGCTGTTGCAACAGGTGTAGGGCTTCAAGGAACTCTAAATGCTGGGGGTGAACTAGCTGGAGCGGTAGGGCAAGATATTCAAAATGCTGGTGCAGCGATAAAGGACGCCGTCAGTCAATTGCAGGATATGGTGCGACCAGAACCTATGATTGACCTCGAAAGAGATTAGTAAGATGGAGAACGATAAACCCCAAAACAAGAGTCTTATAGGTGCTTGGATTAAAGTGTCAGTTTTGTTTGCCGTATTGAAAATACTTTCTTCCGTAATTGTTGACAAGGGTTTCTTCATTGAGAATTCGAGTCAATATATTATTGACATTGCGTTCTCGTTTCTCCTTGTAGGTTTAATTATTTTGGCAGTCTTTGTTGTCGGAAAAGCCATGGAAAAATCGGAAAAAGGCAAAAAAGAGAAGTAGCGCAAGATAAAGCGAAACCCGAAAGTGGACCACGCTTTGGCTAACGCCTTGTTTTTCACCCCAAGGGCATTTCCTCGCTACGCTCACGGCACGATTGTTTTTGGAGTCCAAGGTGGGCCACTGAAAACCTTGTCTCACAGCCCTGTTTTTTGCTCCGCACTCTCCCAATTCTCACGCATCCTAGCCTTGTCCAAAAAAGCATCATTCTTAGAGCCCCAAACACATCTGCATTCGCCTTGAAATGGGGGGTACACCTATAGGACTGCGTCCATGCCCATAAAACCGTGGTTTTTTGTATGCCGTTTGAAAATTGACACCTCACCCCATGTCAGACTAGCTTAACCGCCATGTCCACCACCTAGCGACAACGTACCCTGTGGGCGTAAAGCCCATATACACTCCTATAATCATGTCCGAAGGCGTATGTCATATTTTAACGCCGATCATATAGGTTTAGTTCGTTGCACCCTTTTATATGAAGATTGGTATTTCACCGATCACAGTCGGCTCAAGTTAATTCTGCAATCTAAACACAATTGACCCCGTAGTTCCCCAAGTTACGCTCAATTCGGGGTGAAATCGTTTTGCTCTCCCGTATTTATGGGAGGCAGTATTGCTTGATAATATCTGGACTGAATACCTGAAGGAACGACTGGCCGAAGGGTTGGCCTCTCACCAATCACCAAAACAAAAATACCAATCATTACCGGAACGCTGGATCGCCATGAGCTTGATGCAAAAGGCGATCAGGCGGAGTGATACCCAAGAGGCGTTACGAGCAGGACTATATCTGTTGAATGTTGACTATCGGATTTTCTGGCGGCGACTGTGTGTAATAGCATGGGAGGATATTAGCTTTGGTGGCTTTGACTTGTGCGGCATGGTCACTGCGACTTCAGGATCAAAAAGATGGAGAGCTAAGGTCGGCGGAGAGTGGAGGGTGGCTTCTTATCTCATAGAGCAATTATGTAATGCTCAGAAGAACAGGGTAACAGACGACATTGTAACCCTTGTTGACCATGCTGCATCGCTGGAAACTATACGACAGGACTTGGCGGTCACATCTGTAGATGGATTGCAATCAATTGCAAATTCACCGTCGGGGCAACTTCTTCACCGCGTCATAGCTACATGGTATGCATTAGGAACAGAGAAGTTTGGCTCTGACGTCCTGTATAGACGTAAGGGGGACGTAGAACGCTTCTTCACATGTTTTGACACAGACCAATGCCCTGAACATGTGCTAGCTGTCTGTAGGGTAGCACTATCACGATCAGGAACCATACTGCCCGCCTTTATTCCTCTGCTGTGGGGCGATTGGATGAAGATGGCGGAACCATTATCCTCTACTGCGGACAATGGCCTACAGAGCTATCCTATAGCCTCTATTCCAAGGTATGCATTTGATGGCCATACAAGGGCGGGGCGGCGTTATCTGTATTGGCTAGTTAATCAATCCAGTGATCTGCACGAGTTCCTACACGATGTAGTCCCGAAGGCTGATCGAAATGCTTTACTTCGAGAGCTGTGTTTTAAAACTATATCTGCACTTTGTGTTGACCGCCAAGCTTGGGAGGCCACCGACAGTATCAGACATAAAGCAGATCAAGTTGGTTACGGGTTAACACCAGCTTCAATCAGGCAAGGGCTGCAAATACTACAATCATCTATGAATGCATATCCCATGACGGAGAAGCACTTATGAGCCTGTCCGTAACACACAAACCAACCTTTACCTGTTACACGAGCCTTGGAGTGTGCAAATGAAGCCCTCAGAAGACTCACCAGCCGCATACCTGCGTGTGAGCACCCAAAGGCAAGGAATATCAAGGTTTGGGGCTAGAAGCGCAGCGTAAGGCCATTGAAACTTTGCTAGAAGGCAAACCCTATCAAGAGTTCATAGAGATAGAGAGCGGTAAGAAGGCAAAACGTCCCGAGCTAGAAAAGGCCATAGCCTATTGTCGCAAACACAAAACCAAATTGGTCATAGCCAAACTGGATCGTCTGGCCCGTAATGTTCATTTCATATCGGGCCTTATGGAAACTGGAATAGACTTTGTTGCCGCCGATATGCCCAATGCAGACCGTTTCATGCTCCATGTGTACGCAGCCATGGCTGAGGAAGAAGGACGTAGGATTAGTGAACGTACCAAGGCGGCACTAGCGGCGGCAAAAGCACGAGGCGTTGAACTGGGTAAAAATGGGAAAGTGTTGGCGGCTAAGAATAGGCAAGAAGCAGCGATATTCGCTAAGTCGGTTGCCATAAATTTTGAAAAATTGGGAATTACAAGAGATATGAAATTGCTGTCAATCGCGTGTAAATTGAATGAAGCCAACATTCAGACGCGCAAGCAGGGAGTCTGGCACAAAGTTTCAGTTACTCGCCTCCTAAATCGTTTATAGGCGTCTTCCTTGGGGGCAAAGGGGACCTTAGAAATTGATGGAAATAGATTCGGTTCATATAAAAACTGGTGAAAATTTTTTTGATAAATTAGCGTTTAAGGTCTTGGATTAATTAGTTTTTAACATTACCTTTTACTAATGGAAAACAACGCCGATAGTACGAACGATCCTCTGCCTTTTGGGCTTCCAGTAGGTGAGGAGAAGAGGCAGGCAATTGATAGTCTTCGTGGGTATCGATATCAGCTTGAGCAATCTCTTTCGGCTTGGCTTAGGTTGCCCGAGCACGGTGTTCTGTTTCTTGAGGTCGCCGAGGACTTCACAGAAAAGACTGGAGAGTTGTTAGACGAGAAAATCACAGCGACACAGGTGAAAGATACAAAGAAGTCGGGGCGACTAACACTCAATTCTAAAGACGTGAAAGAAGCCATCGTGAATTATTGGTCGCTGCAGGCGGAAAATCCAAATCAACTCGTAGAAATGGTCTTTCTTTCTACTTCCGAAATTGGGGCAGAAAAGAATGCTAAGCTCTCAAACGGCTCCAAAGGCTTGGAATGTTGGGAGCAAGTCAGTAAGCACGGCGACGTCTCTGCTGTTAAAAAGGCCCTGATTCACCGGTTTCCCAAGAAACACTCTCTTGGTAGTTTTCTTCGAACCGCAAGTGATGACGAAATTCGTTCACGTCTGCTACAAAGAATTCATTGGGTCTGCGGGGCTCCACCATTCGATGTCGTTCGTAGCGACAACTTAGCGTCCTTGGTTGAGTTAGGCGAACGACGAGGAGCAACTCATACTTCTAGTCGTACAGCTTCCGGAGCACTTTTCGACTACCTATTCGGAAAAGCTACCGACGCGAATAATAGATATGTTAAGCAGAGCGACCTATATCGTGAATTTGATGCAGCAACTAGTATAACAGTACCAAGTGGTATGCTTGCCGCGTTAAGTCGCTCGATGGCGTCCGGTAGCGACATCGCTATTCAAACCACCGCCACAGGCTTACAGGAAATGGCGCATCCGGTTGAGGGCGTTTTGGCTCGAACAGGTCTTGTATCTAAGACGGTTGAAGATCTTCGCGTTGGAAAGGTTGTTTGGCTATCAGGCCCGACAGGCATCGGGAAAACGACAATCGCCGCGTTGACAACTGTAGCAACACCGAATTCTTGGTCTTTGCAGAGGTGCATTGGCATTACTGGTGAGCCGTTAGAGCAGGAATTACGTCGGATGGTCGGCGTTGTCGGCTCAACTCCTGAAATTGAAGGTCTTTTGCTCGATGATCTCGACGCAGATGTAGATTTAACTGAGTTTGGAGCCTTCGCAGCACTTAAACATACTTTGGAACGCTTGAATGTCCCTTTGCTCGTAACTAGCTACCGCAGCCCGTCAGAGGGGATCGTTCTTGATAATATCATTTCTAGGACGGTGCCTTATTTAACAGAGGAAGAGGTTTCCAAACTCATAGTTCTTCATGACGGAGAGCCCTCAAGATGGAACTTCTTCATTCAGATGGCTGGTGGAGGCGGGCACCCTGCTTTGAGTGCATTACTTTGCCGTTCTCTTAGCAAGCGTGGCTGGCCTGACGCCGAAATGAAGCGATGGATGAGTGATAATTTCCAAAGTCAGGACATAACGGTTACGAGAGATGGTGTTCGTCGGCGACTTTTAAATGCTATGCAACCTGACCAACGCCGACTATTAGGTAGAGTAAGTTTAGCTATAGGTCCGATAACACGCCCCCTTGCTCTCGCTCTTGGAGAGGTTGAACCAAGTGTTGATCAACCTGGATTTGCGTATGAGTCTCTTGTCGGTCCTTGGCTTGAAGTAGGAAATGGAGACAGAGTTAGGGTTTCGCCTTTAGTCTCTGACCTTGGCGCTAAAACACTCTCACCTACTGAAACGCAAGCCGTTCATCGAAGACTAGTATCATATGGCCTATCCATAAAAACGATGAGCCCTGATCAAGCTGACGCTATTCTCGTCCATGCTTTTTTAGGTAAATGCCCTGAGTTAGCTTGGCCGCTAATAGCAAACCTATTTGCTCCAGACGTCACAGATCGCGCCATTCTGGCTCGCCATATGCCGTTCTTCAGATCCCTTGAAATTGACAGACTTATTGATTTTGGAACATCACCTGAAATTATAATGATGTGGCGACTTGCCCAAGTGAACTTAAAGTTAAACGTCGCAGATGGTGACAAGGCTTCATCTGGTGTTGATAAATTGCTTGCTGACATCGACACCCACGGTGATGGTGAAGGAAGCCAACTAACATGTTTGATGGCTCTAAGTGTTCTATGCATGAACACCAATCTCTCAACCCGGTATGAAAATTGGTTCGCGATAGTCCGTCGGTTTGCAAAACTTGATCAAAACCCATCTTACGCCGATACACTTACCGTTACTGAAATGGATTTCGGTGACGCTGTGCGCGGCTTGTTTTTAATTCAAACTGGCACGGTTTCTGGCCGTGAATGGTTAGAGAAATTCATCGATACGCTGGACTCGATGCCTACAAAAGAAAGAAACCGTTGGCTTGATATTCTACGTAGTGAGGCGCGCTATGGAGCAATGAGCCTCGTCTTCGACAGGACATGGTTGGCTGAAGTTTCTGAAGATAACGTCGACCTTCCAGACCTGATTGGATTTTATCAAAGGTTAGCGAAGACGGCGGAAGGTTGGAACGCAGTGGATGTAACTTGCTGGTGTATTCGTGCTCGCGCGGTGCTTACTGATGAATACCTAAAAAATACAGATGGCGCGTTGGCTATCTTGGATGAAGGAATTGATCAATTAGGTCCAGAGCCAATTCTACTTCGCGCTAAATTAAAAACCCTCAACCGTTCTGGTAGGCACAATGAAGTAATAAAAATTGCAAGTGATTTTCCAACTGATCTTACAGGGCTTTCAGTTTTAGAGATAGCTTTTCTTTGGCAAGAGACCGCAATCAGTAGTGCTAAGTCTGGTTCTTGGGACTTGGCCGCAGACCATTTCTTAAGAGGAGCAACTGAACTCGATGCAGCCCGTTCGAGTGAAGCTGATCACGAATATGCCGCGGGGGATCCATTTGCATTAGGTCTTAAAATAGATGCCGCTAACACGCGTTTCGAACATGGTGACCGCAAACAAGCCATTGCCGACCTAGCTGGAATCATACCTAGTGTTCTTGCATTGCCCGTCGACGAGTTGCGACCTTTTTGGGTGCGAAAAATTGCGGGACAGTCTCTACATCGTTTTGAGATTATTGTTAGAGGTGACGAACCTGGTCCTGATTTCACCTACGTGCCTGGGTGTGGAAGTCGAGCTGAACTTGATGAGAGCATCATGGAGCTTGAGATGCCCAGTCAATGCATGTTTCACATGATACTGAAGTCGCTCGCCTTAAGAACCGAACAGGAGTTGCCTTGTCTCGAAAAATGGCCAGACGAACATAGCTACAAACTAAAGCCCAATTGGGATTACCTAGTACGAGAGACCGCCTTGGAGATGAGGCTGCACTCCGATGATTTTGACCTTACGCATAACCGGAGCGACTATCATGTGGTCAATGATGTTATAGATGCGCGTGCATCTGCAATCGCAACTAAGTTTTTCACGGACGAACATCCAAATCATCCTAGTAAAAAAGCAAAAATTTGGCCTGTTTCAGGTGCCGTAGAAATCGGCTCTCCTGACTGGAAAGCTATCGAACAGATTGGTCTTTGTTTGGCTATAAACGCCCTGAAAGATGCGGATCCCCGTGTGAGTCTTAAGATAATTCAGGCGTATCTCCAAAGTAAGAGTGGGCCATCTATGCATGAAGATCTTGTTGCTGAAGCTGTGGTGGTTGTACCTGATGCAGTTCAGGCAGTCGCGAATCTATCGTTTAAAAAGCCCCTTGATCCACTGACACTAGTCGCAACCGCAATGCGGATATTTGAAACACTTAAGGATGAGCCGCTGAGTGCTAAGGTGCTGGGTTTTGTTTTTGAAGATGTCCACCACCGCTTTAGAATGTGCCTCGAAGAAAGATCATTCGCGTTGCTTTCCCCAAATGTTTATGGTGATTCTGCCCGCGAAGCGTTATCCGCAAGTGGCAGAAATATTGCTTCGTTAGCTAGATGGTTATTGGCATTTGCCCCAATGGTTAAGCTAAATATTCATTCTTCCATCATTAAAGAGCTTGAAGTTCGAAGCAAATAAAGATGCTTATTATGCCAAAAACATTCAGTTGGTCCAAATTTACTCTTAGGCCAAGTTGTTCTTTCCTAACTTCGAGCCTGAACCGACACCGAAATTTAAACGCGGTGAATTCCTACGCATCTAAGTCAACTGCCTAATTGGTGTTTTAAACCGTTCGGCTAAGGTCCGGTATGGGGATATAAGGTCTTGTCTGGATTAACTGTTACGGACATCAACCTCCATCATATACAAACATTCCGTCCCATAAACGGGAAAACAGTTATATGTAGCCTATATGGGCCTATCCTTATCCATTGTTGGTTCATGAATTTGTAACATGTGGTATTTTCACAACAAAACCATCATTTCCTGCAATCAGTTGCAAATTTAGCTAACCAAAGCTGCTAACCATGCTATAAAAAATGAAGTAAAAAACTATAAGAATCAATAGGTTGTACGGGCGCCAGTGGCTTCTCATCGCCCGCTCCAGAAGACATTACTCATGAAACAATTGCTTATCATTGCTTAATTCCTGCCAGTTTGTCATCTATGACCCACTGGATTTTAACGCTGTGATTAAAGAGCGCTGTCACCGTTCTCCATAGTCTGTCAATGTGCAATTATGAATTGTTTCAAATTTACTTGTTTTATATACTCATGTCCGAAAATGTTTCTATCTTTTTATCGAATTTGGAGCATCGCTATGGTTAGTTTTAAAAATATATGTTATTATTTATCCAAAGAAGGGGCGTGAAAATGAGTGTTGGATTTAAGGTATTTATTGGCTGTGCCGTGTTTTTATTGTCACCGCGGGCATTTGCGGAATGTCCGGACGGGGCTGAAAATATAGCGGCTCAAGCGGTGTATGATGTAGAGCAGAAGCGGACAACGGCAACCGAGGCGGGTCCCAATCTGGTGTTGCTTGCCGAAAAATGCAAAAATAATGGCACGGTTCAGCTTAAAGCGACGGAAATGATGTTGAAAATCCATGACGAGGCAAAAGATGCCAAGTCACGCTATCAAATCGTTGAGCAGGCATGGAAATATTCAACTGCTTATGCTGAATTACCAGCTCATTTTTTGCCTAAAGTCGTCATTGATGGACAAGCATTCTCACAGCATCCGGACTATAGGGCAAACATTCGCAAAGCCGCTTTAAATGGATTGCTTTATTATGATGCTCTTGGTGTTGGGCATCATCCTTATTTGGCGAGCGGCCCAGCATTTTCAACATGTCCCAAATCTACTTCTACCTCCGATTCAATTACGGTCTTAGAATGGACGCAAAAGCGAGGGGCTCAGGATGATGGAAAAGATACGGGCGCTATGAGGTTAATTGGGAAGTTAGTGGCGGCTTGTCAAAATGAAGCAAGATCTTCATATCGCTCGCCTGCCCGTTATCGGGCACAAATTCAGATGACGATGGCCGGACGTATGAAAGATAAGGCGTTGGCCCTAAAACTTGCACAACAGGCAAAACTTGACATTAAAGCCTATCTTGGCGATGGGGGAACCGATCGTTTTTGGCCAAAAAGTAAGGCGGACAATTTATCCGCTCTCTTAAACCAATTGGAGAAGGATAATTATCTATTTAAGAATATGCCGCCATCATCTCGTGAAGATCGGCTTAAAGAAGGAAATTCTGGGCCCCAACCGCCGGAAATGCGAATAGATAAGAAAACTTATTCTACTGATCAAGCATTTTCAGAAGTAGTGGCGGCCTATGCAAGTCAGCAAGGCGGGGCAGAAGAAATGCAGGCTGCACGAGATCTTTTGCGGCAAATGTTTAAAGACAGCACGCTTGTGGATTACGAAATAGATATGCTGAGAGAAATTATTGCGCTAGAGGCTGAGGATACGCTCCAGTATTTTTACAAATCTCAACCTTATGCTCGGATAAGAACGCCATCGGCAGATGCCCGCAAACAATTTGAATTGTTAACAGTTCCAATAGATTTTGACCTCGCCATGAATGGGGACAAAACGCAAATGGAGCGTATGGTTTCATTATATACATTGTCTCCCTACACAGCCAAACAGGTGCAAAACTATCTTCTGACGCCGTATGTAAAAGCCTGGAAAGAAAGCTCCATTGATAATGCATATAGACCCTTGCGAACAGAGATCGCCAATAATTTCGGCGCAATCAAGGATCTGGACGTTAGCCAGAGCAAGATAATGCGAACCGCGATATATGAAAGTTTGGCGAGATTGGATGCCCATGACGGAGATAAAGTTCCAGACTTTCTTTACCATTGGACGAAACCAAGCCCATAAATAATAATTTATCAGACATGGGCGTTGTGGGGGGAGAGGAATAGGGTATTCAATAAACCCTAGTCGTTTGTAGGCTAAAGATGCCAAGCGAAAAAAGGCAACGCATCTCTGTCGATTCGTGGCTGGTTATTCGTTTTTATGTATGGTATTTTCTACCTTGATCCGAAAGTTTTCGTTTGATATGTAGAATTGATATTCATTATGGGGAAAAGCAATGTTACCAACAGAGACACCGCAAAAACAGTGGGAAACACCAGAAGTTAAACTTTTAGATGAGGCAAAATCTGCTAAAGCTGGCGGTGGCGGTCCTCTTGATGGCGGAGCTAACTGCTCTTAGTTATTACGTGTCTAAGGGGTAATTTGCGTAATAAATTGACCGGTCAAATGTTAGTCTCATCGTGGCTGGCGGCCCGAGTTCTTCGTGGGGATTTGGCTTCACATTTAAGGGTTAAATGTGACTATATTGCAAAATTTATCGCAGCACGCGCAAAACACACCTGATAAAATTGCGGTTAGGGTTTTTGGCTCCGGCTTACAATCATATCATACTTTATCTTATGAAGAGCTAGATCAGCGAGTACGTGTACTTGCTTACCATCTTGAAGAAATGATGGCGCCGGGTGAACGGGCTATATTGGCCTATCCGACGGGAGCAGAGTTTCTATGTGCTTTTTTGGCCTGCCTACAGGCAGGCGTGATCGCCGTACCGATTAATGTACCAAGAGGTGATCGATCCGACCCACGATTTTTATCTGTTCTTGGCGATGCCGCCCCCCATTATATTTTGACGGATACTTCTGTTGCCATGTCGGTACAGGGGCAGTGCAAAACATTTGCGCCTGCATATGCCGGCAATTATTTGTGTACGGATACAGTGTTCGACTTTCCCGCAAATGATTGGAAGTCCCGATCAATAGACTCGCAAAAAATTGCCTTTTTACAATACACTTCGGGTTCTACCAGTGCGCCGAAAGGTGTGATGATTACTCATGATGCTGTGGGCGCCAACATTGAAATGATGGTCAAGTCTTGGCAAACGACACCGGATGATATCATCATTAGCTGGCTTCCGGGCTTTCACGATATGGGGTTAATCGCCATGTTGTTACAGGCATTGTGGGTGGGGTGCCCTATCTTTATGATGTCTCCGAAAGATTTTATCAAATCACCTTTTGATTGGTTACGTTTGATATCCGATCATGGAGGCACCATAACGGCCGCCCCAAATTTCGCTTATAAATTATGCAGTGAACTGGCGACACCAGAAATTTTACAAAACCTCGATTTATCACGGTGGAAGTTGGCAGTTAACGGGGCAGAACCAATTGACCCTAAAACGCTTGCGACATTTTATAAGACATTTTCATCTTGCGGCCTAAATCAGGAGGCGATTGCGCCGGGTTATGGTTTGGCAGAGGCTTGTGTTGGCGTTTCCACTTCTCAACCTGATCGCCCTTATGAAAAGTTTGAGGTGGATGCAAAGGCGCTGGAAGCAAACCAAATTTTGCCAGCGCAGCAGGGACAAGACCTTAAAATACTCATTGGATCGGGAGTGCCATTTTTGCACTCTCGTCCCGTCATCGTAAACCCCGAAACGAAGGAGATTAGCGCGCCAAATACAATCGGGGAAATATGGCTACATGGCCCTCATGTTGCAAATGGTTATTGGCAAAAACAAGACGATACACAAGCTGTCTTTAACCAACATCTGGTGAACGGTGGTGACAAGAGAGCTTATTTGCGTACGGGAGATCTAGGTTTTTTTAGAAAAGGCGAATTGTTTGTTACAGGTCGAATAAAAGACCTGATCATTATTCGTGGGCGTAATTATTATCCTCATGATATTGAATTGATCTTTAAAAATTTGCACAAGGCATTCATGCATAAAGATACGGCTGCCTTTACTATTGATAGACATGGTGAGGAAAAATTGGTTGTCTTGCAGGCGGTGCCGCCGTCATTTGACAGCGATAAACTGGGGCCTTTGTTAGTTGAAAAATTTCAACGTGAATTGGCAAGCCAATACGAAATAAATGCGTGGCAAGTCATATTGACCGCTGATCGCGCTTTACATAAGACGACTAGCGGAAAAATTGCTCGTCAAGCATGTCGCCAGCATTTCTTGGATGGTTGCTTGTCGATTGTTTGGCAAAATGAAGCCGCGCAAATAGACGGTGTCAAGATAACGATTCCGACTTTGCCAGCCGGGGCGACGCAGATAGATATTATGTCGTGGTTAAAAATGCTTCTGTCATCTCAGTTAGGAATAGAGAGGATTGAAGTGAATAAGTCCCTTTTTGATCTTGGGTTGGATTCTCTAAAATTTGTTCAATTAATTTGTGAAATTGAACAAGCGGCAGGTCGTACCATTAAGGAAACCGACTTTATTAAAAATCCGACAGTATCGGGACTCGCCCAATTATTGCACGGAGCGCCTTTACTGTCACGGGCATCAGCCAAGCGGGAGCTTGGCATCGAAAAACTGCACCGTGCAAAAATGAAACTGCATCACAGGCTGATACAGTATATAAGATGGTATGGTCCCACATGGGGTTCTCGTCCATTACTGCCATATGATTTTGGCTCCATACTTTTAAATTGGTTGGTACGCCGAAAAAGCATTCAAAAAA
>JAJRSG010000204.1 GCA_024278915.1 Alphaproteobacteria bacterium
TATTGATATAGCTCTTCTCAGTAACATAAGCCCCGTTTCCTGGAAAAATATTATCCTATACGGCGACTATATCCTCAACAGAAACAACGTGCGGCGGTAAATGATAATTCGTTAGCGTACATTTCTACACGAATGTGCACAGTACCCTAGAACGCCCCAATGCACGGCAATATCCATGACGAGATAGAAAATCACGCCCAGTGAGGCAATCCGGCTCAAATCAAAAAAGATTGTCAGAAACATGGCCAGCGCAATCGTATAAACAAGTGTGTGTTTTTGAATATCGCCCGGCATGCCGAAATGACGGTGGGGCACCAGCTTCATATCAGTAACCATCGCCAGCATACGAGAGGCTGCAAAGGCACTGGCAATCAAGCCAGAGACGGTTGCTACAATCGCCAGAATAACTGTGAAATAGAGGCCTAAATCACCAAAGGCAGGGCGGGCCGCTTCGGCCAGTGCAAAGTTCTTCGCAGCAATAATTTCTGGCAATGTTAAATTTGCAGCCACCGCCAGCGCCACCAGAAAATAAACAACCACGCAGATTGCGATGGAGATAATAATCGCTCGCCCGACATTACGGTGCGGATCAACGATCTCAGAGCCGCTATTCGTGATGGTGGTAAATCCCTTGTAAGACAAGATGGCTAGCGCTACGGCAGCCAGAAAACCGCCCGCGCCGGAGCCTTGAACGGGCGCAGCGTTAAAACTTTCAAAAGAAAAACCGGAAAACCACAATCCAATAGCGCCAAAGGTGGCTATTCCGCCGATTTTAAGCACAGACATAATGAGTGAAAACATACCGATCATACGATTACCGGATATATTGATCAGAAAAGCAAAAAGCAAAAGCCCAACACCAAGTGCCGGAACAAGCCAGCTATCCTTTGCCACATCGAATAGTTGCAAAGTGTATGTGCCAAATGTGCGGGCAACGAGGCTCTCATTGATGACCATTGAGAAAAACATCAACAAAGCCCCTACCGCCGTGATGGTGCCTTTGCCATAGGCCTTTTGCAGAAACATTGCAATGCCGCCTGCAGACGGATAGGCGTTGGACATCTTCACATAGGAGTAAGCGCTAAAGCCCGTGACCACAGCAGCGACCAAAAAAGCCAGAGGGAGCCATTTTCCCCCCAGCTCTGCAATTTGTCCGGTCAGCGCAAATATTCCTGCGCCAATAATGACGGCAGTCCCCATGGAGACTGCGCCAACAAGGCTCAGGCTACCGGCTTTATATTGCGTAGTTTTTTCATGCTGCGAATGATCCATTTTATAGTCCTATTTTTTATCTCCACCGCAACAACCGCCGGAATGTTCAGGTTTATTCTTTTTAGATTTTTCAACTGCTGTTTCTTTTTCATTACAGCAATCCCCGCCTTCTTTTTTTGGTTTTTCTTGCTCTTGGTGTTTGTCGTGACCGCTGCAACAGCCGCCGTCACCGTCTTTATGTTCATGTGTCATAGTTTTTCTCCTTTATGGTTTGGTTTAAAGTTAATCCGGTTTTAATATTAGTGCCCTCCATGAGGTTCTTTATCTCCCGTTTGTTTTAAATTTTCAGAAGCACCATCCGGTTTAACCGCGCCATGCTCCGCTCCACCGTCTCCATGATCATCATGTCCTCCGGCTGATTGCGGCAGGGACATTATACCAATTCCATAACGGTAGACAACTTCGCCACCTTTATAGCCTGCGATAGCAACAAGCCCTGAGGCCGCCAGCATAACAATCACAAATAACGCGCTCACTGTTTTAGCGCCGCGCTGCTTCCATAAAGCCCAGAGCGCCAGTGCCCAAAACACAGCGGCAGTAACCAAAGCCCAGTTTTTATGATCTGTCATTGCCGCATGAGAGGGCGAATCATGCGCTACGGTGTTATAGGCATAAAAACCAGCGGCAACAGTACCAAGCGTGAATAACGCCCCCAGCCATAAATTCCAGCGTCCGATCATTATAAAATTAGGACCCATTTTATGATTTTTAAAGAGAAACCCGGTCAAGTACAAAAGCGCAGCCATAGAGAAAAGCGCTACTGTGAAGTGGACAAGAACAGGGTGCCAGTTTGGAATAATTTCAATGTTCATGATATTTTGTCTTAATGTTTATGCCCATGTGAGTTTCCTTTCAAATTTTTAGGTTTTGCTGATGAAAACTTTGGAATAAATGCCGGAACATGCGCGGTATAATCATCATACGCCGTGCCGAATTCAGCCCGCGCATCCGCTTCTTCCTTCCGTGCCAACCGGATGTACATATATGTCAAGATCGGAAACAGCACCAGCGTTGGAATGGTGGGCCATTGCAGTAAAAATCCAAACATAATCGTAATAAATCCGATATATTGCGGGTGGCGCATTTTGGCATACATGCCTGTCACCGCCATTTTACCGACGCGTTGCGCTTTGAAAAGTACAGGCCAGGCCGCTGATAAAATCCAGAAACCGCCACCAAGAAATACAAAGCTGGCCAGATGCATCGGATCGAAATGCGGATTGCCTTCAAAACCAAGTATTGTGTTCCAAAGATGCCCGTTCTCATGGCTCAAAAAATCAACACCCGGATATTTCTCCGTCAGCCAGCCGGACATTAGATAGATGGTCAGTGGAAATCCGTACATCTCAGTGAAAAGAGCCACGATAAAGCCCGAAAAAGCACCAAAGCTTCGCCAGTCACGTTTTGTCTTGGGCTTAAAAAAACTGAACGCAAAGATAATAAAAATCGCGGAGTTCAAAACCACCAGCGACCAAAGACCGTATGCCTGCATTGCATGTTCCATCGTTTAATCCTCTTTATCTTTGTTGTCATTGTCGTCGTGGTTACCATGTCCACCGTGACCGCCATGCATAAACACATGCATTAACGGGCAAGCCAGCAGGATCAACCAGATCCAGTTGCTCCCGATATGCGCCCGGTGTTCCATGAACAGAAAGTATCCTGCAACGGCAAAAAAGAAGATGCACGCCATTCCAAACGGCGTTTTCCACCACGGGACTTTATTTTCCGGCTTGTGATAATGCTCATGATCGTGGTTCATGATTTTCTCCTATTGTTTTATTATTTCTACTTTTCGAGGCAAATTGACCAGAATGATACCCAGCACTATTAAAGAAATTCCTGCCGCCGCTAAAATTCCAATGCTTTCCTGAAAGAAAACAACGCCCATACTTAGACCGAAGCTCGGCACCAAAAAACTGAATGCATTGGCGCGGTTGAGTTCGACTTGCTCCAACACACGGAACCATAGCCAATAGGCTAGAGCCGTCCCCGGAAGTGCGAGCAATACAATGCCAAAAAAACCTAACAATAACATTTCTAAAATCTGCTCTATGATTTATATTATGGCTACATATCCGTACCCATATCCATTTCACCATCGCTGTTGGTGTGTGATTTCATGAATAAAAGTTCTGCAAGAACAACTATTACAATACCAACAGCCGCAGCGATTGGAACAAGTGGGTCACTTTCAAATTTTAGCAATACAAATGCGACAAGAATTACAGTATCCAGAACGATAGCAACAAGCGGAATAATAGGATTGAATTTCAGCTCTTTACGAAGGTAGCGAACAAGTCCCCAGTGTATTGCAATATCCATCACCAAATAGAATATAGCACCAATTGCAGCAATCCGCGTGAGATCAAATAAAATTGTTAATGTGATTGCCAGCAACACTGTAAATACCAGAGCAGGATTACTAACTTTTTTACCCATCTGTGGAACCTGTTTCATCATAGCCAGCATGCCAAGCATACGCGATGCAGAAAAAACACTGGCAAAAACGCCGGATACTGTAGCGACAATTGCAATGACTACAGTGAACCAAAGACCTTTATCGCCAAAAACGGGGCGAGCAGCTTCAGCCAAAGCATAGTCCTTGGCATTAATAATTTCTGGAATTGTTAAATTGGCAGTAACAGACAGAGCCAAAGCAAAGTAAATAACGGTGCAAATCAATAATGATATAATGATGGAGCGCCCGACATTAACTGTTGGATTTACAATGTCACCACCTTGATTTGTAATGGTTGTAAAACCCTTGAAAGCTAGAATGGATAACGCTAACGCCGCTATAAAACCTCCAATGCCAGTAGCGCCATTCGTTATTTGTGCCGCGCTTTCAAATGAAGGAATAACACCTGCATACAACCCAGCAATCGCCAAGATAACAAGACCCAAAATTTTGATAATCGCTGTTGTATTGGCCGTAGCTTCAATCACCTTGTTGCCAGAAATATTTACAATGAACGCAACACCAATTAAAGCCACAGCAAGAATTGGAACTAAAACCGATGTGCTTTCAATGTCAAATAACCTGAGGGTATAGACACCGAATGTGCGGGCAACGAGACTTTCAGAGATCACCATTGAGGCATACATCAGCAATGCAAACGTGCCTGTAATTGTGCCAGGGCCATAAGATTTACGAAGAAATTTTGCCACCCCGCCTGAAGAAGGATATGCATTGGAGAATTTAACGTAGGAATACGCACTGAGTCCGGCAACGAAAGAACCAGCTAAAAAAGCGAGCGGAAACAAGCCGCCAACCAGTTCTGCAATTTGCCCCATCAGCACAAATATTCCAGCACCTATCATAACCCCAGTTCCCAAAGAGACAGAGCCAATCAGTGATAGTTTCTTTGTTTCTGTTTTCATACCTTCCATAAAAATTATCCTGTTGTGCCTAAAACCAAAATCTAATACCTGCGACAAGCGCTGTATTTCTATCATCACCGCCTTCTGCACGAACCAGATCGGCTGTATCTCCAAATTTCTTGTCCCACTCCACCCCGATATAAGGCGTAAATTTGCGCGTTACTTCATAACGCAGGCGTACGCCAAGCTGAAGATCATTCAGGCCTTTGCCAATATTGAACTCGCGCACTTCACTGGCAGAAACATTAGTTTCCAAACGGGGCTGTAATATTAATTTCTGAGAAAATAGCACGTCATATGTAGACACCAGACGCGCAGAAACATCGCCATCTTCACTCACATAAAGAGAAGGTTCTGCTTCAAACCAGTAAGGAGCCAGCCCTTGAAATCCTGCAACGGCAAAAAAACGATCCTTGGTGGTGTCCCCGCCATACTCCCGATCATAGCGTCCACCGATTTGAAAATCCCAAAATGCTGAGACTGAACGACTATAAAGCGCTTGTAATTCCAGATCGCCACTATTGGTGGAAACCTCGTCCTCACCTTCAAACTTAAACCAGAACTTATTATAATCCTTGCCGCGCCAGCCCTGAATATCCCAGCGCATCACGTTGTTTCCATCATTCTTGCGATATTCAAGTTGTTCAACTATAACTTTGCTAAGCGTGTATTCGTCCGTTTCTTCCCAGCCGGCCATGCCGCGATATTCGTAGCCGCCCGAATGTTCGTTAGGATCACGCGCATCATCGGGCGCTTTTCCGCCTTGCATAGAACCCTCTTGCATAGAGCCGGTTTTCATTGCTCCTTCCATTGGCATTTCTTCGGCAAAAACAGAGGTAGAAGGAAGAGCCGTAACCAATGCAAATGCTGCAAACGATAATAATTTTTTTAGGTTTAAATTTTTCATGCGACAACGACCTCCCTGAACATACCTGCGGCCATATGGTAGAGCAGATGGCAGTGAAACGCCCACCGCCCTTCGGCATCTGCGGTCACCAACATGCTTACGCTTTGTGCCGGTTGAACCGAAATCGTGTGTTTCCTCACCTGAAACTTACCCTCTTCGGATTCCAAATCAGACCACATGCCGTGCAAATGCATGGGGTGCGCCATGGTGCTGTCATTATGAAAGATGACACGAATTCTTTCGCCTTTTCGAAAATGCAGAGGTTTGGCTTCGTTCAACTTTAACCCGTCAATAGACCAGATAAACCGCTCCATATTTCCTGTTAAATGAAGCTCTATCTCTTGGCTTGGCGCTCTTTTATCGGGCGGCGCATCAATACTTTTCAGATCAGCATAAGTCAAAACGCGGCGCCCATTGTTACGCAGTCCTGATCCTGGATCATCAAGATTGGTACGAGGGTAATCAATACGCATATCAACACCCGGCCCATATTCGGTTCTAGCATGGTTGGGTTTCTTGGCATTCATCATGCCGGGCATACCATCCGCGCCCTTTTTTTGCGCCATCTTGCCCATCATATCAACAAGCGTTAAAGGCACAGCCGCATCAAGAGCGGGAACGGCGGCTTTCATATCAGCTCTCGGCGATAAGGTGCCGCGAGCATAGCCGCTTCGATCCATGGATTGTGCAAAAATCGTATAGGCTTTGTCATCTGGGATTTCGACTATTACGTCATATGTCTCGCCTGGACCAATTCTAAATTCATCAACTATAACTGGCGCAACGCGCTGCCCGTCCGTAGAAATTACCTTCAACTTTAAACCCGGAATGCGCACATCAAAATAGCTTGCCGTACCCGCGCCGATAAAGCGTAAACGCACGCGCTCCCCGGCTTTTGCAAGCCCTGTCCAATTACTGTTCGGAGATTGACCGTTCATCAGATAAGTATAAGTTGCCGCAGAAACATCACTAAAATCCGTCGGACTCATTCTTGTTTTATTCCAGATCAGCCGTTTTGAGATTGCCTTTTTTATGCCCAACCCGGAAATATCACTAACAAAATCACCAACCGTTAAGTTCCCATAGTTATAATACCCGCCCATCTTTTTTAAATTCATATAAACATCGACAGGGTTTTCATCCGTCCAGTCGCTCAAGATCACCGGATAATCACGATCAACTTTAGGTTCGCGGGAAGCATCTTTTGGCTCCACGATTAATGCGCCGTACATCCCTGTTTGTTCATGCAGCGTATGGGCGTGATACCAATATGTCCCGGATTGCTCTAGTTTGAACGTATGAACAAAAGTCTCTCCCGGCTCTATGCCCGGAAAACTGATACCGGGGACACCATCCATTTCGGCATCAAGGATAATTCCGTGCCAATGGATCGTTGTCATTTCGTGTAATTTATTGGTAACGCGTATTGTAACCGTATCACCTTCCTTCACCCTTAAAACAGGCCCGGGTAGTAAACCATTAATCACCGTTGCCATACGATCTTTCCCGGTAAAATTAACAGGCCTTTCGGCAACTTCAAAATTAACCTCCGTGCCGGTTAATACGGATGACCCTGCGCTTTTCCCCCATGCCGGAAATGGAAATGCCGCGCCAACTCCGGCAACAAATAACCCAGCACCCGCCATTTGAATAAATTGACGGCGGTCTATACCCGGAGGTGTAATCAATGTGCGCGTAGCTGTTTTGGTCATTTTGCGTTTGTCCGTTTATTTAATCTCAGTTAATTCGTTGTATATTCTAAACATATCTATCTTTGGGCATAATCTTCAGGAATAAAAATCTACCCCTTCATCCTACCTGCTTTTTTGTCACTTTTTAGGTTATAAACCTCCGCCTTCAGGCGGAAAGAGGCTTCAGCCGTAATTTGCTCCTATACTCTCTCCTTAAAATGGGTATCAGGCGTAGCCGATTAAATACCCATTTTAAGGAGAGAGTATAGGAGCTACACAACCGGATGTCACACAGTTTTTCACCATCGTTATCACATTGTTTGGGTTCCCAAATATCGTTATAAGGTTTTGGAGGGTAAGATACGCGAGCGAGTGCGCGATATAGCCAAGCAAGTTTGCA
>JAJRSG010000205.1 GCA_024278915.1 Alphaproteobacteria bacterium
ATGGAGATTACCCAAATTTACAAAAATGGCAGGATGTGAACTGGCATGACATTGATGTTGTATTTGCCTGTTTGCCACACGGAGCCAGCGAAGAAACCATTTCAGAAGTTTCCCAACAAGTTAGTAAAGTCGTTGATCTATCAGCAGACTTCCGCTTGAAGGATGCTGATTTATATGCCCAAACTTACGGTCGTGCCCATACAGCTCCCAGATTACTGAAAAAAGCCGTATATGGGCTTAGTGAATACGCGCGCAATGACTTGGCAGATGCAGACCTTGCTGCTTGTCCTGGGTGTTATCCTACCGCAAGTCTTTTAGCTATTTTGCCTGCTGTGGGAATGATTGATATGACCAATATCATCATTGATGCCAAATCAGGTGTGAGCGGTGCTGGGCGCAAGGAAAGTACTGCACTTATTTATCCTGAAACCGCAGAAGGAGCTCATGCATATGCGATAGGGACCCATCGACACGGACCTGAAATTGATCAAATGTTGACAAAAATTAGTGGCGCAGAGGTTCAAACTAGTTTTACTCCGCACCTTATTCCTATGAACCGCGGCATGATTGCCACTTGTTATGTAAAATTGGACCAAGGGGTATCTGTGTCTGACTTGCGCAAAGTGTATGAAACACGCTATCACAACGAACCATTTGTTCATGTTGAATCAGAAGGTGTTGTTCCTCATACCCGCCATGTTCGCGCCTCAAACCAATGCCGTATCGGTATATTTGCTGATCGTAGAGAAGGCCATGCCATTATAATTTCAGTAATTGATAACCTTACCAAGGGATCATCAGGACAAGCCGTGCAGAACCTCAATATTATGATGGGGTGGGAGGAAACCCTCGGCTTGACCATGACACCTATTTTTCCTTAAAAATAGCATTTACAGGGCAGGAATTACTACGTTATCCTATGTCATGACTTTTGTTCACAAAATTGCTACGCGCAAAGATACCATGGCAATCAAAGCGTTAATGGCTGCTTCAATGGCCAAACTATTACCGGATGTGCTAAATCCATCCCAAGTTGAACGGTCAACCGAAAGCATGGGGCTTGATACACAACTTCTTGATGATGGTACCTATTTTTTGATTTATGAAGGCGAAACGTTGGTGGGTTGTGGCGGATGGAGTCGCCGTCGAACCCTTTACGGCGGCAACCACACAGCGGGCAGGGATGACGACCTTGCTGATCCCAAGTCTGAATCCGCTAAAATTCGTGCCATGTACACCCACCCCAACCATACACGGCGAGGCATCGGCAAGCTGATCCTTTCTTTGGGTGAAGACGCTGCCCGGCATGAAGGCTTTAAAGCCATAGAGCTAGGCGCAACCGCTTCTGGCATCCTTCTCTATGAAAAATGCGGCTACAAAGTAATTGAAGATCTCACCAAGCCCGACCAAGACGGCATTTCCGTTCCAATAATTTTGATGACAAAAAGGTTGTGATTGTTAATTCAATATAAAATTGTAGTGTAATTTTATCGGTAACCACATTTAACTTGTAATTTAAACACTATTTAAGCAAAGCAGAGTTTGTTTAAAAGGGGAGGTGTAAATATGGCGGATGGGGAGGGATTCGAACCCCCGGTGCAGTTCCCCGCACTCCAGTTTTCAAGACTGGCGCCTTAAACCACTCGGCCACCCATCCGCATAT
Organism: Alphaproteobacteria bacterium; assembly: GCA_024278915.1. GTDB lineage: Bacteria > Pseudomonadota > Alphaproteobacteria > Caulobacterales > Maricaulaceae > Robiginitomaculum_A. Next base: position 1,664 of record JAJRSG010000205.1, read on the forward strand.
TTGATAAGATTATAAAAATAACCCTATATAGAAATGAAAATTTCTAAGAGCTGTCGGTTAGCAAGTGTTCGGGCATTTCGCAAGTGATAAGATAAGCGAATTGCATTTTTCCACGGTTTTATTCAGTAAAGTAAAAAACGGGCAGGGGAAGGGGCGTAAATATTTACGTTTTGGCAACCTTATTTAATAGAAACACGTTAAGCCTGTCTTCTAACGTGGATTTAAACTTACTCACGTACATATGCACCATCGGAAATAAAAGATGGGGAGACCCACAAACAATAATCAGCTGTGCAAAGCTGAGTTTGGAGATAGGTGTAAAATGACTAGTTTGAATAAAAATACATTGGCGAGATATAGCTTGATTGGAATTGTAGGGCTAACAAGTTTAACTCTGGGTGCTTGTAGTACGACTCCAGGAATTACAGCAAATGGGGGCGTTGTGCCCATCACGTATAAAGTCGATCAAGGTCAATATAGAAGTGTGTCAACAACCAGTCCTTACACTAGAACCACGCCTCGTTCACAACCTTATTCACCACGTCCACGTAGTATTGCACCGTCTACACCGCGAAATGGGTATGCAAGCAAT
>JAJRSG010000206.1 GCA_024278915.1 Alphaproteobacteria bacterium
ATATATTTGATCTCCTACCTCATTTGTTTTCAACGCAAAGCTTTTCACTGATTTTTGCAACCGTGCTTCAAGCTCTGCATCAGATACCGCCAATGAAGTAAAGCCTGGTCCTGCCAAGCGAGCCAAAGCAATAAAGGAATCTAAATCTGTTAATTTTGCAGGTCTAACGATGAGCATGAGAACTCCTATTTGAGTTGCAATTTTCAAGAGCCAATGTTTTTGCTAGTTTTGCATCAAACTCACCACTAGCAATTTTCATTAAAATAAGAGCAGAAAGTTTTGCTCTCTCAGTTAAACTAGAAATTTTCATAAACTCTCTATCTGAATGAATTTCTCCGCCGCTAACACCTAGCGTATCAACATTTGGACAACCACTTGCCCATAAATTATTACCTTCACAGACACCTCCACTTGGCTTCCACTGAATATCCATTCCGAGGGCGGAGCCAGCCTGCTTCACCCAATCAAAGACAAGAGCATTGGCAGGAGCCATTGGTTTAGGGGGCCGTGTAAATCCACCAGTCAGTTCTGCATTCAAGCCATCTAGTCGATTGATATTATCAATAATATCAGTGACTTGAGACATAATCCAATCTTGATCTTCGGTTTCTTGAAGCCTGACATTAAACCGTCCAATCGCCACCTCAGGAACTATATTTACGGCTCCTCCCCCGTCGATTTTTGCAATATTAAAGGTAACCCCATTTCGCTGACCATTTAAATCATCTAGCTGAACGGCGAAACGAGCCATGGCAGCAATTGCATTTCTACCTAAATGGTGTTCACGCCCTGCATGTGCAGCACGACCTTTGATGATCAGTGCAAAATTTCCACTTCCCTTACGGGCTCCTGCCATGGAGCCATCAGATAAAGATGGCTCGTAGGTCAACCCAATATGTGAACTGCCACCCAATTTAGCTAAAAGAGGAGCTGATCCTGGCGAACCTATTTCCTCATCAGGACTTAACAAGACTTTATACCCAACCCTGTGAGCATGTTCAGTTTCTTCAAATGCCGCTAATGCAGTTATCATTACCAAAATGCCCCCCTTCATATCAGCAACACCAGGCCCACCTAACGTATTCTCATCTATACGTGTTGTAGTTTGAAAATGACTATCTATGGGGAAAACCGTGTCATAATGCCCAGTAAGAATGATTTGAATTTCAGCCTCGGGGCGGACATTCAATAATATGGCCGGCTCATATGTCACACTTTGAATAGCACCGTCATTTGTAACAAATTCGCCAGATGCTAATTGTGACTGAGAAACAATTCCAGGTAAAATGGATAATGCTTTTACTATTTTTTCGCGCATGGCCGCTAAACCATTACTATTTTTACTGCCTGAATTAATATGAGACCACCGAATAAGTCTCTGTAGCATATCCTCTAAACCCTCATCAATTTGAGAAAGGGTATGCTTTTCAGAGCTAGAAATTGGCAGTTTTGCTATTTTCGTAAATATGTCGGACATGTTCCACAACCTGAATCGGTAACTTCAACATTCAGTGTAGCAAATAAGCAAAGAAAGAACAGGCCGAAACATTTTTATTACAAACAAAAACACCCCGCAAGCGGGGTGTTTTTCAAACATTTTATATTGACTTTACTGGGTCAAATATGTGCCTGGAATAAGTTGGATAAGCACTTCTGTACGACGATTTAAAGGCTCTCTAACACCGTCGCCAGTTGGCAAGGCCAAGGCGCTTTCGCCTTTTGCAGATTTGACAACATTTTCAGTACTAACGCCATTCGCTTTCAGCTCCGCTTCAACAGCACTTACACGGCGACCAGATAGACCAACATTGTACCCAGGAGCACCAGAACTATCCGCATGTCCTTCAATGATCAAACTGCCAATGTCACAAAGCTTTGCTGTATTTGATGCATCTACAATAACATTTTTTGCCTGCTCTGTGAGTGTCGCTTTATCCCATGGGAAATATACCACAAAACTATTCGTACCAACATCACAAGGGTCATACTGCGCTACTTCTGTCGTAGCCTCAACAGCTGGAGCAGGAGGAAGCGTACAGACGGAGCGATCAGATACAACGGCTCCGTCCCAACATGTAAATGTCTGAGCAACTTCTACGACACAACTAGCCAAGCTAGAAGCTTGTGAGCCATCTGCACAGGCATACATTGTCGCTACTGGAGCTACATATTCTGTTTTATATTTAGTTGTCTTAACTTTCTGACCACCAAAACGATAACGCAAACCAGTCATAATGATATGAGCGTCCGCATTTCCAATGCTCGTACTAATTTTAGTACCACTTCCACCAGGAGCAACAGCCACACCAGAACTTCCGCCCAAACCATCATATTCTAAAGTTCCAAGGTTTAGATAGCGATACTGCGTATCCCAAACTAGACTGTCACTAATATCATAACCCAAACCAGCAATCACTTGCCAAGCGGTGCTATTATCCGCATCATCAAACGCACATTTAGCATATGCTGCACACTGCGCATTGTTAACAAACACAGGACCCGCGCCACCATTGAAAGAGCGATGTGTACGCGCATTCAAGTTAGCACGAGCGATACCGATACCAGCACCAACATATGGACGCCACGCGCCAAAGTCAGAAAAGTCATACAAAGCATTTACCATGGCACTAGAAATACGCATATCAGCCGCAGAATTTATATTTCCGCCAATCGCACCAAGCTCACTCCAGAGCTGTGTCCCATCTAACTCAAGACGCCAATTATTGCCTAATCCGTAACCAACACCAACTGAACCAGCAATGTCACCGCTACCATTAACAGCGCCATTTAGGTCGCCAGTTAAATCCATGTCTGTCAGTTGACCGTAACCAACACTACCACGTACATACCAACCCTGCTCACCTGCGCTAGCCAGTGAAGGCGTTGCCATTAAAGCAGTAACTGCAACTGCTGTAAGAAACTGTTTATTCATAATTTATCCCCGTTGACTGGCTTCCTAATAAATTTAGCTATGTATGACATATAAATACTGCGCTCGTCAATGTTTGATACGTTTTATGAACTTCACATAAATG
>JAJRSG010000207.1 GCA_024278915.1 Alphaproteobacteria bacterium
TCCAACTCTGCACCACTAATTCGTTTACTCATGCCTACTCCGTATGTTTACAGTTGTAATCATTGAGCATGTTTACACTTGTGGTCAACTAACTTTTTTGTAAGGTATTGGTAAAGCCTATAAGTTCGAACACATGACGCTGGCGCTAATTGCCATTTATATGTACGGCAAACTTGGAAATAGCCTTGCTAAATCAAGGCTAGAACGAAGATAGCGCCTATGTCTAGGAGCGAGATAAACATCCCGCCTAGGGACAGCTCTTCAACTAAAAGGTATATTTATATAGCAAAAAACCCGCCAAAAAGGCGGGTCTATGCAATTACTTATGGGTCAATCGGCACGTAGAGCCTGCGAATTAAGCTTCAGCAGCTTCCTCGGCAGCAACACGAGCACGATCAGCAGCACCTTTAGCATCAACATCGCGATCAACGAATTCAATAACGGCCATAGGCGCATTATCGCCATAACGATATCCTGCCTTAAGAACACGGCAATATCCGCCTTGGCGTTCTTTGTAGCGAGGGCCAAGAATGTCGAATAATTTTTTGGTCATTTCTTTGTCACGCGTACGTGCAATCGCCAAACGACGTGAACCCAAGTCACCTTTTTTAGCCAGTGTGATCAACTTTTCCACGAATGGGCGAAGTTCTTTGGCTTTCGGCAAAGTGGTTACAATCTGCTCATGCTCGATCAAGCTGGCAGACATATTGGCGAACATAGCTTTGCGATGCGAAGCTGTTTTATTTAATTTGCGATGAGCAATGCGATGGCGCATGGCGATATTCCTTCTTTTGTTCAGTTAATTAAAACTGATCGTCATATTTTTTAGCAAGTTCTTCGATGTTTTCAGGCGGCCAGTTTGGCGCATCCATACCAAGATGCAAACCCATAGCAGCCAAAACTTCTTTGATCTCATTAAGAGACTTACGACCAAAGTTTGGTGTACGGAGCATTTCAGCTTCTGATTTTTGGATCAAATCGCCAATATAAACAATATTGTCGTTTTTCAGGCAATTTGCGGAACGTACAGAAAGCTCAAGCTCGTCAACTTTGCGCAGTAGCGCAGGATTGAAATCAAGCTCAGGTTTCTCGTCACCACGACCTGCATCTTCAGGATCGTCAAAGTTGACAAACACTTGGAACTGGTCTTGCAAAATCCGCGCGGCCACAGCCACAGCATCTTCTGGTGTAACCGCACCATTGGTTTCAATATCAACAATCAATTTATCAAAATCAAGCACTTGGCCTTCGCGAGTATCTTCAACCCGGTAAGCAACCCGTGTAACCGGGCTATATAGAGCATCCACAGAAATCAGGCCAATCGGCGCATCTTCCGGGCGGCTATCTGCCGCAGCCACATAACCTTTACCCGTAGAAACAGTCAGTTCCATACGAAGGTCAGCGCCCTCGTCCATTGTACAAATCACATGGTCAGGGTTAAGAATTTCAACATCAGCCGTTTCTTCAATATCTGCACCTGTAACAACACCGGCACCAGATTTTTTAAGAAGCAAACGCTTCGGGCCTTCAGCATGCATACGCACGGCCAGACCTTTAAGGTTAAGGACAATATTGGTGACGTCTTCACGTACACCGGGAATAGAAGTAAATTCATGCACAACACCGTCAATTTGCACAGCCGTCACAGCAGCACCTTGCAAGGATGACAAGAGAACGCGACGTAGTGCATTCCCGATTGTCATACCAAAACCGCGCTCTAATGGCTCGGCAATAATGGATGCTTGACGTTCAGGTATGCGACCAGGTTCAACTTCAGGGTTGATAGGACGGATCAGTTCTTGCCAATTTTTTTCAATCACTTTGGACCTCTTATCTAAGGTTTGACCGAATCTCCGAAAGGAAACCAGCCTAAATTATTATACGCGGCGGCGCTTTGGTGGGCGACAACCGTTATGTGGGATCGGTGTTACGTCACGAATAGTGGTAATCGTAAAACCGGCAGCTTGAAGTGCGCGAACAGCACTTTCACGGCCTGAACCTGGACCATTTACATTAACTTCCAAACTTTGCATGCCGTGCTCTGCTGCTTTACGGGCAGCTTCTTCGGCGGCAACTTGCGCTGCATAAGGAGTGGATTTACGAGACCCTTTGAAACCCATTGCACCAGCACTACACCAAGCAATCGTATTGCCTTGCACATCTGCAATGGTAATCATTGTATTATTAAATGTTGAATTTACGTGAGCAACACCAGATGTGATGTTCTTACGATCGGCGCGGCGGACGCGACCCGGTTCTTTAGCCATATTGCCCTACCCTACTTTTTCTTGCCGGCGATTGCTTTCGCCGGACCTTTGCGCGTACGCGCATTTGTGTGTGTACGTTGGCCACGTACAGGCAGACCGCGACGATGACGCAGGCCTCTGTAATTACCCATATCCATCAGACGTTTGATGTTCATGGAAACTTCACGACGAAGGTCACCTTCGACTAAAAAATCACCGCCTGTAACAGCTTCGCGAATTTGCAAAATTTCTGCGTCAGTAAGATCCTGTACGCGACGTTCCCGGCTAATCCCTAGGTCCGAGCAAATTTGCTTGGAGACAGCGGGGCCGACCCCATGAATATATGTCAGCGCGATTTCTACGCGCTTATTAGTTGGTATATTTACACCTGCAATCCGTGCCACAAGGCCTCTCCTTAAATTTCAAATTCGCAATACCTGCCCTGCTTCCATAACAAAGAAGCCCGGTAATCAACAGATTCCGCGAAAGCGGCTATTTATATCCTTATCCGCGCCTAGGTCAACCTTCGAGTTAGCCTAAACACCAAATATTCGCACCTCTATGAACGTCCGAATAATCTTTTCCAAAACGAAGGTTTGTTACCCCCTCCGCTCACACTCAATTCATTGAGAACTTTCGCCACCGAAGCGGATACCGCTTCGATAGATGCAAGTCCGTCAACTTCGCTTAATTTTCCCTGTGCCTCGTAAAATGGTAATAAAGGCGCAGTTTGTTCGTTGTAATTACCAAGTCTTATTTTGAAGCTCTCGGGATTGTCATCCTTACGACCTTCTTCTTTAAAACGGTTTTCGATTCGGTCCACCAAAACAGCGTCATCAACACAAAGGCGAATCACAGCGTCAACGGCCATACCGCGAGAGCTAAGGCTTTTATCAAGCGCTTCAGCTTGGGCGACTGTCCGTGGGAACCCGTCAAATATAAAGCCGGGTGCATCTTTATGGGTATCCAATTGCTCTTCGATAAGGGCAATTACAATTTCATCAGATACGAGATCGCCGCGATCCATAATACCGGCAACTTTTTTACCAAGTTCTGAACCTGAAGACTTTGCAGCCCGCAACATATCTCCGGTAGAAAGCTGCAAAAGACCGCGTTCTTTCGTAATGATTTTTGCTTGAGTACCTTTACCCGCCGCTGGTGGGCCAAATAAAACAATGTTCATGATGCCACCTACCCTTTTTTCTTTGCATTACGACGGCGGCCCATACGAGATTTTTTAATTAATCCCTCATATTGATGGGCAACCAAATGCGACTGGATTTGAGCAACAGTATCGAGTGTCACAGACACTACAATCAATAAGGACATACCGCCCATTAATTGCCGAACACTAGGCGGAATATTACTATTTTGAGATAAAACATATTCAGGAACTACACAAACGAAAGCAACATATAATGCTCCGATGAATGTCAAACGGTTCAGAACATAGGACAAATATTCTTCTGTCCTTTTACCGGGACGGATACCGGGTAAGAAACCACCATGTTGGCGTAGGTTGTCAGCCGTATCTTCTGGTTTAAATACATAAGGAACATAGAAGAAACAAAAGAAGATAATCAGCGCTGTATATAAAATCAAATATACTGGTTGGCCATACCCAATATAGGTAAGCATTCCACGTACCCAACCTGGCCCACTTTCAACAAAAAAACCACCCGCTGTTGCTGGCAAAATAAGAAGTGAGGACGCAAAGATAGGCGGGATCACACCAGCAGCGTTTAGTTTCAAAGGTAGGAAAGAGTTTTCCCCGCCGAACATTTTCCCGCCGGCCACTTGGCGTTTAGGATATTGGATCAACAAACGACGTTGGGCACGTTCCACATAAACAATTAATACTGTTATCCCGATGGACATAGCGAGCACCATCAACATCAAAGTCCCAGACAAAGAGCCTGATTCGTTAAGATTGAACGTTTGGAAAATTGCCTTTGGTAATTCGGCAACAATACCAGCCAAAATAATCATGGAAACACCATTACCAATGCCGCGAGCCGTAACTTGCTCCCCCATCCACATCAGGAACATGGTACCCCCGACGAGAGAAATCACCGCTGTTGCTTGGAAAAACAAGCCCGGATTGATCACAAAGCCTTGTGCCTCAAGAAGTTTCGCAATGCCATATGCTTGAAAGGTTGCCAAAAACACAGTCAAATAACGAGTGTATTGATTAATTTGTTTGGTACCTTGCGCGCCTTCTTTTTCAAGCGCCTTTAAGGAAGGCATCGAGCCTTTCATCAAGGTCATGATAATGGAAGCCGTAATATAAGGCATCACATTAAGCGCAAAAATGGCCATCCGTTCAACGGCGCCACCTGCAAACATATTCATACGAGTTAACATGCCGTTGCCAGCGGCACCGCCAGAACTGCCAGATGCAAACACTTGGCTATAAGCCGCCATATCGACGCCCGGAACCGGAATAAAAGTCCCGATCCGGTAAATCACCAACACCATCAATGTGAACAACAGACGTTTTTGTAACTCTTTGGCTTTGCCAAATGTACCCAAACTTAAATTCTGCGCAAATTGTTCGGTCGATGAAGCCATAATGTTTCCTTACAAAAGCAATAGCCCCCTATATGGGGGCTAAGCCAATGTTTTAAAGGTCTCCCAACATTTTCTCGTTTTGCGCTAGCAAATAATAGAAAATGACGCGATTTTTAAGGCGGTCTTTTTTCATTTGCTCACAAACGGCCATCACTTTGGCATCAAGTTCCGCGTCGTCACCTTTCAGGCCAAGTTTCTTTTTCAAGAAACCGTCCCGAACTGTGTTACGCTCTGTCTCGTCCGTACAGGCAACGAATTTACCGTCACGGCTATTGAGTGAAATACCACAATAATTAACGATTTTACGAACAACATCTTCGTCCGCTTTTGCATCATATCCTTGTACGGCTTCCCAGTACGGAATGTGACGAGCTGTTTCTTCTTTTTTAGCGGCTGCTTTTTTTGGAGCTGCTTTTTTTGGAGCTGCTTTCTTAGGAGCAGCTTTTGCTTTTGGCGCGGCTTCTTTAGCAGCTTCAGCTTTCGCAGCAGCTTTTTTGGCATTTTTCTTGGAAACAGTCTTCGCTTTTGGCGCGTCAGTTTTCTCAGGAGCGCCACGTTTCGGTAGTGGAGCCGTCTTAACTTCAAGAATTGAAACAGAGCCTTTAGCTTTTTCAATAATTTTTGTTGCACCAGCTGTTGCACCGGCAACGGTAAGGTTTACGGCGACAGAAATTTCACCGCCACCAATAAGACGCACACCATCAAGCTCACGGCGAATAACGCCAGCAGCAACAAGTGCTTCAGCATCAACAGGTTTTTTCAAATCAAGAACGCCAGCTTCAATCGCTTGACCAAGGCGGCGAATAGAAAGCTCTGCCCATTTCTTACGGTTTGGCTTGTTAAAGCCACGTTTTGGCAAACGCATAAAAATTGGCATTTGACCGCCTTCGTAACCACCAATAGTTACACCAGAACGGGACTTTTGCCCTTTTACACCACGGCCAGCCGTTTTACCTTTGCCTGAACCGACTCCGCGGCCAACACGTAGGCGGGCTTTCGTTGCGCCCTTGTTATCACTAAGCTCATTTAAACGCATGATCTTCTCCTATGGACATTTCCGTCCAATCCTTAAACGTCGGTTATTCCCCGACAACAGCTACCATATGTGCTACTTTACGGATCATACCGCGCACAGATGGTGTATCTTCTAATGTTTTTTGTTTGCCAATACGGCCCAGACCCAAACCTACCAAAGTGGCATGTTGGTCTTTAGGACGACGGGTTGAACTCCCGGTTTGGCGTACTGTCAATGTTTTCTTAGCGGCCATTTGTCTGCCCTCTCCTTAAGCGTCTGCGACAGCGGCGTCAGGAGCAGAAGCTCCGTCTTGACGACGACCAACCAGATCACCAACTTTTTTACCGCGTTTTGCAGCGATCATCCGTGGGCTTTCTTGACGTTTTAGCGCATCAAATGTCGCCCGCACCATGTTGTACGGATTTGATGTACCTTGTGATTTTGTCACAACGTCTTGCACACCCAATGTTTCAAGCACAGCACGCATTGGACCACCAGCAATCACACCGGTTCCCGGAGGGGCTGCACGTAAAATCACTTTACCTGCACCGTGACGACCTTTGCAGTCATGGTGCAAGGTCCGACCTTCGCGTAGCGGCACGCGGATCATGCTTTTCTTGGCAACTTCAGTTGCCTTGCGAATAGCTTCTGGCACTTCACGGGCTTTACCCTTACCAAAACCAACACGTCCTTTTTCATCACCAACCACAACAAGGGCAGCAAAACTCATATTACGACCACCTTTTACGGTTTTTGCAACACGGTTGATGTGCACAAGCTTGTCAATGAACTCATTATCTTCTTCGCGGTCACGTCCACGTTTATTATTGTCCTCACGGCGAGCCATATACGTCTCCTAAAACTTAAGTCCGGCCTCACGGGCCGCATCTGCCAGAGCTTTCACTCTGCCGTGGAATAAATAGGCGCCGCGATCAAATACGACATCTTCAACACCTGCTTTTGTTGCTCGCTCAGCGATCAATTTGCCAACTGCAGTTGCTGCAGCTTTGTCAGAACCTTTGGATTTTTTCAAATCTTTTTCCAAAGTGGACGCAGACGCAAGCGTCACGCCATTCAAATCATCAATGACTTGAGCCGAAATATTTTTACCACTCCGATATACAGATAGACGAGGACGCCCATTTGCATTTTTTTTCAAGCGACGACGTACACGTTGTGCACGGCTTTGCATTTTTTCTCTAGCACTTTTCATGACTACTTCTTCTTACCTTCTTTGCTGCGTACAAACTCACCTTCATAGCGAACCCCTTTGCCTTTATAAGGCTCAGGTTTACGGTAGCTACGAATAACGGCGGCAACTTGGCCAACCATTTGCTTGTCAATGCCTGAAACCTGAATTTCAGTTGCTTTTGGCACTGTTAGTGTGATGCCTTCAGGCGGCGTGTAATTAATTTCATGGGAGTAACCAAGTTGAAGCACAATGCTGCTTCCTTTTGATTGCGCCCGGTAACCAACACCTCGAAGTTCCAAATTCTTTTGGAAACCCTTGGTGACACCTTCAATAAGGTTAGCCACCATTGAGCGGCTCATACCCCACATTGAACGAGCAAGTTTATCATCGCCGTTCGGTGTAACTACAAATTGTTCGCCTTCAAGAGCGCCTTTAACGGCTAATGGCAAAGTGAAGCTTAGCTCACCTTTTGGGCCTTTAGCGGTTACGGTTTGTCCGTCCACACTGAGCGTAACGCCAGCAGGAACAGGGACAGGATTTTTACCAATACGTGACATAAATCCCCCTTAAGACACTTGGCAAAGAATTTCGCCGCCTACGTTTTACTTACGGGCAACATCATCAGACATCACACCTTTAGGCGTAGACAGGATCGCAATTCCAAGACCATTACGAATTTGCGGTAGGCTTTTAACCGAAGAATAAACACGGCGACCAGGTTTGGACACACGAGCTATTTCTTGGATGACAGGCGCACCTTCAAAATATTTAAGTTCAATTTCAAATTCCTTGAAACCGTCCTTTTCAACAGTTGCGTAGCCGCGAAGATAACCTTCATCAACCAACACATCGAGAACACGACCGCGCAAATTTGACGCAGGCGTATTACATTTAGATTTACCGCGCATCAGAGAGTTCCGAATACGAGTAAGCATATCACCAAGAGGATCACTAAAAGACATAGTTCTCTCCTACCAACTAGATTTCACAAGGCCGGGAAGCAAACCTTGCGAGCCAAGCTCACGAAGGGCAATCCGGGACATTTTCATTTTCCGGTAATATCCGCGAGGACGACCGGTAACCTGACAACGGTTACGAACGCGTGTCGGTGCAGAATTACGCGGCAGTTCAGATAATTTAATCTGCGCTGCAAAACGCTCTTCAACTGGCAATTCCGTATTACGGGCAATTGCCTTTAGTTCCGCACGCTTGTCTGCATATTTAATCACAAGCAGTTGTCTTTTTAAGTTGCGCTCTACTGCGCTTACTTTAGCCATTTATTTCTCCATTTGCTGGGCCGGTTGGCCCGCTTTGCCTGTTGCGTTAGAATGACGCCCTATTTCGTTGGAAACGGGAAGTCGAACTCAGCCAACAGTGCCTTTGCTTCTTCATTTGTTTTTGCTGTCGTACATACAACAATATCCATACCGCGAACCACATCAACTTTATCATAGTCGATTTCAGGGAATACGATGTGTTCTTTAAGACCCATGGCAAAATTGCCATTACCGTCAAAACTCTTAGGGTTCAGACCACGAAAATCTCGTACACGCGGCAAAGCCACATTGGTCAAACGATCAATAAATTCATACATACGGTTCCGACGCAAAGTAACCTTTGCACCAATATCCATTTCTTCACGTAGCTTAAAACCCGCAATAGATTTTTTGGCTGTTGTCGGAACAGGTTTTTGACCTGCGATCAATTCCATATCACCGAGAGCAGATTTAATTTTCTTGCTATCGCCAACAGCTTCACCCACGCCCATATTCAGGACGACTTTAGTGATGCGTGGAATTTGCATATCATTGTCATAGCCAAATTGCTCTTTCATCTTATCGCGAATTTTTTCACGATACCGAATTGCAAGTCTTGGTTCATAGGAATTAGCCATCGATTTCTTCTCCTGAACGCTTGGCAACACGAACTTTTTTGCCGTCTTTTAGCGTTTTAAATCCTACCCGTGTCGGCTTGCCGTCTTTTGGGTCAAGATGGGCAACATTTGAAATATGAATTGGTGCTTCAAAAGTTTTTACGCCACCTTCAGGCTCAGCCTGACTTGGACGCACATGGCGTTTTACCATGTTTAAACCAGCGACAAGCACACGGTTTTCTTTTGGGAAAACACGAAGCACTTCACCTTTTTTACCTTTTCCGTTCTTTAAAGAACCGGAAATCATCTGGACATAATCGCCCTTTTTAATCTTGGCAGCCATTAGAGCACCTCCGGAGCCAGAGACACGATTTTCATATGGTTTTTAGCGCGTAATTCGCGTGGAACCGGCCCGAAAATCCGTGTGCCCAAAGGCTCACCATTGTTGTTAATAATCACAGCTGCATTACCATCAAAACGAATGACACTGCCATCTGCGCGCTGAATATCTTTGCGAACCCGCACAACGATTGCTTTACGGACTTCACCTTTTTTCACTTTAGAGCGCGGTAACGCCTCTTTGATGGAAACCACAATTGTGTCGCCAACACTTGCATACCGACGATGAGAACCGCCAAGCACTTTAATGCATTGAACACGTCGCGCACCGGAGTTATCGGCAATTTCCAAATTTGATTGCATTTGAATCATAATAGACCTCTTTGTTTAAGACGGTATTCGGGATTACCCGGTTACCAACTCCCAACGCTTTAATTTCGACTTAGGTGGACATTCCTGAATTTGTACAATGTCACCTTCTTTGCCCACATTCGCTTCGTCATGAGCGTGATATTTCTTTGATTTACGCAAAGTTTTCTTTTGCAATGGGTGCAAATATGTCCGGTCAACCCGTACCACGATTGTCTTGTCACCTTTGTCGCTAACGACAACGCCTTGTAATATTCGTCTTGGCATTTTCTCGTCCTATTTCTTAGCTTTTGAAGCGGATTTTAACTCGCTCTGTATGGTTTTAACCCTAGCAATATCGCGACGCAGAATCCGAAATGCGGCTGTTTTTTCAAGCTGGCCAGTAGCCTGTTGAAAACGCAAGTTAAACTGCTCTTTTTTCAACTTCAGCAATTGCTCACCAAGTTGATCTTCGCTCATTGCGCGTATGTCTGTAACATCCATGATACTTCTCTACTCTTTGCCACTACTCGCCGGGGCGGGTAACGATTTTACACTTAATTGGTAATTTAGCTGCACCTAAACGAAGCGCTTCACGCGCAACTTCATCTGATACACCATCAATTTCAAACATGATCCGGCCAGGCTTCACTTTAGCAGCCCAGAACTCCACGCTACCTTTACCTTTACCCATCCGAACTTCGGTTGGTTTTTTGGTTACAGGCACATCAGGGAAAATGCGGATCCACACACGCCCAGCCCGTTTCATATGACGGGTCACGGCACGACGAGTTGCCTCGATCTGACGCGCTGTCACACGACTCGGCTCTAATGCTTTAAGACCGTATGAACCGAAGTTCAAAGCAGTACCACCTTTGGCAACACCTTTGATCCGGCCCTTATGGGCTTTGCGAAATTTTGTACGTTTTGGCTGTAACATTTAAAAATCTCTCTTAATTTGCACGTGCCGGACGGCGACCGCCACGATCACCACCACGGTTTGGTCCACGACCGCCACCACGGGAATCTTGTGCATTCATGCGTTTCTCTTGAGCATATGGATCATGTTCCATGATCTCGCCCTTATTAATCCAAACTTTGATCCCGATAATTCCCATTGTTGTCATGGCGCGGGCAGTTCCGTAATCAATGTCGGCGCGAAGCGTATGCAAAGGTACACTACCTTCTTGATATTGCTCTACACGCGCAATTTCAACACCGCCTAAACGACCACCAAGTTTCATTTTACAACCAATCGCACCCATGCGCATTGCAGATTGCAAAGAGCGCTTCATAGCACGACGATAAGATACCCGACGTTCAAGTTGCTGAGCAATACTGTCAGCAACAATATTAGCATCAACTTCAGGCTTACGAACTTCAACGAGGTTTAAGAATACTTCACACTCGGCAATATCCGCTAATTTCTTGCGAAGCTTCTCGATGTCTCCACCTTTTTTACCAATCACAACACCCGGACGCGCCGTGTAGATTGTGATGCGGCATTTTTTGTGTGGACGCTCGATAATGACACGAGAAATAGAAGCTGCTTTCAGCTCTTTCATGATGAAAGCGCGCATGGCTAGATCATCATGTAATAGATTACCGTATTCAGCAGTATTGGCGTACCAACGAGATTCCCATGTACGGTTAATGCCTAAGCGTAGACCGATTGGATTTACTTTCTGACCCATTACGCAGCCTCCTCTTCAACTTGACGCACGACAATGGTCAACTCAGAAAATGGTTTTAAAATTTTCGCACCCCGACCACGCGCACGTGCACGGAAGCGTTTCATCACTAGGTTTTTACCGACATAAGCTTCGGCAACCACAAGACTATCCAAATCAAGTCCGTGATTATTTTCAGCATTTGACGCGGCAGAATAAAGACATTTGTAAACATCCTTAGCAATACGCTTGCGAGAAAAAGTCAAATCATCAAGGGCATTTTGTACTTTTTTGCCACGGATCATTTGCGCAACTAAATTTAGTTTTTGCGGGCTCGTACGAAGCATGCGCAATTTTGCCATGGCTTCATTATCCGCAACGCGACGTGGGTTTTTTGAACTGGACATCTCTAGCTCCGCTTCGCTTTTTTGTCAGCACCATGACCATAATAGGTACGGCTTGGCGCAAATTCACCAAGTTTATGGCCAACCATGTCTTCACTAATGACAACAGGAATAAACTTGCGACCATTATGCACTTGAAATGTTAAACCGACAAAGTGCGGTAAAACTGTAGAACGGCGCGACCATGTTTTGATCGGCTTCTTGCGGCCTTCAGCGTGGGATGCTTCTGCTTTTTTCAGCAGATACCCATCAACAAACGGACCTTTCCATACAGAACGTGGCATATCTTATCTACCCTTCTTCTTCGCGTGACGCGAACGAATGATGAATTTATTACTAGACTTATTAGAACGCGTACGCGCTCCTTTTGTCGGCTTACCCCAAGGTGTCACAGGATGACGACCACCGGATGTCCGGCCTTCACCACCACCGTGCGGATGGTCTACCGGGTTCATGGCTACACCACGAACGGATGGACGTACACCCAACCAACGTTTACGGCCAGCTTTACCAAGGTTAATATTCATGTGATCCGGATTTGATACGGCACCAACTGTCGCCATACAATTTTGATGGATCATACGCATTTCACCTGACTTAAGGCGAACCTGTGCGTAACCACCATCACGACCGACAAGCTGAACATATGCACCGGCTGAACGAGCGATTTGACCGCCCTTACCAGGTTTCATTTCAACATTGTGCATAATGGTACCAACCGGCATGGCGCGAAGTGGCATTGCATTGCCTGGTTTCACGTCAACGCTCATACCAGCAATCACTTTATCGCCTTCACCCAAGCGCTGTGGCGCAAGAATATAATTTTTTTCGCCATCTGCATATTCGATCAAAGCAATAAATGCTGTCCGATTTGGATCGTATTGAATATTGAGAACCGTTGCTGGCACGTCAAATTTACGACGTTTAAAATCGATAATACGGTAAGAACGCTTATGACCGCCACCTTGGCGACGAGCCGTAATCCGACCTTTATTGTTACGACCACCTGTTTTGGAAAGACCTTCAGTCAATGCCTTTTCAGGTTTACCCTTATAAAGAGCGGAACGATCTACCTGAACCAATGCACGACGCGAAGGTGAGGTAGGATTATATGTCTTTAAAGCCATGCTTAACCCCTATAGTCCGGTTGCGATATCAATCGTGTCGCCGTCTTTCAACGTAACAACAGCTTTTTTGATATCTTTGCGGCGTCCGGCAATCCCGCGAAAACGCTTGGTTTTACCTTTAACACGCATGGTGTTGACGGCTGTAACGCTCACTTTAAATAAAGTTTCGACAGCTTCTTTAATTTCAACTTTGGTTGCACCAATCGCAACTTCAAAGATGACCTGATTATGTTCAGAAACAATTGTAGATTTCTCCGTAATAACCGGACTTACAATCGTATCGTAATGACGCGCACTCACACTCATTTTAAACGAGCCTCCAAATCGGTGACAGCTTGCTTGGTCAGAACCAAATTATGACGACGAAGAATGTCATACACATTTGCACCCTGAGACGGCAAAACGTCTAGGTTAGGAATATTATTTGCAGCTTTCGCAAAGTTCTCATCAACCTGCGCACCAGCAATGATAAGTGCATTTTCGAGACCAAGTTTACCAAGGGATTTTTTCAAATCCGCAGTTTTTGGTGCTTTCATAACAGCATCATCAAGAATAATTAGCTCGCCCGCCGTAACTTTAGCAGAAAGAGCATGTTTAAGTGCAGCGGCACGAACCTTTTTAGGAAGGCTATGCGCATGAGAGCGAACACGAGGACCATGGGCTTTACCACCACCACGGAACTGGGACACGGCCCCGTTACCATGACGAGCTGTACCGCCACCTTTTTGATTACCAATTCGCTTGGTTGTTTTCTTCACATCACCACGTTCTTGTGTGTAATGCGTACCAGCCTGACGTTTAGCCAACTGATAGCGTACCATGCGGTGAAGCAAGTCTTTGCGAGGCTCTAGGCCAAAAATGCCATCATCCAAGGTCACAGACCCAGATTTTTTGGCAGCTAATGTTTGTACATCAAGTTTCATAACTATTCTTCCTCACCCGATGATTTCTCTGCTGCAGCTTTCGGTGCCTCGGCAACCGGAGCTTCTGCAGTTTTAACACGGAACTTACCAGGCATAGGCAGATCGTCAGCCTTAACACCTTTAACAGCATCGCGGATTTCAATCCATGCACCTTTAGAACCCGGCACAGAACCACGAACAAGAACAAGACCGTCTTCAACATCAACACGTGCAATTTCTACGTTTTGCGTTGTTACCCGAACCGCGCCCATATGGCCGGCCATTTTCTTGCCTTTAAATACTTTACCCGGATCTTGACACTGACCAGTTGAACCATGTGACCTATGGGAAATAGATACACCATGAGTAGCCCGCAAGCCGCCAAAATTATGGCGCTTCATCGCCCCCGCGAAACCCTTACCGATTGAAACACCGGCGACATCAACTTTTTGACCAACAACAAAGTGATCGGCTGTCATTTCACTGCCAACTTCAATGAAGTTTTCTGATGGAACGCGAAATTCTACCAATTTTTGTTTTGGTGTCACTTGCGCTTTTGCAAAGCGCTCACGTTCCGCTTTGGAAACGCGTTTTGCTTTTGCCGCACCTGCGCCAAGCTGCATGGCAGTATATCCATCACGGTCTTGTGTTTTGTGCGCAACAATTTGGCATCCCTCTAGGGATAAAACCGTAACTGGTACGTGAACACCGGCGTCCGTAAAGATACGGGTCATGCCGAGTTTTTTTGCAACTAATCCTGAGCGTTGCATAACTATGCTCCCAACTTAATTTCAACATCCACGCCAGCCGCAAGATCAAGCTTCATTAGCGCGTCTACGGTTTGTGGTGTTGGGTCAACAATATCTAGCATGCGTTTATGCGTGCGAATTTCAAACTGCTCACGAGATTTTTTATTCACATGCGGTGAGCGGTTCACGGTAAATTTCTCAATGCGCGTCGGCAATGGGATAGGGCCACGAACTTGCGCACCTGTGCGCTTGGCGGTTGATACGATCTCTTGGGTCGAATGATCCAAAATTCTGTGATCGAAGGCCTTTAGCCGTATGCGTATATTTTGACGTTCCATAATATTCGTTCCGAATTTATACTATAAAAATGGAGCACCCTTGTGAGGTGCTCCGATAAAACTTTACTCTACAATCTTGGAAACCACGCCGGCGCCAACTGTGCGGCCACCTTCACGGATCGCGAAGCGAAGCTTCTCTTCCATGGCGATCGGCACGATCAACTCAACATTAACTTCTACATTATCA
>JAJRSG010000208.1 GCA_024278915.1 Alphaproteobacteria bacterium
ACAAAAACTAACGTTGTGCGTATATGCTGCGTACAAACGTCAAATAGGCGAAATCGCCCAAGTGCGTAAGTTTTCGTATTTAAAGAGGTTAAATGGTGCACCCGTCGCGATTCGAACGCGAGACCTCTGCCTTCGGAGGACAGGTCTTTGGAAGGTTTTCTATTGAAATCAACAACATCACTTTCTCCTCTGTTCTAGTTTGTTCAATTCTGTTGCGGTTTGAACGATTGAGTTTCTGGAAGTATCTGGAACTAGAACGCATTCGCAGGTCCTTTCTGATAGTCAGGATGGTGGCTCCAGTATCGACGATCTAAGGTGTCTTCGGTCATGCCCAAAAATTGGCAAGTTTCCCTCTTGTCGGTTCCCTTTTGCATTAGCCACGTTGCGCAAGAATGCCGCATCATATGTGGATATGCCCTTGTGAGAACTTGATCGTATTCCGTATTAGTTTTTTCGGATAAATGGCGGCGTAGCAAAAGAACCGCATCGCCAAATGATTTCTTGATATCCTTTATCTGTTTCCCATTATAGGACACCACGTATTCGTCGTCTGGGTGCTTTTTGCGATGTTCAGTTAAGATGCGTTTGAGACGTTTTGGTAGAGCCCCGACCGGGCGACGTTTGTTGGTCTCAATAGCTCCTTCCCTTTGCCACCGAATGATTCCTGTCTCTAGGTTTATATCTTTCCATCGGAGTTCTAGTATTGAGGATTTTCGGCGGCCTGTTAAAAAGCCGACGGCAAGAAAAATTGGTAAATAGTCTTTAGCGCGCGCTGCACGTTTCGCAAAAAACAAAAGGCCAATGGCTTCTTTGCACGTAAAAAACGTGATTTCACTGAAGGATTGCGGAGGAAGATCTATAAACACTTCTTGATTTATGAGCTTGCCTCTATACGCGTTGTTCAATGCGGCTCTTAGAACGCCTAGTTCTCGAATTATTGTGTTATCCGAAATGGGCTCACGATTTGGAAATCGGCATTCGTGGAACTCCACTCGATATTCCTCATAATCCCTGAGAGTTTGCTGGTTCACGACAGAAACAGGGCGATCCCCCCAAAAGGGCTTAAGACGCTGAATTGCGTAATCTGCACGCTCCACATGTTTTTTGGCCGCAACGCGGTTCGCACGGTAAAACTCCAGTACTTCACAGATCAAAACCTCGTTTATTGTCCGCGGGGTTGGCTGGCCAAGGTTGCGCAACCTCCACCGATTAAAATACTCAAGCGCTTCTGCGTAGTCCTTTGTTTTTGTCGATTTTTCCTTGCTGCCTTCAATACTGTCAGTCCAAGTGATGTAAAAGACTGGCTTCTTTCGATTCTTGGTTTTTCTGAATGGGACTAAACTAGGCCTCCCTACAACCACCCCCATCACAGACTCCGAGTAGAAGTCTTGATGTAGCGTTCCCAAGCGCCGTCTGGGATTTTTGGGTTTCGTTTGCCCGGTGTCGTGTAGGTCACCTCAAGTTGACCCGACGCGATTAGGTATCGGACATTTGATACGGGCAAACCAACGCGGTTCGCCAACTCTTGTGGCTTTTCTAATCCATTCATGCTGGAATTCCATTCAAGTTAGGCTAAAGTATGTTTAGCAAGTGCAGTTCAGTGTCTACATTTTGTAGAATGTTGTAAATTTAATATAATATTGCAAATTAAGTCAAGGTTTATCATGTCGATTTCTGATCGTTTCGTTGTTGCGCGTAAAAAGCTCGGTCTAAATCAGATTGATCTCGCCCAAAAACTTGGGGTGTCCTCAAGCGCCATTACCAATTATGAACGAGGCGTAAATGACATTCCCGCTTCACTAGTTATAAAATTGCGAACCCAGTATGATATTTCTTTGTCGTGGCTCTTGCTTGGCGAAGGAGCAATGTTTGAAAAAGACTCAGGACAACTTGTTGAAGATGCATCGTTTGCAGTTCTTGATGTTCTCCAGAGTGAGGAATTGGATGCAAGCGCCGATAAAATCGCGAAGCTGATAAGGCATTTTTTTGAAGAAATGGCTGATGGAAAGCTGGCTGAAACTGAAGAGCAATTACGCCGAACAATACTTGTAATTTAAGGAACGAAACAATGGACGATGACAGCTCTGAAATCCGCCGCGATTTAATCAAAAGTATTCTAACCGAAGGAATTTGGTGTTCTAAACTCGAGACTTCTGCGGAAAAGTTACCCTCGAGCGTATCGGTTATCCATCTACCCAGTTCAACACTTCAACTTTGGAAGCGCAGCTATTTGTATATCAAATTTTTGGCGTTGCTATTGGTGGTGATTGCGGCAATTGGTTTCTTTTCGGCACCCAAGCTCCTTATGTTGCAATACCCTATTGTGGCTTCAGCATGTATTTCTGCATTTGTAATTGGCGGAGTAATCACCTTCATTATTAGCCTAGGTGAAAATGCATTGGGTTTGTGGCGCTATGAAAAAGTAGGAACAGCCGGATTATTACCGGTATTTCAGTGGCGCTATATCAGCATACCAACTTTGGATCCCAAAAAGTTATAAGTCTCTGATAGACTAAGTTATTATTCGTATCAGCGATTGTAAAATATGATGAAGCTGAAGCTTCTGGATTGGCATTATGCGAGCGTTGGTGAAGCAATATTAGCATTTTTAGTGCCAAACTTATCCAAGTGCGGCAGAAAACTAGAAGCTTCGACGGCACGCTATGCGTGCTTGCGGAATACTGGAATATCGCTATTATTTCCAAGCTGGGTCACTATATCTGGTTGAATTTACAAAGGCGCGTGATGATTGATTTTGATCTGTTTGACAAAAGTAGTTTCCATCGGGTGCGTCTTAATAGTGTTGACGAAAGGCGACGCCTGTCGGTCGCGCTAAACAACACCAATGCATTGAACGAACAGGAGCTGCTTGCTGAGCTCGCGAACCTCCTAAACCCCACATCCTTCAGAAAAGTTCTTAATACAATAAATTTGGTTGATCCTAGGCTCTTAAGAAAAAACCAAGCAGAGTCGTTTACCAAAGGTTTTGCAAGCAATCCTTTGCCGAAACTACCAGAAGCATCATATCTCCAACTTGTAGTCGAAAATCTGAACACCGAGATAGACAGGGTCACTCAAACGATGGTTCATCTCGATGCCTATCGAGCAAGAGTTGTGGGCCGTGCCACAGATGTAATTGCGCCGATTAAAGAGCTTGTGGATCTATGTGGCTATTCAAAAATTGCTTTGATGAAACTTTTCCAGTTGGAAGTCTTTTCTTATAATCTATCGAAACAAGACCGAGAGCTTAAAGGCGGAATTTATGTGGAAGGTAAAGTCAGGGGGCTGGGCGATACGTTGATGATTATCGATCAATCAATACAGCCACGTGGGCGCGCGTTTCGAAGTATGATCTCTTACTCAAAACAAATTGACTTTGGCGAGAACTATTACAAAAAATATAAAGAAGCAGTTAGTGATTGTTTCTGTCCATTTCCAATAACCGAAGATCAAGTGGCTAGTTTTGTTAGGACGTTGTCTAGCCTATCTGTTGCCGATCAAGCTGTTGGTCTCATCGGTCTTGCTAGGATTGGGGACCTTCGCGGGTGGGAGATAGTCAAACAAATATATTCCTCGGCTAGCCGCGAATTGCAAAAACAATTGGCACATACGATTGATCCATGTGAGGAGCGATGTTTTTTCGAAGCTCTATTACCAGAGGGTAGTACAGATTACGATATTTACAATGCAGCTATTGCGAACCGTGATTTTCCCGCAACTAGTACCTTCAGAAATAATGCTGACCTGCTGTTGTTACCCAGAATTTCAAACGTGATGAAATCAAGTGGGCACCCTTTGGGGCCAAAGCACCTAAAAGAACAAAGCCTTTTAGAGTTGAGTAGCCCGGACACTGTAGACTCTCAAGTCTCATGTGCTGTGTGTAGCGAAGATCGCCTAAAACTCTCAAGCTTGTTAAGATTTCTAGACTTCAGAAAAAAATGGCCCACCGAGTTTCAAATTGGATCAAAAGCGCTATCTATTGTAATCGAGAATGGCATGCCATTACATCGGTTGCTGACAGACGTAGAAGTTGAAAAGATTGTTCTTAAAACGCGAAAAGGGGAAGATCGGCTTGCAGTGCTAATGCTGCGCTATTTCCCAGTAATAAGAGAGTTTAGTGAAGATGCCGATTACTTATTCCTTAGAGCACTAGAAGACGCCTCGGCTGAAAAACACTCAAGAAATCTAGTGGATTTCTTAGAAGAGCTTTCTTCTGTCTATCCAAAATTTGCTACAGGACTGATTCTAGCCTTGACGCCACGAAGGCTTCAGAAATGTTACAAATGCATTTCAGGATATTCTGATATGAATCTAGTGCATCGGCGTTTACTGGAAATCGCAGCTAAAGTTACAGGCGATCTAGATTTGATTATTCAAGCTGACCAAATTGCTCTTGACGAAAAGCTTGCTTCTGCCCGTGCACACTTTGATAGCAGCCGAATATTCGTTGACGAGGTCCTTTTCAAAAATTGGGCCCTTGAAGAGGTTTCTCCTAGCTTTCAAGCGCTTCGCAAACATGTTTTCCTTTATTCACCGACACTACCGGAAAACCCAACAACTGATGAAATTGCAGCTTCGATGAATACTGGAGCGTTAAACAAAATTGTTAACATTTTAAAAGAACATTTCTTAGACCTTCCAGTCAAAGATGCATTCCGTACATTTTGTCTAGATCATTATTTTGGAGTGGATTCATTTTTGGGGCGCCGAATTAGGCACAATGCTACACATGGTGTGTTGCTGGGCCAAATGGATAGGCTTTGTATGGCTGCGATCGATAAAGACCCACAAGCCAAAGAAGAATTAAAATACACGTTCGAATCGTGGAGGCGCGACTTTCTGCAGGAAGTCGATGCGTTGGTTAATGACCGCTTCCGGTTCAAAACAAAAGAGTTCCCACAAGGCTTACTCACCGTAGATTTTGAGGCTAAAACAAAAAAATTTGATATGGTCGAAATGGATCTGATTTCTCAAACGATAGTCAATTCAAAACCCGACATCGTTATACAAAATATGATTGCAGGCTTCTGGGGTTTGCTAGAACCTGAACTGAAGAAAATGCGGCAATATTTAAAAACAGAATTTAGCCAGTTAACTTTAGCAATTGTTGATCGGCACTTTAATAATCTGTCGAGCCCATCGAGGGCTCTCGCCGCTGACCTTAGAGTAACACTTATGGAGAGAATTGAAAGGCTATCGAGCTGGTATAGCCCATTCAGTCCAGCTGACATTTCGATTAGCCTAACAGACTTAGCGCAGATGGTGTGGACTGATGCAGAGGACTTCGCTGACAAGATCGAGTTGGTAATTTATGGTAATGCTAAAGACGCGCCTGTGGTGGGTGGAAATGTTCGAACACTTTTTGACTGCTTGCATGTTGTCTTGGTTAACGCGGGCAAGCATTCTGATGGTAACCATAGTATTTTATTGGAAATGTTTTGTGATGAGGCAGTTGAGGCTGGAGTGCAAGAATTGAACATTGTTATCACATCTTCGCTTTCACGAAAGAAAGGTGAGATTGAAGAAAATGAATTTAAATATAAAAAAATGTCCGATGCAATAACAAAAGCAGAAATAAGTAAGCAGGCAATGGTGGTGCAAGGCTATTCAGGACTTCGGAAACTTAAATACCTCCTTTTCAGATCCCAACGATCAGACACTCTCAAACTAGAATGGAACCGAGGAAAAGTTTCATTGAGGTTCAATATCCCAATCAACTTCTTAGGAAATCAACCACATGTTAGCACTGATTGAAGATGAGAACGAAAAAGCAGAAGCTTTGAAGAGTGCGCTAGTTGAATATGGTGTGCCGCTATTTGTAATTCATCAATATAACAATGTTCGTGATGCTGTATTAGCCGTAACTGAAAGTGATTTTCATACAATAGTACTTGATGTTTCTTTGCCGACTTTTTCACCGGAAGGGATGGCGGGCTCCGCCGGAAGAGCACAACAGCAAAGTGGTGGTTTGGAAGTGCTGCGGGCGCTTAAGTTTGAAGGTAAAATAGCTAGTATAATTATCGTCACACAATACCCAGACATTATTTTTGAGGGGACTTCCGTCGAGCTAAAGAACGTGCCAAAGTACGTGAAAGAGCGCTACAATCAAATTGTAATCGATGCAATCCTTTATCGTGAAGCTGATCCGGACAACTGGAGGCTTAGTTTGAAGAAGGCGGTTGGAGAAATTTCATGCGAGTTCTAGTAATTGAAGACGAAGACGAAAAGTTTCAAAAATTTGAACGTGCATTAATCGAATGTGGCGTCAAAGCGGAAGGTATAGTTCGAATAGATAATTTAACAGACCTGCTCCGAGCCAGCTCTGAACTGAGTAAGTTTGACCTGTGTTTCATAGATTTTTTTCTACCAATTCACGCCGGAGAAGGCGAAGTTCACAATTGTAGCGCCGACATTTTACAATCATTTGACGACTCAAGTATGCGGACCATACCAGTACTTGCCATATCAAGATTCGCAAATGATTCAAAAGTTGACACAGGCGAGTTCAAAACTCGTGGTATTATAGTTTACAATTATGAGGAGGAAGCCGTCTGGACTTCTGCAGTAGACGCGTTTTGTCAAAAGGCCAAGGGCCGGCATAAGTATGACTTCATAGGGATTTTGGCACTTGAAGAGGAACGGGAGGGGTTTCTAAAAGAACCTAACATAGTTGTTGAACGAAAACTTGTTCTTGGGATAGACGCGTGGGAAGTTGACTTCGAAGGGAAGAGAGGGTGCTTGTTTTGCCTACCGCGAATGGGCCTCGTAGATGCATCGATAATTACAAGCCGTGTCCTCTCAAACTTTGAGCCTAAAGTTGTATTCATGAGTGGAATATGTGGTGGCGCAAAGGACACGAAAATGGGGCAACTCTTAGTGTCGGAGTTTTGTTGGGAGTATCAATCTGGCAAATGGTATGCTGATGGTTTTCAAAACACGCCTTACCAAGCTGGATTGCCCGAGAGAGACAAGGCGACCATAAAGAACTTTTTTTCTACAAATTCTGACTTCGTACAAAATATTGAATTCAAGTTATGCGATCTTACTCGACCCCCAAAGCTGGCACCGCCATGTATTGCGATTTTTGCATCAGGTTCTTCTGTTATTGCGTCCGAAGAAAAAATGAAATCTGTTGAGGCCCAGCACCGAAAAGTGAAAGGAATTGACATGGAAATATATGGACTGTCGCGTTGTGTCGAGTTGCTACAGTCCCCCGTTGCCCATTTCTGCTGTAAGGTTGTTGTTGATAAAGCCAATGAAAAGAAGGACGATGATTTACATGAGTACGGGTGTGCGCTTTCCGCCCTAGCAAGCTTAGAACTGATAAAACGAATTTTTTTACGCGACACATAACAGGTTCCCAATCTTGGAACGCCTTAGTGACAATTCAGTGGATGGCCAACTGAAGATTCCGTGTTTGACGTCAGCGCCTTTGGATCCAAGTAACGGAGTTTACTAAGAGAGTGTTAATTCAGTTTTCCATCTTTTTTGAGTGAACTCTACATCATTTTGGCGGGTTTTTAGGGGCGCAGGTCAGATTCATCTATGTCACAGTAAGGTGCGTCC
>JAJRSG010000209.1 GCA_024278915.1 Alphaproteobacteria bacterium
GTTCGTGACGGCCTCTGGTGGAGACGACTTCGCCGCCGTCCAAGAAGGCACTGCTAACTTTGATGGATTGTTCTAGTAATCCGCCAGGGTTCCCACGCAAATCAATAATTAAGCCTGGAATTTTCCCGTTAAGTTCTGACTTGATTTCTTTTATCGCCTTCTCAAGAGAACCTGCTGTTTTTTCGTTAAATTGAGAAATGCGCAGGTAGCCAATCCCATCTTCTATGCGGTGTTTGACGACGATTGGCTTGATGATCTCCCTTACGATGGTGATCTCCATCGGGTCTTCGCCTTTGCGTACGACTGTAATTGTAATGGGTTCGCCGGGTTTGCCACGCATGCGGTCAACGGCTTCCGTGAGGTTAAGACCCAAGATACTTTCGCCGTCAATCGCGGTGAGATAATCACCTGATAAAATCCCTGCTTTTTTGGCAGGTGTTTCATCGATGGGAGCCACAACTTTGACGGCGCCTTCTTCCATGGTCACTTCCATGCCAAGGCCGCCATATTCACCGGATGTGGAGATTTGCAAATCACTGAATTTGTCTGCATTGATATAGCTGGAATGAGGGTCCAGACCTTGCAACATACCATTAATCGCATCGTCAATAAGGTCTGCATTATCAACGGGAACAACATAATCATTGCGTACACGAGCAAGTACATCGGCAAATAAATCGAGTTGCTCAAAGGTACGTTCTTGAGAAGATTTTTCTACAGCGGTCGCATGTTGCGTGCTGGTCGTGAATGCAAAGAAGGCACTCGCAGCCACGATCCCGATAGTGGGTAGAATATATTTCATTGATAGCTCCATGCTTCCCTTATGATTTTCTTCAAGCTTATCGGGTTCTTAAACGAAATTCCAGTGCTTTAGCTGCTCATATAAATGAAAAAAGCATCACAATTGGGTGTCTTTATTACGCGATTTATTTTTTGAGGGCCTTAGATATCCAAGGCATCGGATCAATACTGGCTTTATCTTTCCGAAACTCCATAAATAATTCAGGTCGTTTTTTTGTTTGTGCCGGCATTATACCCAGAGGCTCGCCAGCTTTGACTACTTCGCCTGCGGTTGTGTAAGTATTGGCCATACCCGTTAATACGATGAAGTAGCCATTCCCAACATTTAAAATGATCACATTACCATTGTTAAACTGCCCTGAAAATTCGATGCGGCCTGCAAATGGGGCAACCACTTGTGCGTTTGACGCCGTACGTAAATATACGCCCTTTGCCTTGCTCCCGTTTTTCAATCTGCTGCCATATCTTCGAGATAATCTTCCCAAAACAGGGAGAGACAGTTTTCCGCGCGCATCTGCAAATCTTCCTTTATGTCGGGTTACGTAAAGAGGCGGAGGGGAGGTCCCTTTTCCTGGTTTGAGGCGTGGATTGGGCAAGCTTGGTGATATGGTGGCGATATCAGGTTTTAAACGAGGTGACACAGTCTTGGCTTGTTCTTCGAAACGGGAAATTAGATCGCGAAGGCTGTCAGCTTCTTTGGCGAGTTGTTTTGCTTTGGCCGCTTGCTGTTTTTGGTCCGCGCTCAGTTGATTGCGCAGCTTTGATTTATCTTGCAAAACTGACTTAAGTTGCTGGCGGCGACGGTCTATCTCTTTGGCATTTTCCTGATATTTTTGCTGACTGATAATCAATTTTGTTTGGACGGTTTCCAGTTCTGTTAAGCGTTGGCTTAAGACTGTTGATTTTTGTTGCAAATCGGTGCTGAGAGAGGCCATCAAATTGGCGGCACGGATCGTATTAACCGCATTTTGTGAATCGAGTAAGAGGGCTGGAGGCGGGTTGCGTTCTATTCTTTGTAAGGCGGCTAACATATCTGCTAAAGTTTCGCGGTCATGTAAAATTGTTGATTTTATATTTTGTTCTTCTGCTTGTAGCTTTGAAATTTTGGCCTGTATTTTGGCAGCTTCGACTTCATAACCTCTACTTTGGGCGCTTGCTTGAACAAGGTCGTGCTTCAGCGTCGATATTTCCCCTTTAATGCTCTTTTCTTGCTTTGTTAACAGTCGCGCTTTTTCCTCGGCGGTTTTTTGTTGTTTGGTTAGGTCATCGAGCTTTTCCGGGTTAACGGTCTGGGCAAACCCTGCCGTGTTAACCCAAAAGCAAAGCAATAATATCAATGTGTTGCGAAACATGGGAGGAGTGTACTCACGATTATTGTCATTGTCAGTATGTGAGTTGAAAAATTGCAGCCTAATCTCGATGATAAGGGCTATTTGATAAGATTGACAGGGCACGGTATATTTGTTCACATATCATCACTCGTACCATTTTATGGGGCCATGTTTGTTGGCCAAAGCTCCATTTGACCACATTTGCAGGTAGGGTATTGGGGGCAAACCCGTCGGCACCGCCAATAGCAAATGTAACATGTCGATTGCCGTCATCGCGCCAATGGGCAATTTGTTTAGCGATTTGTCGTGAAGATAAGGTTTTGCCCCGTTCGTCTAAAATTACTAATATATTGGCAGGCGTGATGGAAGGCGTTGACAAGATCGCCTCGGTTTCATCACTTCGTGATTTTGCGCCACGTGTGTCGACACTACTTTCGTCAACGGAAGTTATGCCCAAATTACGGGCCAGTGAAGAGGCACGTTTCACATATTCATCAATAAGTTCGCGTTCGGGGCCTGATTTAATAAGTCCAGCAGCGCGAATCGTGATTTTCATGAGGGGTTAAACTTTAAGCGTCTTCGGTAAGTGACGGCACTGACCAAAGCTTTTCCAGTGCGTAAAATTCGCGAACTTCTTGGCGGAACAAATGCAAAATGACATCGCCTGCATCGATTAATACCCAATCGCATTGGTCCAAGCCTTCTATGCCTAATTTTGAGTGACCGTTTTCTTTCAGGCCACGCTTAACATAA
>JAJRSG010000210.1 GCA_024278915.1 Alphaproteobacteria bacterium
GTAAGGCAAGGCCTGCATGGCTCCGACTTTGCCGGATACCCGTGAGCTCGCCGCCGTCGGTCAGGCGGAATAAGGCAGGTGAACGCGACTGGTACAAATTAAGGAACCATATGTTTCGCAAAGGCCAAAGCCACGCGGCGATGTTTTTTTATTTGTTCAAAAACATGTTTAAACTTACACATTTCCCGCCACGCCCCTCTGAGCTCTCGCAGCGACGCAGATATATTGGCATGTAACAAGGTGAGCGGTCTTTAGACCGCGAGAGAGTCCCCTGGGGGAATTTCCAACATATAAACGTGCACATCCATAGCGAGGTGAGGTGTAGAGAATAAATATCCGGAAACCACAATACGTTTATGGTTGTAACGACTCGGGTCAGAAACGACATTTTCTATAGTGGTAAATATACCATTATTTATTTCCATACTTGGTTTATTACTACAAGAAACTAACAATATACACAAACTGGCATTAAGAAATGCTATTATATTTTTCATAAGCTACTCTTTCAATTTCTGCTTGGTTTATGAACCGACCATGTAGCTGTAGCAGCAATTACGGTGACAGTTACTGAATTGATTGTATAATGTGGCAATATTGACCTAGAAATACCGTTAAGTCAAAAACTGCAAATCGTGAATGGGCTTAATTTTGGTTACTGTCACCATAATTTCACTATCAATTTCTAAGGATACATCATCACGTTTCTACTAGCGTTAAAAATACTTTCGCATAAAATGTATGATCAAACCTTACTTTAGCCAACCGTGAGCTTTGCTTTTTCGTGAAAACCATACGGCAAATATACCGAGCAGTAACACAACAGCTTCCATGCCAATTTGTCCACCGCTCATCATGGTATGGACTTTTCTAAGAACAAACATATCCGTCAAAGACATGATAATAAATATCAAAGAAAACATGTACATTATCGGCGCCACCCGCTTACGCATAAGCAGCATTAAAGCCCCAAACGCCCCTATAAAAACAGCCAATGCGAAGACTGCGGTTGCCCAAGCAGGCGTATTTTCTAAACTGTCCGCATAGCCTTGAGTGTACATGCCGTCCATAACATGTTTAGCCATCTTCTCTGGCGTCGTCGTGACAAAATCATAATACACATACATTCCCATTAACCCCCAAAGCGCTAGGATAACGGCACATATCCAAAACCAGATCGGCACATTGTTTTTATTTTTTTCTGTCACTATTTCCCCCTGTATTGCTCTGCTTTTTGCAGATTACCCTAAGTCCATAGCATGTTTTTAGACAAAAAGCCACAAAATGAACTTGTTTAAAATTAAACTATCTGCTATTTAGTTTAATTTTAAACTATAAGGATGGACATGCGTAGGCGTAAATTTTTAAAAATAATTGGCGGAACGACAGCACTTGGCATGGCTGGCACTTACATATGGGCAGCCCCTACGGCTACATCCGCTCGCCAACCTTGGCAACAGGCTGGCCAATATAATGATCCCATACGCCACGCTCTGTCCTATGCGATACTCGCAGCCAATCCACATAATCGGCAACCTTGGTTGGTTGAGCTCCACAGCGAAAACGAAGCAACACTCTATTGCGATCAAGCGCGCCACCTCCCCGTTACGGATCCATTTGATCGACAAATCACCATTGGACTCGGGTGTTTCTTGGAACAACTCTCCATTGCTGCCGCGTACAAAAACAAGGTCGCCAATACCATTCTTTTTGAGCAAGGCAGTCACGACACACAGCTGGACTTACGTCCGGTTGCTCATATTCAGCTTGTTGAAGGAAATACGAAGAATGCAGATCTATTTCCATATATAATAAACCGACGTACAGACAGAACGCCTTACACAGACGCCGTTCCAAATCGTACTGACCTCATCGCCATTCAAACCGCCGCAGGGCCAGGCACCACAACGACACACTTCCCCCCACTCGTTGCCAACATTCAAAACATATGTGCCGAGGCGGCTCGCATCGAATTCATGACCCCCTACACGCATGAAGAAAGTGCAGGCTTAATGCGGGTCGGGCGTCAGGCCGTTACTGAAAACCCCGACGGCATTTCCATTGAAGGCCCCATCATCGAACTCTTAAACCTTGGCGGTGCCATGTCACCAAGCGCCATGCGAGACCATAGTTCGACGGCTTTTAGACAAGGCATGAATATGTACTTAGAAGCGATCGACACCACGCAAAGTTTTGTCTGGATTACCACGCCGACTAATTCGCGAGTTGACCAGATTGCAGCAGGGCGCGCTTATGCACGCGCAAACTTGAAAGCCACCCAACTTGGCATATCCATGCAACCCTTAAGCCAATGCTTACAAGAATACCCAGAAATGGATGCACAATTAGCTGCTATTCACAAACTCTTAAGCATGGGTAGTGTAAATGGCGACAACCGTATTCAAATGCTCGTGAGAATGGGCTATGGGAAGGCCACAACCAATTCACCACGATGGCCTTTGGAGACAAGGCTAAAATAAAGAGCCCCTTACATGCACCAAGTATTTACCGAAATTGGCATTATCAACCAGCTCGCGGAAGCATTCTTACGCCACCTCCTCCCCAAGCCCTTAACAATTGCCCAATTCCATGTATTGACCCACCTGACCCGTTTGCCGGGGCCACATAAGCCAACCGAACTCACGAACGCATTTCAAGTCACCAAGGGGGCGATGACCCATTCTTTAGGGCTATTGTCGAAAAATGGCTGGGTCGCCATCACACCCGACCCCATAGACAAGCGTTCTAAGCAAGTAGAAATCACCGATGCAGGGCGGGAAGTATTTGCAACCACCATTGCTAAATTAAGCCCTTATTACGCCGAAATGGGTGCCGCGTTTCCAAGCGAAGAGCTTAGCACTCTGAGCCACACCCTCGAAAAAATTCGCATTTTTATGGACAATAACCGAGACCTAGAGATCAAGTAGCATCCGTTCTGGATCTTCGAGGCAATCTTTAACGCGAACAAGGAAGGTCACTGCACCTTTGCCATCAACAATCCGGTGATCATAAGAAAGCGCGAGATACATCATAGGGCGGATCACAATTTGATCATCCACCACTACGGCACGTTTCTCAATTTTATGCATGCCAAGAATACCAGATTGCGGTGGGTTCAATATGGGCGAGGACATGAGAGAGCCGTAAACACCGCCATTAGAAATCGTAAATGTACCACCGCTCATGTCATCCATAGATAAGTCACCGTCTCGGGCTTTCTTACCTAGTGCGCCAATGCCTTTTTCGATACCGGCCAACGATAAACTTTCCGCGTCTCGCAATACAGGCACCACAAGACCCTTGTCTGTGCCAACTGCAATAGAAATATCATAATAATTTTTATAAATAACATCCGTGCCATCGATTTCAGCGTTCACACTTGGCACATCCTTAAGCGCTGTTACGCAGGCTTTGACGAAGAAACTCATAAAGCCGAGTTTCACCCCATGTTTATCAATAAATACCTGTTTGTATTTCTTCCGCATCTCCATGATATTGCTCATATCCACCTCATTATAGGTAGTGAGCATAGCGGCAGTATTTTGAGCGTCTTTCAAGCGGCGCGCAATGGTTTGGCGCAAACGGGACATACGCACACGTTCTTCGCGCGGACCCGTTTCGCGAGGTACAGAAGCTGTCACAACGGGGGCAGGAACCGCCGCAGGTGCTGTCGCCGTCAACGCATCCCCTTTGGTAATCCGACCATCTTTACCCGTGCCTGAAATTGAAGCGGCGTCCAATCCTTTTTCCGTGATAATTCGTTGGGCAGACGGCATCGGATCTTTCGCACTTGTTGGTGCAGGCGCTGGTGCAGCTTCCGCAACCGGTTCCGCCTTAGCCGTAACACTTGCCACACCATCCGTAGATAGCCGCGCAATCAAGACGCCGATTTCTGCATTTTCCCCTTCAGGCACAAGAATTTCAGTTAAGACACCGTCTTCCGGAGCGACCAGTTCTTGGGCGGCCTTGTCTGTTTCCAGCTCGACCAAGGGTTCATCTTTTTTGATAGCCTCGCCAACTTTTACAAACCATTGTGCGATGGTAACCTCGGCAACACTTTCGCCAACATTCGGAACTTTAATATCAATCATAATCTTAACCTATTTTGCAAAAGCTGCGTCTAATAATGCTTGTTGTTCAGCCTTATGTTTACTGGCGATGCCGGTGGCCGTCGAAGCACTTGCCTTACGGCCTGCATAACGAACCCGTCCATGCTTGGCTTCAATTTTAGCAAGTGTTTCTTCCAAGAATGGTTCGATGAAGGACCATGCACCCATGTTCTTCGGCTCTTCTTGGCACCAAAACATTTCCGCATTTTTAAAACGGGAAAGCTCTTCAACTAAAGCGCCCCCCGGATAAGGGAATAATTGTTCAACCCGTAAGATATAAACATCATCGCGTTTTAATCTCTCACGTTCTTCGAACAAATCATAATAAACCTTGCCAGAACACAATACCACTCGCTTAATTTTACGATCATCCGTCAGGTGAATTTCACCCTCTTGCGGATTATATTCCGCGTCATCCCATAACAATCGATGAAAACAAGACCCCGGCCCCATTTCTTCCAAAGTCGACACACAGCGTTTATGTCGCAACAATGACTTGGGTGTCATCACGATCAAGGGTTTGCGAAAATTACGTTGAACTTGTCGCCGAAGTACATGGAAGTAATTAGCAGGCGTAGTAATATTGGCCACTTGCATATTATCTTCTGCACACATTTGTAGATAACGTTCTAGGCGGGCCGAAGAATGTTCCGGTCCCTGCCCTTCATAACCATGAGGCAATAACATTACGAGACCAGACATGCGAAGCCATTTCTGCTCGGCAGAAGAAATAAACTGATCAACCATCACCTGCGCGCCATTGGCAAAATCACCAAATTGCGCTTCCCAAAGGGCTAGTGCTTTAGGCTCGGTAATGGAAAATCCGTATTCAAATCCAAGCACAGCATTTTCCGATAACATACTGTCCAGAACCTGATAATATTCTTGCCCTTCTTCAATATGATTTAGCGGGGTATAGCGCTCTTCCGTCTCTTGGTTCACAATATGACTGTGCCGCTGGGAAAAAGTTCCGCGCCCACAATCTTGCCCTGACAAACGCACGGCATGCCCTTTTACCAACAAGGAGCCAAATGCCAAATGTTCGGCGAGCGCCCAGTCAATGTCCTTGCCCTTTTCAATTTTATCACGCCGACGCAGGATCAATTTCTTCAGCGTACGGTGGCAATTTGCATCCTCGGGGATAACTGTAATCCGATCCCCAATGTGCTTTAAGGTATCTATTTCAACAGCCGTATCGCCGCGCCGTTTGTCATCGCCGTCGGGCAGTTGTATGCCTGACCACACGCCAGCGAGCCAATCTGGTTTCTTCTTTTCAAATGACTTGGCCGTCTCGAACTCTGATTCCAAAAAGTTCGAAAACTTATCTTTCATGGCCTGATATTCATCCGCCGTCAAAGTACCATTGGCAACAAGACGTTCTCCATAAACATCCCGCGTCGACTTTTTACCTTTAATGGTTTTATACATAATCGGCTGGGTAAAACTTGGATCGTCACCTTCATTATGACCGTAACGGCGATAACAAATCAAATCGAGAACAATATCTTTACCAAATGTCTGGCGATATTCAGTCGCAACACGCGCCGCAAATACAACCGCTTCGGGATCATCACCATTAACGTGGAATATCGGCGTTTCCACCATCAAAGCAACATCTGTCGGATAGGGCGTCGAGCGGGAAAAATGCGGTGAAGTCGTGAATCCGATCTGGTTGTTAACAATCACATGCATGGTGCCGCCAGTTTTATAACCAAGCAGGCCAGATAAACCAAAACACTCTGTGATCACCCCTTGACCAGCGAAGGCAGCATCGCCGTGCAAAAGCACCGCCATCACTTTTTCGCCGTCCACACTTTCGTGGGTATCTTGCATCATTTGTTGCTTGGCGCGAGTTTTCCCGATTACAACAGGATTTACAGCCTCCAAGTGGGACGGATTAGGGGCCAAAGACAAATGCACTTCATTACCGTCAAATCCGCGGTCTGATGACGCCCCCAAATGATACTTCACATCGCCTGAGCCAAAATCTTCCGCACCAGAACTTACCCCGCCTAAAAATTCAAAAAAGATCGCTTGGTAAGGTTTGGCCATCACAGCAGCCAGAACGTTGAGGCGACCGCGATGGGGCATCCCAAAATTCATGTCCTTGACACCCATCGCGCCGCCGACTTTAATAATTTGTTCCAACGCAGGAATAAGGCTTTCACCGCCATCAAGTCCAAAACGTTTGGTTCCTGGATAGCGTTTCTGAAGCAAGTCTTCAAAACCTTGTGCCTCGATCAGCTTTTGCAAGATTGCCTTGCGGCCCTCTGGCGTAAAGGAAATTTCTTTTCCCGGCCCCTCAATACGTTCTTGCAACCAGCGTTTTTCAGCCGGATCAGACACATGCATGAATTGAACACCAAATGTCGAACAATAAGTTCTACGCACCATGTCCAAAATGACGTTGAGCGTGGCCGATTTCAAGCCAAGCACATTGTCTAGAAAAATAGGCCGATCATAATCGTCCTTAGAAAACCCATATGTTGCCGGATCAAGCTCGGGATGAAGTTCGCGCTTCACCAAACCAAGCGGGTCAAGGTCTGCGATTAAGTGCCCACGAATCCGGTAGGCCCTAATCAACATCAAAGCGCGAATACTATCCTTCGTTGCCTGTTGAATATCCCCATGGGTTGCAGAAGGTTTTGCGGCCTTGATCTTTGCCGAAATGGCGGCTTCAGACCATTCTCCCGTAAGGGCTGATGTCCACTCATCACGTGGATCTTGAGGCCAATCACGACGTTCCCACACTGGACCATCTGCGGTTTTTTGCACACTCGCTCCATCTTCACCAAGAGCGGCGAAATATTCTCGCCAACTTGGGTCAACCGAATGCGGGTCAGCAATATATTTCGCCTGCATTTGCTCCAGATAATGCGCATTAGCACCATCCAGATATAATGTATCCAGAAAGTCCTGATTTTGTTGCGAGCGTGGTTTATTTGTCATGAATAGCCTCGGTATCTACACCCAATTAACAACTTACCCCTCATCACTCCGATAGACGACTATCCTTTTAGCACGTCCATCAAAGTTACCCCCAATTTAGCAGGGGAAGGCGATACAGTTACGCCCGCGGCTTCGAGAGCCGCGATTTTATCTTCTGCGCCACCTTTGCCGCCGGATACAATCGCGCCAGCATGGCCCATTGTTCGACCTGGAGGCGCAGTACGTCCTGCGATAAAGCCAACAACCGGTTTAGAACGGCCTTTTCTGGCTTGATGGGCTAAATATTCAGCCGCTTCTTCTTCGGCACTACCACCAATTTCACCAATCATGATGATTGATTTAGTTTCATCATCGCTGAGAAATAAATCAAGTACGTCAATAAAGTTAGTTCCATTTACAGGATCACCACCGATACCAACCGCCGTTGTTTGGCCAAGGCCAACTTGCGATGTTTGGTAAACGGCTTCATAGGTCAATGTTCCCGATCGTGAAACAACCCCGACAGATCCTTTTTTGAATATTTTGCCGGGCATAATGCCGATTTTACATTCTTCCGGTGTAAATACGCCAGGGCAATTAGGCCCAATAAGCCGTGATTTAGACCCACAAAGCGCGCGTTTAACCGCAATCATATCGCGAACTGGCACACCTTCGGTAATAGCAACGATCAGTTCCATCTCGGCGTCAATCGCCTCTAAAATTCCGTCCGCGGCAAATGGCGGCGGTACATAAATCACGGATGCATTCGCCCCAGTTGCTGCTTTAGCCTCGGCAACGGTATTATAATTTGGCAGACCAATATGCTCAGTCCCTCCCTTACCCGGTGTTACCCCAGCAACCATTTGTGTACCGTGATAAGCAAGTGCCTGTTCCGTATGAAACGTCCCTGTTTTACCAGTCATACCTTGCGTAATAATTTTTGTATCTTTGTTAATAAGTATGGACA
>JAJRSG010000211.1 GCA_024278915.1 Alphaproteobacteria bacterium
CTGGATTTAAACTTTGTCGAATTGGCACATGCTAAATTTATTTCCTGTACGGGTTTGTTTGACGACGAGACAGAAACGCCGGATGATTATGATGAATTATTGACAGAGGCGCTGGCCTTAAACTTGCCCTTAGTGTGCGCCAATCCCGATATTCGGGCGCGGCGGGGTGATAAATTAATTTATTGCGGCGGGGCCTTGGCACAA
Source organism: Alphaproteobacteria bacterium (assembly GCA_024278915.1). GTDB lineage: Bacteria > Pseudomonadota > Alphaproteobacteria > Caulobacterales > Maricaulaceae > Robiginitomaculum_A. Next base: position 205 of record JAJRSG010000211.1, read on the forward strand.
AAATACGAACAAATGGGTGGGGAAACAGTTTATGCCGGCAAGCCGCACAAGGCAATTTACCGCCTGTCGCGGGCATGGCTAAAAGAGATTGCTGGCTATGAAATTGACAGTTCCCGCATTCTGGCCATTGGCGATAATATACAGACAGATTTGCTAGGCGCACAGAATGAAAACTATGATTGTCTGTTCGTTGCCAGTGGTGTGCACACGGGGAATGCTTCACAAGTTCGCGAGTTACTCGAAAAACATGGCATTTTTGCCAAATATATGCTTTCGTCTTTGTCTTGGTAGCTATAATAAGGGCAAGAGCTAGAGAGAGACTTATGACTGAAATAAAACGCGGATATTATCTGGACGAGATGAAAATTGGTATGTCCGCTGAAAACACAATGGTGGTATCAGCGGAAAAGATAGACACTTTCGCAGAACTGTCAGGTGACTTTAATCCGATCCATGTGGACGAAGAATTTGCCAAGACCACCATGTTTGGTGGCCGAATAGCGCACGGCGCCTTATCGGCGTCTTTGATCTCCGCGATTTTGGGAAATGACCTTCCGGGGCCGGGCGCTGTTTTCGTAGAACTGAATATGCGCTTTCGTCGCCCTGCCATGATGGGGGATGAAGTGGTTGCCAGAGCCGAGGTTTTGGAAATTAATGAACGTACAGGCAGAGTGAAAATGAAAGTTTCGTGCTCTGTTAATGGCAAACAAATTATTCGCGGCGATGCAGGTGTCATCGTTCCGAAACGCCCCGCAGAGGACTAAACCTTGAATCGTTTGGGCCAATATACGGGTTTGCAAGAATCCGAACGGGGGGCAGTGATTGCTCTGGGTAATTTTGACGGGATTCACCGTGGTCATCAGGTCGTTATTGAAACGGCGGCTGAGATTGCCAAAGAACGGGATGTTGCCCTTGGGGTCGCCTGTTTCAGACCACATCCCAGTCGTTTTTTTAGGCCCGATACGCCGCCGTTTCGCCTGATGAGTTCACGGCTTCGCGCCATACTCCTAAAAGAAATGGGCGTACAAAATCTTTATGAAATTCCTTTTGATAATGCCTTGACCCAAATGGATGACGAGGAATTTGTCGAGAATGTTTTACATGACGGCCTTGGGGTGAAGCATGTGGTGGTCGGAGAAGATTTTCGCTACGGCAAAGCAAGGTGTGGTGATTTTGAAAGCCTGAAAAAACATTGCAGTGCAAGAGGCATTGGTGTCAATGGTGTCCCGCCCATTAGCTTACATAAAAGTTACGGTAAATACGGGTCGACGGAAATTCGTGACGCTTTGCGGGAAGGGGACGTCTTCTTTGCGGCCCATATGCTCTCGCGCCCGTGGATTATGGACGGAGAGGTGGTGCATGGTGACCATCTTGGCCGTACATTAGGTTTCCCCACTGCCAATATCTACTTTGATGACCGCATCCATCCCAAACC
>JAJRSG010000212.1 GCA_024278915.1 Alphaproteobacteria bacterium
CGACATTTCTGATCCCCTCACCGAAGCCCGTAAGCAAGATGTGTTGAACATTCTCGATTCCATTGATGCTGGCCCAAAACATGGGCAACAAATGATAGAAGCGTGGAATAAAATTGACCTGATTGATGAGGAAGAAAAGCTAGGCCTTTTAGATAGTGCCACTTCGAGTAATCGAGGGACACCCGATGACGCTCTAACTAGTCTTACTTTCCCAGTATCTTGTATCAAAAATCAGGGGCTAGAAGAATTAAAACTTGGGATCGAAACGTGTCTCGCGAAATTTGATGAAATAATTGATGTACGCATTACCCCTAAAGATTATGGCATTAGGGCATGGCTTTATGAAAATGGAGATGTCATGGTGGAGGAAACAGCCTCCAATGGTGATTTGGAGATGCAAATTAAACTTCCACAGATGAAAGTTGGTGTATTACGAGCTAAACATGGGCACTTATTTACTTAAATGCCTTGTCGTTTAGCTTCAATCCATAAGGCTTCTAGTGCTTCCAAATCCATAGATGCTAACTCTTGTTTGGCATTTTGTTCTATATAGTGGAAACGATTTGTGAATTTACGGTTGGTATCTCGTAAGGCATGCTCAGGGTCAACGCCTAGTGTTCTCGCAAGGTTTGTGACGGCAAAAATTAGATCGCCCACTTCTTCATGGACACGTTCTTGTGCTTCTCCGCTTTCTTTCGCTTCAATAACTTCACCTGCTTCTTCTATTATTTTATCCAAAACCTGATTGGTGTCAGACCAATCAAAGCCGACACGTGCAGCTCTTTTTTGAAGTTTCTCGGCGCGCATAAGTGCGGGAAGTGCAGAAGCCACACCATCGAGAACACTCGCGCCACCTTTTTGTTCTCTCTCATCAGCTTTTAAACTTTCCCAAGCAGCAGTTTGCTGAGTTGAGTTTCGGTGCACTTCTTTACCAAAAACATGAGGATGTCGAACAATCATTTTTTTCACTAACGTGTCGCAAATGCTATCAAAGTCAAAGTCGCCTTGTTCTTTGCCAATTTGTGCATGGAAAATTACTTGCAATAATAAGTCACCAAGTTCTTCCTTTAGTTCACCCATATTTCCATTATCGATGGCGTCACTAACCTCATAAGCTTCTTCAATGGTGTAAGGGGCAATGGTTGCGTATGTTTGCTCTACGTCCCAAGGACAACCCGTTTGTGGGTCACGTAATCTTGCCATTAAGGCTTTTAGGCGCGCGATAGGCGTTTCACCTAGGCTGTGAAATTCATTTTCGAGATTCATTTTCTATGTTTGCTGTTTTGGAAAAAAGTTAAAAATGTTAAAGATAATAATGTAAAGACAGACACCCAGTAACATGTCCAAACAAAGATGGCATATTTACCGAAATCAGGAATGAAACTCATTATAACGTCTCCATGGTTACGGTGGCAGCTTTATTTTCCTTTGCGCGCCGTTGTTTCTTACTGATGGCAATTGAGTTCTGTACTCGGTTGATAACAACCCAGCCAAAAAAGCAACTATATCCAATAGTGAGGAGGAGGAGGGGGATTAGCATATCTGTTGGAAGCCCTGGGGCATTAGGTGATGACAATGTGCTGCCCTGATGTAGGCTGTTCCACCAATTGACTGAAAATTTGATGATAGGGAGGTTAATTACCCCAACCATAGCAACGAGTCCTGCTGTTCTTGCCGCTTTTTTCTTATCCTCCATGGTTGCCCAAATGCTCATATATCCAAAAAACAGGAAGAGAAGGACGAGCATTGATGTAAGCCGTGCATCCCACACCCAGAAAGTGCCCCAACTCGTTTTACCCCACAAACTGCCTGTAATGAGAGCAAGAGCAGTAAAGGCGGCTCCCGGTAATGCACAAGCCTTGGCGACCTCATCTGCGAGAGGGTGGCGCCAGATAAAGGCAATTAAGCTTGTCGTTGCCATAATTCCGTAGGCCATCATCGCATTCCAAGCAGCAGGAACATGTACATACATAATACGTACACTATGACCTTGTTGATAATCTTCGGGGGAGTGCCAAATTCCTAGCCACAAACCGAGACAAATAGTCATTAGGGCAATAACACCAAATATCGGGCCGGCAAACCGGGCGAACTTTAAAAAACGATGCGGGTTGGCTAATATAGAAATCATAATTGAAAATTATTCCAAAGTTATATTTAATGCAGCAGCCGAAGCTGGGATGCCCACAGCGATTGCAATCAGACTTAAACCCGCCAACGCCTGAAACTCGGTCGCATGCAAGCCTAGTTGTGCATACCGTATGGAGCCACTGACTCCAAAAATCAAGAGTGGCAAAAGAACAGGCACTGTTAGCAATACTAAAAGCACGCCACCACCTTTATAACTCACGAGGCAAGCTCCTGAAAATGCGCCGTAACATATAAGCGCAGGGCTTGCGATCAAGATCGAAAAAAACAGGCCTGCCGTACTGGCTAACCCTAAATCAAAGAATAAAGCTGCTAGGGGGAGGCATAGTAATAAGGGGAGAACCGATAAAACCCAATGCACACAGCATTTGGCAAACACGTAGTTACTAAGACCTAAACCTGAAAGTTTAAGGTGGGAAAGCGTGTCATCTTCTTTATCTGTTCGAAATAATTGTTCAAAAGAAAGCAAGAGAGAAAGAATAAGCGAAAGCCAAATTAAGGCTGGTGCGAGAGGGCGTAGCGTAGCAAAATCTCCGCCAAGGGCAATGGCGCTAAGGGCAAGAAAAAGGCAAAAGAAAATCAAACTTAATAACCACGTTCCTCCAGAACGGTATGCTATGAGTAAGTCCCTTTTAATGACCGTACTAAGCCCTTGCATGTGTATCTCCTGCATCAAAACTTAAGAGTCGGGTGTGATTTCCAACCCGAACAGGCGCACCATGTGAAGCAAGTAAAACGCAGCCATTTGCATTAATATGATTATTCAGTAAACCTTGAATCAAATTTTTACCTTTTTCATCCATTACCGCCGCAGGCTCGTCCAATATCCATAAGGGAGCATTGCTAAGAAGTAACCTTGCAAGAGATAAGCGGCGAGATTGCCCTGCAGAAAGTGTTTTAGCTTTTTGGTCTTTTTGCTTCCAGAGACCAACTTGTTTTAGGCATGAATTAATGTCTTTTGTACTGTCATAGATAGTTTGCCAAAATTGCAAATTTTCAAGAGCTGTTAAATCAGGTTTGTGAGCATCAAGATGCCCCAAATAAGCAGCGTGCCCAAGAGATGATTTAAGTATATTATCACCATTCCACAAAATATTGCCTTCTTGTGCTCGAAGCAAACCAGCACAACACTTTAGGAACGAGGTTTTTCCAATACCATTGCTCCCCTTAATCCACACCATGTCGCCAGGGGTTACGGACAAGTTAAACCCAGATAAAATAGCCGTGTCTCCACGCTGTAAGCCAAGGTTTACAATCTCCAATCCCGTATTATTTTGCTGCTGATCATCCATAATTGACGTTTACTATCACGGGCTTACTTGATACACCAGAACAATGAAACCAAAGCACAGAAATCGTAGAATGGTCAATAGCCTGCTGGCGGCCCTTATCATTTTAACAGGCACAGTTCTTTTACTAAAAGCACTGGGAGATAATAAACAGTTGTTTATTAACCCAAGTAATGTTGTGAGCCTTGATTATATCCAAGGCGTCAACCCCGTTAAAGTTGGCGGGCTCGTTGTTGATGGTAGTATTACAAAACCTGATAGCTTGAATACACAGTTTATGATTATAAATTTCGATGACGCAAACCCTGAAATTCCTAGTTTGGAGGTCCATTATAAAGGTGTTCTGCCCGACCTTTTTAGAGAGGGACAAGGGGTTGTTCTTACGGGAAAACTCAAACCGAATGGCGTGTTCGAAGCTAGTAGCGTCCTTGCCAAGCATGATGAAAATTATATGCCGAAAATGCCAAAGAGTTAATTGTTCTAGGTAAAGGTATGTTTTAGTTGTTCTTATTAAAGCATTTGCAGTGGCGGATTGCGTCATTGATGTGGGACAATTAAACAATCCGCCTGTCAAACTAAACAGTTCAACTCGGCGACTATGTTATATCAGCATCAAAATGTGGAGAATAATTTTGTTTGAAAATGCAATTATCCACAAAAAAATGAATAAAATACGCTTTAAATTGTATATTGCGTGATTACTTATCAAATTTTAAGTTATGTGACGC
>JAJRSG010000213.1 GCA_024278915.1 Alphaproteobacteria bacterium
GCGCCTGACATAATCATTAGTTTCGCCAATGACGTCCACATCAGCGGGATGATAATAACCCCAAACGCCGCCACTATTGCGGCACAAACTACAATTACAATGGTTCACAAATGCAGACAAATTTGCGACATGCACTTTTACCGCCCCACACAAACAACTTGCTTTCTGTGTTTCCTTACCCATAAGAATTCCCTACAAAACCGACTGCCTATTTAAAGCAAGTCTTGCATAGAGAGCACCAAGAGGTCAACGATTGTCGGCGTTTGTTCATTGATGAATGATTGACAGGTACAACAACCATCACCGCGAAGTTTACGGTTTTATTCGCCAGTTAACATGCGGATATAGTTATCTATTTCTTGTAATTTTGCACCCGGGTTATCCGGAGTTACCATGCCATCATCGGCGGCAACCTCTAACTCTTGCTCGTAATACGCCCACCTTTTCAAAAGCTCGACTTTAAGATCTTCAGCCAGTGGCGCTTCCATCAAATTAGCAGGTGTTTCAAACGCCTGAATAAGGTCACGCAAAACTTCTTCCAAGTCCAACTTGGCTACTTTAGCGTCACGGTATAGCCTCTCAACATAACTATGCCTGCGAATATACTCTTTAGCTTCTTCTTCGCTGGCAAATAATTTCCCAGAAACATAGTATTCATTTTCCCCTGCTTCAAGATAGGGAACACCGTGATAACTAAGCTCTATTCCGTTGTCTGCGGCCACTGGCTCATGTTCGGTCTCTTGTGTAAACCTGTGCACATGGACGTCCCGACCGGAATTTTGTTCCAAAATCAAAGACACGCGATGCTCATCACTTTCGTTCCAAACCCGTACCCAAAGCAAGACGCCGCCGCCCTTTAACTCATGCTCAATCCGTTTAGCATGTTGCAAACCAACCATTTTTTCGAGGGCTTTCTTGATGGTTTTGCCACCACTCACCAAACCAGCCATCAAGCCAGCCGCCAAAGTCCCGCCAGTTAAAATCACAGGAGCCGTCTCCAACAATTCGCCAACATACATGAATGTGCCAGGGTTAAAGTAACTCCCCGCCGAAGCGTTCTCTTCATTTTTGTACACAATTTCTGGAACACCATCGACTGTATTTATGGTCTCGATACCGAATTGATCACCTAACCTTCGCTCGACATCTTCAGCCGAAGTCATGCAACTAATTTCGGTTTTATCAACACCAATTGCTGATAACTTATCGATGGCCGCTTGCAAGGCTTCCGTATCATGGAAATATCCGACAACTTCGCGCTCTATATAACTTTTATTTTCCATAATTTCTCTCGCCTTCAGGGTGGATAGTGGGGTTACGTTTTGATCCAGTCTCGCGCCGCCTCTAGCTCGCTTACATCAAACACACGTACATGCGTTGGCATGAGCGGGCCAAAAAGCTTTACGCTACGGCGCACCCATCCTTTGTCGGACACGACTGCGAGTTTAGACAAAGTGGTTAAATGGGTCATACCAAATTTTGTATCGTCCCACATGGCGCCGGCTGTATAGGACTGGAAGCGGTCATCAAGCACCACCAACATTTTAAGTTTGTCATGAGTTTTCAATTTTTCGTCAACTAATGGGATCAGTGTTTCTTCATAATCCGTGGCCGTAATCACGCCCTCTAATCTCACTGCAATCACATCAGCAGGAAGGCCCTTCAAAAAGGACACTTGCCCAGGATGATCACCTTGGGTGCTTATCCATTTCAGCGCCTGTTCAAATTTTCTCTCGGGGAAATGCCGCACCGTAGCTTTCACAAAATGCTGGGTGATTTTTGGCAAAACCACCAAAGCCTTGCTGTCACTGACAATCGCTACTTTTGGAATAATTTTCTGCGATTCTCTGATAAATTTCAAGTGAGCGACAAACGCTTTGAACTTGTCCCAATGCGGGAACCCGTCCGCCCTTATTACCAAGGAAGGCACCTTGTCATTTTCATTAATATAAGCATCTATGCGCTGCGTAATTTGGGTAAAGTCTTCTTTGGAAAGCTTGCCTCGCGGCGAAGCAATGACATAGTTTTCATTTTTATTGATATCTATTTCTAACATTTTTCAATCCTACTCAATAACGTCCATCTTCCCTCCCTTCCTTCTTATATGGGGCAGATTTGCGTAATTTCAATACGTCACCCCACGCTCAATTTCGCAATCATTTTAACCATGAGCGACACCTAAATCGCAGAAAAAAACTAATGAAGTACTGAGGTTTAGCGCTCGTCGAGTGGAGACAAATTGCCGCCTAAATTAGGGGGTTAACGGCATCTTAGATTTAAGTGGCTTTACGCTTATAATGCCTTTGCCTCACTTTTATCGGCTTTGTCAAATTAACCACCTGTTTTCCACCTAATGCTATCAGACTTGCA
>JAJRSG010000214.1 GCA_024278915.1 Alphaproteobacteria bacterium
GTGACGGAATTTCTCATTTTACATGCGCTTGCTTACCGTCCAGGCTATGTGAAGAGTCGTGATAATCTCATGGATGTGGCCTATGATGATCAAGTTTATGTCGACGACCGCACAATCGATAGCCACATCAAGCGGTTACGAAAGAAATTCCGCAAATCTGATAAGGAATTTGACGGAATTGAAACGCTTTATGGGATAGGCTACAAGTACAAAGAAGCTTAGCGCGATATTTTGCCTTCTGAATTCGTTGCGTGCCGTCGGTAATATTTCCATATTATCTGCTGATACGTTTCGGCTCAATGGCTCAATTTGTTGGTGCTTGCATTTGGACGAAAGTGAGCGGTTTTGATTTTTAGGCACAAATTTGAGTGGAAACGAGAACGGCGACGCGGCGTGCGGCGGTCTATGTTTTTCTCGACGCTAACCCGCCGTATCTTCATGGGAAATTTGTTGGGCCTTCTTACCCTGATTATTGGTACATTGACATTAAACCAATTCAGCCACGGTTTGATTATTGCGAAGACAGAAAACCTGAAATCACAAGCCCGCCTGATTGCTAACCTTTTAGGGGATCAGGCAACAGGTCTGGGGGCAGTGGCGACTTTGGACGAAGAAGCTGCGCAAAGAATCCTTCGTCGGGTGGACGTGCCGCCAAAGGCACGCATACGACTTTATAACAAACAAGGAAAACTGGTTTCGGATAGCGCGCTTTTTGACGACAGTATTGAAACCGGCACGTTGGATCCAATTATCGGTGAAGCTTCGCTTACCCCTCGGCCCGAGAAGATTAAGGAAAAGTGGTGGATTCGGCTGCAAATGCGAATTGATAAATGGGTCAATAACTTGCCTGTGTATAAAAACCACCGACAAGAGCTTCAACGCCATTTGCAGGCAGATGTTAAGTCGGCATTAAATGATGATATTGTGGCAGGCGAGCAATATGAGGATGATAATCTCATTGTCAGCGTCGCCATGCCAATAAAACCGGTTCAAAATGTACTTGGTGCCGTCATATTTGAAACAAGCGATGTTGACACGATTTTGGCGTCGCAAAGACAAGGGCTAACTCCGATTATTTTGATCGCGATTTTAACCTCCATTTTATCGTCTTTGGCGCTGACCTTATTTATAGCTTTGCCTATTCGTAAACTTGCCCGTTCGGCAGAACAGGTTTTGCGATCAACGAAAAAAAGTAAAGTAATCCCCGACCTTTCCGTTCGTGGTGATGAAATCGGGGATTTGTCTTTGGTATTACGGGATATGACGGCTGGCATGTATGAACGGATTGACGACATTGCCAATTTTGCTTCTGATGTTGCCCATGAAATTAAAAACCCGCTTACTTCCCTGCGTTCAGCGAGTGAGACTTTACGTATTGCAAAAACGCCGGAAGCGCGCGAAAAAATGATAGACATTATCCAAAATGATGTCGCGCGAATGGACCGCCTTGTAACCGATATTTCCAAGGCGTCACGCATGGACGCCAATTTAGCGCGTTCGCCATCTGAGCCATTGGATATTGAAGTGTTCTTAAAGGGGATTGCTGATTTTTATACGCAAACTCGCAAAGAGACCGGTGTGGATGTTGTCTTTATGGCAAATCCGGACACCACAGCAGAGCCGATGATTGTGCAGGCACTAGAGAGCCCTCTTGGACAAGTGCTTCGTAATTTGATTGATAATGCCCTGACGTTTTCCCCCAAAGATAAAGAGGCGAGTGTCAGGTTGCAGGCCTGTCGCGGGGAAGGTGAAGATGAGGGCAAGGTAATCGTCACCATTGATGATGATGGCCCCGGTATTTTGGCGGAAAACTTAGACGAAATATTTGATCGTTTTTATACGCAAAGACCCGAAGGGGCAGCCTTTGGTAACCATTCAGGCTTGGGATTAGCGATCTGTAAGCAAATCATGCTAGCCCATAGAGGCACGATTACAGTTGAAAATCGTAAAGACAAGAAAACGCAGAAAATAACAGGGGCGAGGTTCAGCCTAAGATTGCCGTTGGCTCTACAATCATCTTCAAAAACCAACAAGACGCACAAAAACCAAAAAAAACATAAACAATGACCTTTGTTTGCATTTTACACTTTCCATCTCTTTGAATATTTGTTTAAGTGAATTCTTGTTATCTAGGGGTCGAAATTGATTGGACTTGTGATTGTTACCCACGGAGCTCTAGCCGAGCAGTTACGGCTTGCGACTGAGCACGTGGTTGGACCAATGACAAAATTGCAAACCGTCTGCATTGGTGCAGATGATGACCTAGAAAAGGCGTCTGATCAAATCAGAGAGTGTGTAACCCAAGCTGATAGTGGTAGCGGTGTATTATTGCTAACAGATATGTTTGGTGGCACTCCTTCAAATCTATCCATTTCTCTACTCAAAGAAGGGCAGGTGGAAGTTGTGGCGGGCGTTAATTTGCCAATGCTCATTAAATTATCACAGGCACGCGAAGTGGAAACATTGGCAGAAGCAGCGCAAACAGCGAAATCTGCGGGTCGGCGTTATATTCCAATTGCTTCTGAAATCATTGCCGGTGAAGAAAATTGAGTGAACAAGCCTATGCTGCCAAGACATGTCGGGTTACCTTGCGTAATCGACGTGGATTGCATGAGAGGGCTGCTGCAAAATTCGCAAGCCTTGCCCAGAGCTTTGACGCTGCCATCGAAGTTACGAGTATCAATGATATTTGTCGCGAAACCGTGGTGGGAGATTCTATTATGGAGTTATTGTTACTTGGCTCGGCGTGTGGGGA
>JAJRSG010000215.1 GCA_024278915.1 Alphaproteobacteria bacterium
GGAAACGCCAGTGTCTGTACCAAAAGCAATGGTAACGCCGTTTTTGTAAGCAATGGTTAGCATGTTTTTCATTTGTGGCCCAACTTTCAAAGCCTTGGCGGCGGAAGCCGGAGGAAGCCAATTTTTGTTTTCTGCCCAATCAACAACTGTCATGCCTGCCAATACCGTCGGGATCAGTACCGCTTGATGTTTCTTAAATAATCGTGCCGTTTCTTGATCCAGATATGTGCCGTGTTCTATAGATTTCACACCTGCCTCTAGGGCGCTGTCTATACCGGTTTTACCGTGGGCATGGGCGGTAACTTTGCGCCCCATTTTTTTAGCACTTTCAACGATGGCTTCAAGCTCATCATTGAAAAATTGTTGCTCGGTTCCTGCGGCTGTGTTTGATAATACGCCGCCTGTGGCCGTGATTTTAATTACGTCCGCCCCTGATTTAATGGCGGCTCGCGCGGCACGGCGACAATCGTCCGCGCCATTACAAATCGTCGGGGAGTGAAATAACTCTAAAATTTCGGTGCGGTAGCCGTGTGTGTCTCCATGTCCGCCAGTCGGGGAAAGGGCAGGGCCAGAGGCTCGAATGTGCGGCCCGTCAACAACGCCTTTATTAATGGCATCACGAAGCGAAAAGATAGCTTCGGGGCCACCAACATCTTGGACTGCCGTGAAACCAGCTAGCAAAGTTTTACGGGCATTGGCGAGGGCATCATATGCAATATCTCCGGGGCGTTTGGTTACGCGGTCAAGTCTGATATTTGGATTAAATTCCATGCTAAGGTGAACATGGCTGTCGATTAGGCCAGGGAGAACGAATTTATCCTCAAGGTCAATAATGCGTGCGTCTTCATCTTGAGCATATCCTGACGAGATAGAAACAATCTTCCCGTTGACAATTTTTATGGTTTGCTTGTGCAGGACGGCCTTGCCGGGCACGGCCAATACTTGCCCCGCATGAATGAGGGTAACTTCGTCTTGGGGTGAACTTGCAAATGCAGTCGCGCTCAATAATAACGCGCTACCTGATAATAAGATCGCTGTTAATTTTTTCATGTTCTTCCCCTTGTTTTTTATGTATCACTCATGTGACTTTTTCTTAGCTGAATTCATAGGATCGATTGTTTTGACCCTGTCAAACCACCTATAAAGCTTGTTTTGCAATATCACGCCGACAAAATCCGTCAGGCCAATCAATTGCTTCGTCGATTGCACTATAGGCGCGTTTTACCGCTTGTTCTATATTTTTTCCTTGGGCCGTAATGTTGAGCACACGGCCACCAACGGCAAGCAATCTGCCGTCATCACCCCGACTGGTTCCTGCGTGAAATACATAAACGCCGTCCATGAGGTTGGCAGCGTCCACGCCCTTGATTTGTGTGTGTTTTTGATATTTTCCAGGATAGCCTTTGGCGGCTAATACCACATTGACAACTGGATTTTCATTCCATGCTGGTGGTGTTAACTTGTCGATTTCTCCCTTGGAAGCCGCTATGAAAATTTCTAAAAGATCGCTTTCAAGACGGCGCATGAGGAGCTGACATTCAGGGTCGCCAAAACGAACATTATACTCAATGAGTTTGGGGCCTGCCTCTGTCATCATGAGGCCTGCGAATAAAACGCCGACAAATGGGGCGCCTTCTTTGGCCATTCCTTTTACGGTGGGAATAATGATCTCCTCCATGACCCGGTTTTCCATGCTTGAATCAAATCCGGGTACGGGTGAATATGCACCCATGCCACCAGTATTTGGCCCTTTGTCACCATCAAAGGCTCGTTTGTGATCCTGCGCTTCGATAAGAGGTAGAACATGGGTGCCGTCTGAAATGGCAAAGAAAGAAATTTCGTGGCCAGTCATAAATTCTTCGATGACGACGCATGTCCCCGCTTCGCCAAATTTTCCAGAGAAAAATTCTTCCAATTCTGTTTCGGCATCTGCCTTGCTTTCTGCAATGACGACGCCCTTGCCGGCGGCAAGCCCGTCAGCTTTGATTACATAGGGGGCGTCCATTTCCTTGAGAAACTCTTTGGCATCGGCGAGTTCTGTAAATACATCATAACGAGCCGTTGGAATATCGTGGCGGGTACAAAAATCTTTGGTAAAGGCTTTGGACGTTTCCAACATGGCGGCGGCTTCTGTTGGGCCAAAACAA
>JAJRSG010000216.1 GCA_024278915.1 Alphaproteobacteria bacterium
ACACATGAATGCTGGGCTAATGAGCTTAAAGCCGCTAAAGGGCAGTCTATGGGCATTGAGCTCGGCACATCTGGTGTGACTTCACCTGGAACTGGTGCTTATTTCGGGGAAGCAGCAGAAGATTTCTCAACGCGACTCAATAAAAAAAACCCCGACGTCATCTACCATGAAAACCAGTATCACGGCTATATCTCCCTTTCCCTCACCCACGAGAATGGTCGCGCAGATTTCATCAATGTCGATACGGTCTATTCACCTAAATACGAAACATATGTGGCTAAAAGTTTCGACATCAAGAAAGGTGAAAACGAAATCAGCCTAATTGAGCTGTAATTACTTAGCGCATTTTTGGGGTTACGACTCTGAACTCCACCATGGTTTCAGCCATCGACAAGGTCATTTCTTTTAATGATCTCGGCTCTATTCCTAGCTCCGTGCGTAATCTTTCATTGCTACAGTTTTCTTTTTTGCCAAGACCGGTTTTAATCAAACGTACAGTTTTATCAAAAATTGCCAGAATATGGACAGCAAAGTTTGGCAATTTCTTAATCGGCGTTTTATAGCCTGCCTCATGAAGTATCTTGGAAATATCAAGCATCCACGCATAAGATTCAATGCATAAATAACGGCGCCCGGCAGCAACTGGCATCACCATAGCGGCAAAATGTGCATCTGCAATATCGCGCACATCAACACAAGAAAACCCGATCTCAGGGCACGCAGGTACGTCACCACGCAATAATTTTCTAACAAGCTCACCAGAAGTCGAAAAACTACCATCGAGTAATGGCCCCAGCACAGCACCTGGGTTGATTACGGACAGCTCCATGTCTCCCGCGGCTTCTGTATCCATAAAATCCCAAGCCGCCCGCTCAGCAAACGTTTTGCTCTTTAAATATGCGCCTATTTTCCCATCTGTATTCGACCAATCCTTTTCATCAAATACGTAATCTTCTGGACGGTCATGACCATATGCAATGGCAGCCATTGACGATGTTAAAACCACTCTTTTAACACCAGCCTTCGCAGCGGTGCGAACGGCTCGCAAAGCTCCTTCTCTCGCAGGGACAATCAATTCATTTTCATCATTTGGTTCAACACCTGGAAATGGCGACGCAACGTGTTGTACAAAATCACATCCCTCCATGGCCGCATCCCATCCATCATCAGACATCAAATCCAGCGTTACAAAACTTAGATCATCCGTATTGGCCTTGGTGGCAACCGCCGCCCTCACCGAGTCAGCTTTATTTTGCGTACGTAATGACCCGCGCACAATATACCCCTCGTTCAAGAGCCTGACGATACAGTGCTTTGCAATGAAACCGCTTGCTCCCGTAACTAGGACCATTTGTTTTTTAGTTTTCTTTTTAGCTGACATGGTTACACTCCCTTATATGCCAATGTTTGACATATTATATTTATTTTGTCAATATGTCAGATAAGCCATGATGAACTTTGATACTACAAACAAAACCGATAGGGTTTTAAGTGCTAGCCTGCTTTGTTTTAAGCAATACGGCTTTAAGCGTACAAGCATGCTGGATATTGCCAAAGCTGCAGATATGTCCCGCCCAGCCCTTTATATCCTGTTCAAAAATAAAACCGATATTTTCAGGTCTCTGTCCGAAAGGTTTCAAAAATTCACACTCGAAAACACCAAAACGGCCCTTGCCCAAAGTGCGAATATCCAATCACGATTAACAAATGCAATTTTGGCCCGTATCAGCCCCTTTTATCTACTAGCCCATAATTCCTTACACGGCCCCGAACTCTTTGACCTGACCAAAAGCACGGCTGCCGATATTAATGAAAGTGCCAACAAAGAGTTTTTCACGCTCATTCAAGCTGCCTTGGATATGGCAATTTCAGAAAAAGAAATCGACGCTAAAAACAATAATGTTAATTCCACTGAACTCACACAAATCCTGATTTCAGGCGCTTCTGGGTTAAAAGAAACCGCCACAGACCTCCCCCATTACGAAACCCTGTTAAGTAAAATGATTGCTGCCTTTTACACAGGCCTACAACCCAGACACCGTAACACGACTGATAAACATGAGGATATGATATGAGAAATGAACCAACCCGGTTAAATGGAAAATTTACAAGTATAGAAGCTTGGGACAGCCCAACAGGTGCATCACTTTGTGTCTACCACACCAAAGCCAAAGGCAAAGCAAAGGCAGCTATACACATCAATCACGGGTTGGCAGACCATGGCGGACGATACGCACGTTTCGCAGAAGCGCTTAGTGCAGCAGGTTTCCATGTCTATGCTCAAGATCACCGCGGACATGGCGCCACGACGGCCCCCGACTCCGCTCAAGGTGTATTTGCCGCCAAAGACGGTTGGGACCAAGTGTTAGCGGATATGAAATTCATCAACAGTGAAATAAACAGCAAACACCCTTCCCTACCCGTCATCATGTTTGGTCATTCCATGGGCGGCATGTTGGCTTACAACTATTTACTGCGTTGGCCGGAAACCATTCAATCTGTTGTCATTTGGAACGCAGCCATGAGCAAATCCGCGCTTACCTCTATCCTCAAAATTGTCCTTGGCATCGAAAAGGCTCTTAAGGGGCGAGAAGGTATTAGCGGTGTCTCCAAAATGACATTCGACACCTTCAACAAAGCATTCAAACCCAATGCCACCAGTGCAGACTGGCTCTCCAAAGACGTTGGCGAGTGTAAAGCCTATGAAGATGACCCAGATTGCGGATGGGCCCCTTCTGTTTCTATGTGGCAAGATTTGCGCGAAGGAATTGTCTATGGAGCCAATGACATTGGCCTCGATAACGTACCAAAGGACATGCCAATTTATGTCCTTGGCGGCGATTCTGACCCTTCGGTAGAGAAAGGGAAAGCAATTTTAGATCTGGACAAAAGGCTACACGCAGCAGGCCTTACCAATGTTAAAACAGTCTTACGCGAAAACGGTCGCCACGAAGCCTTGAACGAACCAGAAGACGAAAGAAACGCAATAACGCAAGATTTCATCGGCTGGGCTAGCCAAGTAGCAAAATAACCCAAAGCTTGTAAGCATAAAAATGATCCCCTAACTTTAAATCATGGGGTCGATATTTTTTACTGTGTGCCACCTTCCATGTTCCACGTAGTTTTCCTTATGCGGAATTTCCTTGCCTAAATGATAATTTTGTGCTTATAGAAGGCTGAGTTTTGTATTAATGGTCGTGCGAGTAAGTTTTTTTAAGTTCAGTGAGTAGCGTTCCCGGTTGCCGGGTATTGATCTTTTGATCTCTGCGACATTTTTTCAGTCTTAAGTCCTTCTAACATACCGTAAATAAGAAATTCATCGTTCTTTCAACGCCGCCATGGTGTTGGAGGGTATTTTAAGACTCAAAGTAAGAGAGTAATTATGGCAACTGGTATTGTAAAATGGTTTAACACCACAAAAGGTTATGGATTTATCGCACCTGATGATGGTGGCAACGATGTGTTTGTTCACATTACAGCCCTTGAAAAAGCTGGTTTACGCGGTCTTTCTGACAATCAAAAGGTAACTTTTGATCTTGAAGAAAATCGTGGCAAGCAAGCGGCTGCAAATATTGCATTGGTAGAAGAAGCGTAAGCTTCCGTTTCCATTAAGATTAGAAAGGCAGGGTCATCCCTGCCTTTTTTTATGGGCGCTTATCAAAGCCCAAAATCACAACGCCGATTTAATGATGTCATAAATGCGAGGCATATTATTTTTGATCTCGTCAGTCGTCAGCCCGTCAAGTTCATAGGGAAAGCTAATCCATTTATCGGTCGTATGCAGATAATAATCCGGCACACGATCAGTTTGGTTAGCATCAGGTTTATACCACGGCACGGCTACACGAATATCACGCGGCGCATTAGCTCTGGCTTTATCGGTTAACTGGTCAATAACAGCCTTGATTGTATGGCCCGTATCAAACACATCATCCACAATTAAAACAGAATCATTATGATTAAGGTTTTTCAGCAAATAGGACATGCCGTAAATATCAACATTATTGCTTCGCTTTTCAATCCCATGATATGAAGTCGTGCGGATCGCAATATTGTCGGAATTGCATCCCCCATAATAATCCAAAAATTCCTGTACAGCAATGCCGATCGGCGTACCACCACGCCAAAGAGCAATGATCATTTTAGGACGAAACCCGCTTTCCAAAACTTTTGCTGCCAGAGCAAAACTGTCATCAAGTAGGGATTGGGGATCCAGGTAAGTTTTTTCAATCATAATACATCTCAATTGTGATCTCGTACGGGATATTGTCGCATAATCTTAAGGCGATTTTGAGTGTAAGGCCAGTAGATGATGAAATATTTATAGAAACAGTCTTTACTTTATTTGCCTGTGAGAAGAATATGCACCTACCAATAAGGACGACCCATGAAAAAACGTTTTATCAGCTCTCAGGAACATTTCGAAGACAGCTTCCGCTTAGCTATGAAAATTTACGAGAGCGGCTACCGCCCTGATTATATTATTGGAATTTGGCGTGGTGGCACCCCTGTTGGCATTATCGTGCATGAGTTCTTGGGTTATGTAGGCATCAAAGTCGACCATATTTCTGTACGCACCTCCTATAAGGGCTTAGAGTTTTATGACCATCATCAACCTAGCAAAAAAACCTTAGTACATAACACACGGTTTCTGGTGGAGCGCGTCAACCACGGTGACAGCCTCCTTATTATTGATGACGTATATAGCTCTGGCCGTAGCGTGAAAGCGGTGATTAATCGCCTATCCAAAAAACTCCGCCGTAATATGCCAAAAGACGTACGCATAGCCGTTCCCTATTATAAACCAGCTATGAATCGGACAGGCAGGGTGCCTGACTACTGCCTGCACGAATATGATGATTGGTTGGTCATGCCCCATGAGCTAAACGGATTAAGCGCGGATGAAATCAAACAACACCGCCC
>JAJRSG010000217.1 GCA_024278915.1 Alphaproteobacteria bacterium
AATATAGAAACGGTCGGGTGAGGACAATAATATGGATTGGTTACATTTACTGATTTTGGCAATCGTTCAAGGCCTCACAGAGTTCTTGCCGATCTCCAGTTCAGCCCATCTTATTTTGCCGGCAAAAATTATGGGATGGCAGGATCAAGGGCCAATGATTGACCTGATGGCTCATCTTGGTTCTTTGGGCGCTGTCGTAATTTATTACCGCAAAGACGTGGCACAAATGATCGGTGGCGGATTTGACTTACTTAGCTTGAATGCAACCCGTTATAAAAAACCACAAGCAAAACTTGCTTTTCATATCCTTATCGCCACTCCACCTGCATTACTGGTTGGCTTGCTTATGAGCTTGAAAGGTTGGGATGAATTGGTGCGTTCGCCGCTTATTATTGCCTGGGCCATGATTGGGTTCGGGATAGTTCTCTGGCTCGCAGATGTTATGGGCAAGAAGCAAAAAACGATTGAAGGTATGAATTGGCAAGCGGCGCTTCTCATTGGATTGGCGCAAGTTATTGCTTTTATTCCAGGTACATCTCGTTCTGGGATTACCATGACTGCGGCCCGTGGCTTGGGCTATACGCGTAGCGAAGCGGCGCGCTTTTCTATGTTGCTGGCAATCCCGACGATTTTAGCAGGAGGGTCATTTGCTTTTTTAAAGCTCTTGAAAGACGGGGGTGGTACGGCCAGCCTGACAGACGGATTAATTGTTGCAGGTCTGTCTTTAGTTGCCGCCTATTTTGCCATTTACGTCTTTATGAAGCTTATCGATAAGATTAGCTTCTTTCCGTTTATGCTTTACCGCTTGGCGCTCGGCGGAGCGCTTCTTTGGTGGCTCGCAGGTGTTGGGGCTTAGTTGGCTGCTTCAATGTGAAATTGACCGTGGGTTTTGAGGTGCTCTAAAGTTGGCGGCACAATGGCTTCAACCGTTTGTGGTTGGATGCCGAGTTCTGCAAGGCCTGGATAATTACCACTCACAAGTTTATCTGTTTTCATTCCTTTGATCATGTCACGGGTAATAAATGGTTTGATCAACAAATTGACAATGGGAATGGCTCCTAAAAATTCAAATACAAATCCGACGCTTGTTCCAAAGAACCAGGGCATTGGTAAAAGCAGGCGCTTTTTGTCTACAGCGGACAGGGTAAATGCTATAATTTCTTTAGCAGAATAAATGTTCGGGCCGGCAAGTTCATATACTTTGCCTGTACTACCTTGTGAAATAAGCGTGGCAACGGCTTCGGCAGCGTCACCAACATAAAGGGGTTGAAAATGGCTGCTCCCACCGCCAAATATTGGCAATACAGGGCACAATTGAGCCAACCGGGCGATGTCGATAAAAATGCCCTGACCTTTTCCGAATAGATTTGATACACGGACAATATCTGCTGTTGGTACGGCAGCTTTGACGGCTTCTTCCCCTTCAAACTTAGAGCGGGAGAAATCACTGAGAGCCTCTTTGGCGGCGCCAAGTGATGAAATTTGTACGAAATTTGTGATCCCTGCGGCACTGGCAGCTTCCGCAAGTGTCTTTGCGCCAAGGGTATGAACGGCAGTAAAAGTTTGGCGACCTGATTTGTAAGAAATGCCAGCGAGATTGATAACGGCGTCTGCGCCGACCAAGGCCTGCTCTACGGATTTTTTGAACCGTAAATTGGCTTGCACTAATTGAATTTGGCCAACAGACCCATTTACCATAAGGCCTTGTGCGGTATGTGGACGGCGAACAGCAGCGCGGATACGCCAACCATCTTTGACCAGTTCTCGCATGACTTGACGTCCCAAAAACCCATTTGCACCAAAGACGACGACCAGACCTTTTGCCATGTTTAACTCCTGAGTGAATCTATATCCGACTTACGCGCAAAATTAAGAAATGTCTATGAAAGATAGGCAAAATAGAGCAAAGAAAGCT
>JAJRSG010000218.1 GCA_024278915.1 Alphaproteobacteria bacterium
CTCGAGCATGTAAAAACCCAACTTCCCTACGCGCTTGTCGCAGGTGCCATCACTTTAATACTCTATGTAATCGCCAGCTTGATCATGATATAATTAGGCCGAGAGACATTTGCATACAACATTCATTGATAGACACCCCTAATCTTCACCCCATATGACTTCATGATTTGGCGTGGTACTGACGCACAAATTTTATCGTGATAAAAGTAAGATGGGGAAGAAATGGCGCACTTAGACAGACAAACCTCGAACCAATTTTGGGAAGAAATAGAGGAATGGGAAAGGTCAATCAATCCGCAAAAATCTGATTTAGCACTGAAATAATGTTCATTTTAGGTGGAAGAGAACTTTAACTGTCAAGTAGTTGTGAGTTTCTAAAATTGCCTTATACTCAAGTTTATGAATCAAGCTCGCGATATAGATCTCATCAATGAACTGGTAGCCTTACCTGCCGAGGTAAGCTGGGTTGAGTTCAAACATAATAACTCTGACAAAGATATGATTGGTAAAACGTGTTCTGCCTTATCTAACGCAGCCCGCATTGAAAATAAGCACTTCGCTTATTTGGTCTGGGGCGTTGAAGATCTATCCAAAGACATTACTGGAACCACGTTTGAACCCTCTATAAAGCTGGTTGGCAATCAAGTTTTTGAACTATGGCTTGCAAGGAAACTTAAGCCTAGCGCAATGTTTCAGTTTCGTGTTGTGAACCATCCAAAGGGCCGCGTTGTTCTGATGGAAATTGCAGCCGCAACCTCCGCCCCCATTCAATTTGATGGCACAGCCTATATTCGCATTGGTAGCACTACACCCAAGCTGGCTGATCATACACAGCGCTATGAGGCTCTTATAAATGCCCTACGTCCTTTCGCGTGGGAGCATGGTATGGCTATGTCCTATGTCACAGACGATCAGGTGTTGGAATTGCTAGATTATGCGGCTTACTTTCGACTGCTAAATACGCCACTGCCAGACAAATCAGCGATATTCGAGCATTTAGAAACTGACCAACTGATTGTAAAAGATGTAGGTGGCAAGTGGAACATCACAAATCTTGGCGCAATCTTGATCGCTAATGACATTAGAAAGTTCTCGCCATCACTTGCACGTAAGGCTATTCGTTTCGTTGCCTATAGTGGCAAGAACCGTGTCGCTACCGTTACCCACCGAAAGGACGGAGGGAAAGGCTATGCCAATGGGTTTGAAGGCTTAATCAGTTTCGTCAACGGACTTACCCCTAAAAACGAAGTTATTGAGCAAGCCTTGCGGCGTGATAATCTAATGTTCCCACCTCTTGCTGTTCGAGAGTTGATTGCCAATGCACTGATTCATCAAGATATGACCATTAGCGGCACTGGGCCTCAAATTGAACTATTCGAAGACCGTATCGAATTTACCAATCCTGGGATGCCGCTTGTCCCAACTGACCGCATGATTGACTTGCCACCTCGCTCTCGTAATGAAGCTTTAGCTGCCATTATGCGGCGTATGGGCATTTGTGAAGAACAGGGCAGTGGTCTCGATAAGGTTATTGCTTCTGTTGAGGTTTACCAATTGCCACCACCGCTTTTCAAAGCCAACGACAATTCTATGCAAGTCATCCTTTACGGCCCACGCACATTCGCGAACATGACACCAAATGAGCGTGTTAGAGCATGTTATCAACATTCAATACTAAAACTTATCACTGACACGCCCATGACCAATACAAGCCTTAGAGAACGCTTCGGTATTGAAGCTAAAAATGCAGCACAAGCCTCCATTGTTCTACGTAAGACACTTGAAGAAGGCTTGATTAAATATGCTGATCCCGACCACCCCCGTTCTGGCTATGTTCCCCACTGGGCATAAACATTTGATCGGGTTTTGATCGTACAATGTAATTTAGGCAATAGCGGATAATAAAAGACAATAAAATCAGTTACTTAATCGCCATAGAACATTTGATAGAGTTTTGATCGGACCTTCTAAACCTCAAGCAAATCGTCACTAGTCCCTACTAGAGCCTGAAGTTTTCTGAGAGGCTCCCTACCTAAGGTCTGCTTTAAGGAGAGAATACCTAAACTCATTTAGAACCAAAAATACAATAAAAACAATGGTTTAAAAATAACCATAAAATTATCAATAAAATATTATTTGTTTTCAATGATTTTAGATAATGGCGCACCTCGACGAAGAAACGTCGAACGCGCTATTTGACACTCTAGCAGAGTGGAATCAGGTGCTCAATGCCGAAGCTTTGAAGGGAGATTATGAGCCGCGACCATGAGCGGCGATGTAATCCAGCAGGCTCAAAACGCTTTTAATGGCAAGCCAAACCCTAAAATTGATAAGCCTAAGAAGCGTTATCCAGCACCTATATCCGTGCGTTTCACGGATGAAGAACGGGCTTCATTAGAAGATAAAGCAGGCGATTTAACGCTAAGTGCCTATGTTCGTCTCTGCGTTTTGGGAGAAGATGCGCCCAAGCACCGCACACGCCGCAAGAAGACTGTGCAGGACTATGAAGCGTTAGGCCAGCTGCTCGGCTCTCTGGGACGTTCCAATGTGCCAAACAACCTTAATCAGCTTACAAAGGCAGTAAACAAAGGCGACTTGCTTTTGCCTGACGATATTGCCGCCGACCTCAAACAAGCCGCTTTTGAGATTGCTTACATACGCCACATGCTCATGACCGCCCTTGGTCTATCTTCTGGCAATGGGGAGAGTGCGTCGTGATTATGGTCGGGAATAGTCGCGGTAATGGTCAAAATCTGGCAAGGCATCTCCTTAGCCCTGAAAACGAGCGTGTCAGCATCCATGCTGTAGATGGTTTCATGTCAGATGATCTGCACGGCGCGTTCAAAGAAGTCGAAGCCATAAGCAAAGGCACGCGCTGTAAGAAATATCTATTCTCCCTAAGCCTTAATCCGCCCAAGAATGCGGAAGTCGGTACGGACGTTTTTGACGCAACAATTTCCCGTGTGGAAAAGACCCTGAATCTAAGCGGACAGCCAAAAGCCGTTGTCTTTCATGAGAAGTCAGGCGCGGACGGTATTACGCGCCGTCACTGCCATGTGGTTTGGAGCCGTATCGACTTCGAGAACATGAAGGCCATTCCGATGGATTATTCCAAGCGGCGGCTCAACGAACTCGCCAAAGAACTCTATCTTGAACATGAATGGGACATGCCAAAGGGCTTTATCAGCCCGCGCTTCCGTGACCCTAAAAACTTCACTTTAGAGGAATGGCAACAAGCTAAACGCCAAGGGCAAGACCCAAGAGAGATAAAGGCTATCTTCCAAGACTGTTGGAAGCATTCAGATAGCAGAAAAGCCTTTGCAGCTGCGCTCAAAGCACACGGCTATCATATCGCCCGTGGTGATCGTCGGGGCTATGTCGCTACGGATATGAAGGGTGAAGTTTATTCCATCCCTAAATGGACAAGCCTTAAAACCAAAGACGTTAAAGCCAAGCTAGGCGATAGAGAAACACTCCCCTCTCTTGAACAGGCTAAGCAAAATATTGCCAATACACTCGCGCCAACCGTTGACCGTCTTGCTCAAGAACAGAAAGCCAAACTCGTTGCTCTTGAAAAAGACAAAGAGGAAAAGGCCAAAGCCATAGCTGCAAAACATGCGGCGCAACGTCAGTTGCAAAAGAGGCTTCAAGAGCAACGCGCTACTAAAGAAGAACAAATCCGTAAAGAGCGCTTCAATAAAGGGCTTCACGGTCTGTTTGACCGTGTGACGGGTGAACACTCACGCACCAAGACAAAGAATAAGGTTGAAGCCTTCCAAGCCGCAAGGCGTGACCAACAACAGCGTGATGAACTCATCCTTCGCCGCCTTCAAAAGCAACGCGACTTCGCCAAGCACCATGCGCAGGCCAAAGCCAAGCCGCAAGCTATCCGCTCAGAACTACGCACGGATTTAGACCGCTTGGAAGCCCTTAGGAATCGTAACCGCGAACCCAAGAATGATGGGCGTGATCGCGAACCATAAAAACAGACTAATCCGAAACGAAAGAATTTACTTGAGAACTATAGTGCACACATGATATACTGAAAGAAGGTAAACATGGCTAATATAGCCAAAAAACGAGAGGTCTTATTTTACCAAGACGCAAATGGCAAAGAGCCGTTTACCGATTGGTTAG
Source organism: Alphaproteobacteria bacterium (assembly GCA_024278915.1). Taxonomy (GTDB): domain Bacteria; phylum Pseudomonadota; class Alphaproteobacteria; order Caulobacterales; family Maricaulaceae; genus Robiginitomaculum_A. The sequence continues at coordinate 4,138 of JAJRSG010000218.1, forward strand.
AGAGTTTGAGAGACATAAAGGCGCGAAGGCGTATCTTGAAACGCTTGCGTCTGGTCGAACAAGGTCACTTTGGGGACTGTAAACCAGTCGGCGAAGGCGTGACAGAATTACGGTTTTTCTTCGGGTCTGGCTATCGCGTCTATTTAGCAGAAGTATCAGGCGATATTGTCCTGCTCCTAACTGGCGGCGATAAAGCCTCTCAAACGAAAGACATTAAACAGGCGAAAGCCTATTGGAAAGCATACAAAGACAATGACTAAGCGAAACTTACGAAATTTGGACGCGGTGGAAGAAGATTATTTCCGCAAGCATCCTGAAGAAATGGACGATTATATCCAAGAGATATTTGCGGACTATGCACAAGATCGTAATGCTCCCGCCTTGCTCGCGTCCTTGCGCGTTATCGCCAAGGTTAAAGGTATGAGCAATATCGCCACAGAAATCGGACTGACGCGGCGCGGGCTATACAAGGCTTTATCTGCACAAGGTAATCCGCGCTTTGATAACATCAACGCGCTGATGCATTCTTTTGGTTATCAGTTGATGCCAGAGAAAATAGACGGCCCTGCGTAGGCGGTCGCCGCCATTCTAGGTTTTCCTGCATTGAGCTAACCAATAATACACCCAATGACACCCATTTATATGTTAGGTAGAAAAGATATAATCAAAAATGCCCATAATCACCGTATAATTTGCAGTAATTAAGGCAATTATTCGCCGTAAATACCGCCGTTTACACAATTTCCGTGTTAAACTACACTAATTTTATGTGATATTAACATCATTATAATATCATTTATAACTCTCTTATGCTATAATAGTCATTATGATAACACTTATTACACCAAACAAGGCTCAAAAAGAACTCGCCAAAAATATTCGTGTGCGGCGGCTTGCTATGGGATTAACGCAAGCGGGCTTATCGGAACGATCTGGCGTAGCTCTGGCAACTCTGCGCAAGTTTGAACGCACTGGCTTAATATCAGTAAAAAGTCTGTGCAAATTGATGATGATCGTTGGCGGCTTAGAACAGCTTGTGGAAGCAAGCGCACCCACGCAAAGCGAATTTAGTTCTATTGATGAAGTCTTGGCGAGTGATAAAACACAGCCACGTCAACGGGGTTACCGCTCATGAGTTTTACACCTGTTACAGAAATAAAAGTCGGCTTGGATTTTGGGAATGGCTCAATTGATGTCGGCCGCCTCGCCCTCCGAGAGCGCACGGTTTATTTTGAATATGACTCTGAATTTTTGGAACAAGGGCTGGATATTTCTCCGCTTCGTCTACCCTTAAAACCAGAACTCCAACAATTCGACGCTAGGCTCTTTGAAGGATTGCCCGGCGTTTTCAATGACAGCTTACCCGATGGATGGGGACGGTTATTGTTTGACCGCACTATGCGAACGCAAGGTATATTGCCACAAGATTTAAGCCCTCTGGATAGACTTGCCTATATTGGCAGCACAGGCATGGGCGCATTGACCTATGAACCTGATTTTACGTCTGATGTGACCACGCCCGATATTGACCTCGATCATCTGGCGCAGCAAGCCCACGCGGTGTTGCAAGGGCAATCGGATGATGTGCTAGAGGATTTACTTGCTCTAAACGGGTCGTCAGCAGGAGCGCGGCCAAAAGCCCTCATTGGGTTTAATAAAGACCGCAATCATATTGTGCATGGTGCGCCCACATTGCCAAAAAACTATGCGCCTTGGCTGGCTAAATTTGCCAATACACAAGACGGTATAGATGCTGGCGCGACCGAATATGTTTATGCGCTCATGGCTGGGGAGGCTGGTATAGACATGATGCCTAGCCATCTTTTTGACGCGCAAAACGGCGCAGGGTATTTTGCGACAAAACGGTTTGATCGTGATGAAAAAATGCACCTGCATACCCATACGGCCTGCGGTCTTCTGCATTCGGATTTTAGAACACCGTCACTAGATTACCAAGACTTGCTCGCGCTCACCCACCATTTAACCCGTGATATGCGTGAGGTCGAGAAAATGTTCCGTATTGCTGTGTTTAATGTGCTGGCGCATAACCGCGACGACCACGCCAAAAACTTTACATTCCTGATGGATGCAAATGGTATCTGGCGTGTTTCCCCTGCTTATGATTTGACATTCTCATCTGGCCCAAGTGGTGAGCAAAGTACAATGGTTATGGGAGAAGGCAAAGCCCCAAACTTTACCCATTTGCAGGCTCTCGGCAAAGAGGCGGGATTAACCAAACCAAAAGTTTTGAGCATCATTGAACAAACCAAATCGGCTTTGTCACATTGGGAAAGTCTTGCTAAAACCCACGGCGTTCGCGCCGCAAATATACGCTTGATTAGAAACCGCATGTCCGCCGTACAGTAAAGCTGCAAATCATAAGGTGCGATGTTGCGCTATATAGTTCACTCAAAATAACTCCCCCTGCCGCGCCGATGCTACATATTCTTTCCATGTTTTTGACTGCGCCTCCTTGTTCAACCAATCGACAACACAAGCCACAACGTCACCGTTATAAACCTTTTCAATCGTGCCTATTGGGTGAAAATGTGACTTGTAGCCCGTCTCTGTTATTGAAAGTGGGGCGCGAGGCGGGTTGATTGATTTAATTTCAAGGTGTGCAATTGAGCCGCCAAAGTCTCGCGGCTTATAACAGGCTTCAATCTCAATGCCGCACCAATGGATTTTATATATTTTGGAAGTCATTTTATGCCCTCCAAAATACATGAACGCTACTACCCGCTTCTATGGTCAACACGTCATTGATTTCTAAATCGCGCCCCATTTTTTCATAGTCGATATAGTAGCGAAGCGTTTCGGGGATTTGTGTTGTTTCCTCCGTCAACTGCTCGGCGTAATCTGACAAGCTGTCATATTCACCTGCGTAATGGTCTGATATGGCCTCTCGTGCATCTCCTAGGTCGCCGTAATAAGAGATTAGCTTTGCGCCTAGTTTACCGTGTTCTTCGATAAACTCCGCGTATTCTGCTATCGTATCAAAGCCTTCATATTCAGAAATGCAAATACCCTCAAAGCCCTCATAATCATGAATAGCCCATTCTTCCGCATACTCGACGGGGGACTTTAAAAGCATCTGGCTAACGTCTCGCCAAATAACGCCCACGCCTTGAATGGCATCTATCCAAACCCCGTGCAATATTCCGCTGTTGTAACTGGCGAGACACGCCACATAAATTCTGATTTCTTCCTTATTTTCCATTTTGATTTTCTCCGTAGGTTTTGGGTTCGACATGAACCCTTGGCCTTTGCCGAAAACGGGGGTGTGCGAATGGAGGGTAAAATCGGCATAGTTTGGGTGCGGGCGCAACAAAGTGAGCCACGGCTATGCCTGTTTTACTTGAAATACGCTGAGGGGTAGTCGCCCCTAAGCCTTGATAAATGCAGTTGCATAGGTTGTTGGTCAAAGTTATACTCAATTAAGCATTCTACTCCCTGTAGCGTCATATAAACTTCAACCAATATCTTAATAAGGCCCTCGAAAGTGTAACGATGCTTAATTTTTTCCACTAATATCTCGAAAATTCGAAGCTCAGCGTTTATTTTAACCTAGCTATGTGAGTAGACTGTCATTGTTTTAAATAGGAAGACGAATGAAAAAACTAAAAGCAATTGATTTATTCTGCGGTGCTGGCGGTATGTCTTATGGCTTTCAGCAAGAAAACTATCACATTTTACTGGGTGTAGATCACGTTCAGATCGCGCTTGATACCTTTAAAAAAAATCACACAAACTCTGAAGCGTTCTTGTTAGACTTGCACCAAGACAGCGCCATAAACACGATCGTTAATTATTGTAAGAACGATGAAATAGATGTGATCATTGGGGGGCCGCCGTGCCAAGGTTTCTCTTTAACGGGTACTAGAGATAAACACGACGATAGAAACACTCTTTTTCGTGCATTTTTCAAACTAGCTAAACAAATAAAACCTAAAGCATTTATTATTGAAAATGTTCCCGGCATCCTAACTTTATACGAATCCGCCGTTAAAAACGAAATACTCAAAAAGTGCGAAGAAATGGGGTATCACTGCACACCACAGCTCTTATATGCGCCGGATTATGGTGTGCCACAAATACGTAAGCGGGTTTTTTTTGTAGCAATAAGGAAAGAATATAAGAAATTTGAGTTTCCTGCTCCTACAAAAAATAAAACTGAATACATAAATTGTGAGGATGCGATTAGCGATCTTCCTGCTTTAGAGAGAGATACTGGCAGTGAATTACAATCGTATCATCTAGAACCTCACAGCAATTATCAAAAGATGATGCGAAAAGGTTCTACAAACATATATAACCATATCGGGACGAGGCACACCGCGCATGTGATAGACGTAATTTCACAAGTGCCAGAGGGAGGAAACCACAAGGATTTGCCGCTAGGTGTCGGGGACTCTAGGAAGTTCAATGAAGCGTGGACGCGTTACCATAGCAAAAAGCCATCAAAAACTATTGATACAGGCCACAGGAATCATTTCCACTATAAGTACAACCGCGTTCCCACAGTTCGAGAAAATGCCAGATTGCAGTCCTTTCCAGATACCTTTGTATTTTTGGGTAACAAAACAGAGCAGAACAGGCAGGTTGGAAATGCTGTGCCGCCTATACTAGGGCGGGTGATTGCAAATAAACTGAAAGGGTACATTGCGGATGACCTATAATGTAATTGACCTTTTTTCGGGTTGCGGCGGTCTCATCGAAGGGTTCCTTCAATCTGGCGATTATTACACTCTTGCAGCGGTCGACTGGGAAAAAGCTCCCATAGAAACTCTACGAAACCGATTCTCATCTCGTTGGAACTATGATTGCATTGGAAGACAAAATATAATTCATTTTGACCTTCAAAGAACAAATGAGTTATTGTGCGGATATAACGATGGAATTTTTGGTGAAGGAGTTGGTCTCAACAATATAATTGGCAAGCAAAAAGTTGATGTAATCGTGGGTGGACCACCCTGCCAAGCTTATTCGATGGCGGGAAGAGTTCAAGATAAGAACGGCATGCAAAATGACTATAGAAACTTCTTATTTGAAAGCTATGTGCGCATGGTAAATCGCTTTAATCCAAAAGCTTTTATTTTCGAAAATGTAGAAGGCATCCTGTCTTCAAACCCCGGTGGGGTTTTTATAACAGATAGAATTCGCAGAGCGTTTGAAGAAATCGGCTATGACGTCAGTTGCGACTTCAAAAATTCAGCAATCTTTGACTTATCTTATTTCGACGTACCGCAAGCAAGAAAGCGCGTAATCATATTTGGCGTACCGAAGTCAAAAAGCTCTCAAACAAAAATCCAAAAATTTTATGAATTAATAAATGAGCAAAGATCGGAAAATCGAAAAAATGCATCGCATGGCTTAAAAGGCCTGCCTAAAATTTTTCCTTGTAAAGAACAATTGGAGAGTAAAATATCTCATTATGTTGACGATTATAAAGACCTGTCTAAAATTTTAAACCATGAGCCTCGCTTCCATAATCAACGTGACATTGGCATATTTAAAACGCTTGCTGAAGACATCTTAACTGGAACAAATAAGTACTCATCTACAAAAGCATTGATAGAGCTTTACAAAGAGAGAACTGGTAAAACATCCAAGTTTCACAAGTATCATGTTATAAGGCCAAATAAGCCAAGCAATACAATACCTGCGCATTTATACAAGGATGGCTTAAGGCATATACACCCCGATCCGAAACAGGCAAGAACTATAACAGTTCGAGAAGCCGCCCGTTTACAAACTTTTCCTGACGATTTTGAATTTTTGGGGTCAAAAGGGGATCAATATAAAATGGTTGGAAATGCTGTCCCGCCAACATTTTCTAAAATCATTGCAGGTGCAGTGAAAGAAACCCTATATTAAAAACAATAAAGGAGACACTAGTGCTATATACTCAAAATTTAGAGGAAATAATATTTCACCGTCATGAAATGCTCGATGTTGATGAGCTTATAGTAGTATCTGGTTATCTCGGCCCTAAGCCGGTCGCAAGACTAGAAAACCTTCCTCTCAATTCTAAAGTAATTTATGGAATGTACGGTTCTGATGGAATTCAAACAAATTTGCATCACTCCTTAATTGGAATCCAAAACAGTGCCGAAAAGATAAATATTTTCTACTCCAATATACCTGTGCACTCAAAATGTTACTTATGGCGCAAAAAAGGTGAAATTAAACATGCGTTATTAGGTTCGGCAAATTTTTCAATCAATGGCCTCACGACACCTTATCGTGAAGTTCTTGCTGAGACAACTTTCGATACCTTTGAACCACTTAACCAATATGTGGAGTTAATTACTAACAACAGTATCTCATGTTTAGAGGCTGTATTGTCTGTTGCTCAACCACAGAAATCTAATGCAAACTTAAAAGTTTGTTCGTCATCACTACTTGATGCAAACGAAGAGGTGCAAAATGCGGCTGGATTAAACTGGGGACAAAACCCAACAAACCACACTAATGAAAATGATGCATATATTGCTATTAGGACAAGTCATATCAGGGATTGTCCAAACCTATTCCCTCCCAAACAATTGCAACCATCAATCATATCAGAAGAGGGTAGAATTCAACGCCACAATGATGCGATAGAGATAATATGGGATGATGGGCTTGTGATGCAGGGATTATTAGAAGGATCCCAACCAATAGACGGAGTCAAGTATCCCAAGCAAATCAGCTCTTTCCCGTCTAAAGCGGAGCTTGGAATTTACATTAGAGAAAGATTAAATGTTCCTCTTGGGCAACCTGTTAGGGCGCACCATTTAAAATCATACGGCAGAACTGACATTAAAATCTCTTTGATTGAAGAGGGCGTATATAATTTTGATTTTAGTGTTTAGCTTAAATTAACTTCGATGGGATTGCACAAGGGAGCAGGAATACTCTTCTAGTTCTGCATTGTCCGTTTGCATGACATATGAGCGGGTTCAAAAGCGGCGCGATAGCACTTTTGTCGTGTCCAGTGGCGAAAGCATTGGCGGCATTCAATCGGCGGACGGTTGGCTTCAATAGCATTGTCGCGCTGAAAGCGTCTCCATGAATATGGTCTGGTTTCATAGGGGCAGGAACGCCCTTATGTCGATGGATGCAAGGAGAGCGAAGTCTCCTGCGAGTGGTGAAACGGTGATACGTTTAGATTGGCGCAAGAATACCCCCTGCTCATCTGGCTTGCCAGTTCGAAGCATGGGTCTGAATTGTGCCAAAGGCTGGGTATCCAACAGGGGCGCTAGCATCCCTTTGGCAAGAGAGTTTGTCATACAAACTACATCTTGCGTACATCCTAACTACCCTCAAATCTATAATTCAACTTATCTTCCAATATAGCCTCATGCGCCCTTACACTAATCTCACCACAACAAACCAAGTCGCTTAAATCCTCGCTGCATCGTCCTATGTGACACGCCGTAGTTCTTCGCCATATCTGCCACATTCACACCGCCAGCCGCTATAGCAATATGTGCTTCGCGCAATTCCTCATTACCAAGCGCGAATGGGCGGCCTAATTTTTGGCCACGCCGCCGCGCTGCTGCAAGGCCGTGCAAAGTTCTCTCTTTAATCAGGCCACGTTCAAGCTCTGCTAACAACCCAAGGAAATGCAAAAAGGCTCGCCCCATGACTGTGGTCGTGTCGATGTTTTCTGTGAGGCTGACAAACTGAATGCCGCGCTCTTGTAGATGGTCGCAAGTATCTATGATACCGCGCAAGCTGCGCCCCAGTCTATCAAGTTTCCACACCACCAAAATATCACCGTCATTTAATTGCTCTAAGGCGGTTTTGAAGCCGTGGCGTTCAAACGGGTGGATGCCGCCAGATACGCCCTCATCCTCATAAATATTTTCGCACCCGTAAGAATTTAGCCCATCCAACTGCATCGCCAAATTTTGGTCAACAGTCGAAATTCTGGCATAGCCAATACACTTCTGTTCTGCCTTTACGATTTTGTTCAGTTTCATCTGCGCTTCCCTCTTGCCATGTCACAATCGACCGATTGTGTCTGGCTTGCATTTGATGTCTCCGTTGGTACTTCAATGCCCGTAAACCCTTGCTCTATAACGATACCAATAATTTACGAACTACGTTTATAGGTTCGGACATATAGGGTCGTTTTTGTCGTCCCATTATTCAAGCCCAGAACAGGATTTTGCGCGTTTCGTCCACAATCCATTTTTCAAGGTGCGGATGCTTGGACTTACCGTAATGGTAAGTCTGGTTTCTATTTCAGCAACAAGCCCTGCCAGCGAGCCAGACGCGAAAAACAATCTGCCTATTCGCCCTAATCCAACAGCAACAGTCACAGGCGTTTGTTATAAGCTGGGGCAGAAAGACTATTCGCAAGCGATACATGCTTCTTGCTATTCAGAACGCAAGCAGGCCGTAGTGGTTTTGGTGAGTGGTAATGCAGGAAAGATATCAGGCCAAAAAATAGCGGAACACATTACAAATGAGTTAGGTAAGTCCTATGTGCCTGCCGTAGCATTTCTCGATATGCCCGATTGGGAAAAGGTGGCAATCACATATTTATTAAATGGTGATGCCTATGGGCCATATTCTGGAGAAAATTGGAAAGACGGTAAAAAAATATTGATACTACATTCAGCACAAGCTTGGCATCAAACAACACCTTAACTTAAAACTCAAAGCCTTGTGTTGCAATGTCATTTCTAACTTCTACAGTTTGAGCCTCGGCTACTTCTGCCAATTCTTTATTTTCTGCCGTATGCGCTTCTTTCATAGTTCGATAATTAACTTCATATGGCTCACGCGCTGCTAACTCTTGCGCTTGCTCTTTTGCCACGCCAGTTGCGCTATCCACAATCTGCCCTGCATGTTCGCGCAACGCTCCGTGTCGTTTTTGATAGCTTTCAATTCGGCTTTCACGTTCGATATTGTCGCCATGTAGGTTAGTTTCTATAGCTTCCAGCATGTGCATGATTTCATCGGGGTCTTTACCATTAAAATTGTTACGCCCGTGTTTTTTCAGAAGGGTTTTTACATCGTCACGCAATTTTCCATCCGCGCCCATAATATTGTCTTCGTTCAATGTGCGGATAAAATTAATCTCGGCATTGTTATGCTGAATGGCTTTTTCTTCGGTGCGGATTTGCTCTTCCAGCCAATCCATTTCTGCGCCGATAGCGTTAAGTGATTTGATCATTTGGTTATGGATTAAATCTTCCAGACGTTTGTCTTTTTCTTTGCGGCTTTGTAGGTTGTTCAAGTTAGCAACCGCCGCATTACTTCGTGCCATCATGCCAGAAGCTTCAAGCGCAGCACCATCACCCATACCGAGATTAAACGCCATGTGTTCAAGGTCTTTGGCTATATCCGTAGTTACGTGCAAATCTAGACTATCCACACTTTGTTTGAAGCCGCCCGTAAGATCAAAAGGGAACGTCATAGCGCCCCCGTGATTTTTCGAAGGACAGCTACACTTGTCCGTGATTGAGAATTACAAAGAGTAATTCTCAATACAGTATTGATCGCACCACGCCCCGATGTCCCACCAGCCCGTGCAAAATACTTATAATATACCTGACTAACCGCTTGCCCCAAATCGCCCCATTTATATTTTTTTATCTGCTCTATTATAGCATAGGGCGACTTAATTTACGCTTAAGAATAGATAAAATTTTATCTACAATTCAGGTGCTAAATCAGAGATTCCGTTTGGGTATAATTTATCACGTAAAATATTTTGAATATCATCCAATCCTTGAATCATGGCAATTTCTATAGAACGTCTACCATTCGCATCTTTTATCCATGGGTCAAAATTGTGCTCTAACGCTACTTTAAGGAAGTTTGTTTTTCTTAAGTAACATGCATAATGGATTGGTGTCATGCCCCCAACCTCCATACTTTTATCGTCAAGTGTCTGCCCCGCTTGCAAAGCTAATGCAAGTTCATGGGGATCATCATTAATTACAGCAGAAAATATGTCAGGGTCATTATTACCCCTATTGTCTTTTTTCATTATGTTATATTTTAACATATCAATCCTATGTCTTCAACTTTTTCTAGAAATTTAAATATTTTAACATCGTCTTGACGCGGAAATAAATACACCTCACCTGCTCTGTGCGGGCTTGGGGATCGCTGATATTTCTTCACACGCGCTCTTATATATAGCTCATCATCAACATCCATTGTTCTAGTTATATAATTTAATCTGGGAAATGGAGATATATTATAGTCGGTATGGTTGGCACCATATAAAGAAAACCGATTGGCATCGAATAAGATTTTCAAATAACCTCGGTTGTGTGAGTTTCCTTCAGGATCTATTGGGGCGGCATCCGAGCTCGAAGAAAAAGAAATTCTGGGGAACATGCCATCGGTAGGAAGAACATATGGATTCGGGGTATTCATTGATAAGCCCCTAGAATATAAGACAATATTACTCAAAAAACCCACCCAATGTAGGCCGTTATGATCAAAATCATATTTACTATCGTGGAATATATACCCATGCAAAACAATTGCGTCTTTAAGAAAGCCGTCAACATCAAGTGGATCATCAGTTCTTTTAACTAACTCGTTTCCTTGTCCAAAAAAATAGAAATTACCTTTTGAAAATTTTGGAAATAGAACTTTTATATATGAACGTGATTCGTCTAGTCTGTACGATAAGATATGCGTCGGCCATCTTGTGACATTTACAGACACCTTAAAATCCTCTTTCCACCCCCTTGTAACCCCCCAGTAACGCCCATTCCAACAATAGTGTGTTTTTGGAGAAAACAAGAAATTTTCACTTTTTACAGTGGTTGAAGTCCATGGCTTAGGATTAATAATTTTTTCTAAATTGTTAATCTCAACTGCGTGTAAATCATTGATTATACTTTTTCTTGTCGCTTGAAAAAATTCGCTTTTCCAAACTTCCTTTGTTATTATAAAGTAATCGATAAATCGAAACTTGGGTGCGGTAGGCTCGGTATTCGCATTTAAATACTGCCATAAGTCTTGCCTCGTTAAGCCTGATTCTTTCACTACGATTGACCCAAACTTATTTCGGGTATGATGCAATTCCAAAATCTCATCACATAATTTTTCTAAGGAATATTTTTTTGTCGTTTGGGATTGTCGTAGTTCAAAGTACTTCTTTAACAATTGGCGACAGGCATTTACCCACTCAGGTGAAAAATCTTCATGGTGTGAAGCCAATACGGCTAATTTGACAACGGGTTTGTCAGAATTGATAGCAGGGTTTGTCACCTTTTCATCTTCGCTCATGTGATCCTTCCCTGTCGACTTAACTTTAACGAGAAATCCTAGGCTCTTTCATAATCGAAGGATTAAGAAAATGAAACAACAACTATGTAAAAAATGCCTGTTCGCAGGAACGTGCCTCAAATGCGCTGTATATGAGGTCATACCTAAAGAAGTGGCTAAAAACCCCCAACTTGTTCGGTCTGTTCGTACCTTGGCGTATAAGCAATCGGTCAGCTATTCATCGTGGCCTCACCATGCCGTTGACTTAGCTCATAAGGCCAAACGCCAGTTGATGAACCGTAAGCACGAGATTGTTAACCCGAAGTTGGATGTATTTTTGCCTACCGATTGGGAAATTGATGCGGGCTTTGCAGATGACGATAAATTTTATCACAGGATAGAAGAATGGTTTCGGCATGTGTGCTGTACTCCGTTGCCTGACCATGTGACCCCATATGTGACGGAAGTAGGCATGGATCGCTTTAAGTGCTTGGCGGATTTGCTCTTAGCAGCCTTTCCCGAAGAAACGGCAAATTGGCCTCGGCGTGGAATCGCTAGCAACGATAACGCCAAGCCGCCATGTCAGGTCATAAATGATAATGATCTAATCCGTTAGGATTACAATTTAGAAGCCCGTCATTTTGGCGGGCTTCTTTTTGCGTATTCCCCAAACCCATAAAACCCTTGCCGTAAAGTCAGCTCATGCAAAGGCAATAAAACTTTTGCGGTAATTTAAGGAGTATCTATGAGAAGACCGAACAAAAGCGGTGGACAGCATAATGCATCAATGACAATGGAAAACCTCGCCGCTTACGGCGCGGGTATTACAAGCGTCATTTTCGCGCTCGGACCATTGTACCAACTTTTCTGTAATCCATTCGTGGGTTACGTGATTGGGTATTACGGACAGGCTTTTAGCGGCATTGCAGCAGTGTTTTTATTCTGTCTGCTGGCTATGCTGATCTTCAGCTTTTCCACCATCGTCATCCATACATTGAGCGGCATTTTAAGGGCGAGAATGCACCTATTCGGCTCTTTGTTTAAATTTAAATAAAGGAAATACCATGAGTAAAAATAGTGAATATGAGCATGTTGGCAGAGTTGACATCTTGCGCGAGAAACCGAAACTGAAAACAAATTGGGGCGAAGTTTTCGGCGGAATTTTTATCGTTATTTTCGTGATCGCGATTCTTTCAAGTTGCAATTAAGAAACAATCCTAAAACCAACCTTAGGGGCGCATTCGCGCCCCTTTTTATTTGCCCGAAATTTGGAGAGCATTATGAGAGATAGAAATGAGAACTACCGCTACGGCTCGGCGCGGTGGGCAGATGAAGATGACATTGCCCGTGCAGGGTTGTTTGACGGCAAAGGTCTGCCATTTGGATATTACAACAACCGACTCTTGCAGTTTGACAGTGATGCGCCACGTATAGTTTTTGGCGGGTCAGGGTGTGGTAAATCGACCTGTTTATTAATTCCCATACTAATTCACCCTAATCCGATGCCAATGGCCGTTCTAGACCCTAGGGGTGAGCTGCTGGCGACCTCGGTTTACTCCCTCGCTGCCCAAGGCATCTACGCATATAGCTGGAATCCGTTTAAACAAAATGGACAACCAAGCCACAGCATCAACGCGCTTGAGCATTTAAAACCCAACAGCCCCACATTATTTGCAGAAATCCAAAGGCTAGTTCGCGCCCTAATTCAGCTATCTGGGGGCGGTAGTGCAAAATTCTTTGAACTGACTGCGCAAAACGTTCTTTCCGCGCTTATCCTTGATGATGTAAACACCAATGGCTGGACGAGCTTCCCAAGACTGTATGAGCGCATCAATATGATTGAAGGTGACCTTGGTGCGTGGGCTGATGTATTAGAGAACATGCAAAAGTCCCATGACCCGTATTTACGCACGGCGGCAAATGTGATGATGGGGCGACAAATAGATGCACCAAAAGAATTTGGCTCGGTCATGGCGGAGATTTACGCCTATCTCGTATGGCTCAACGACCCCATGATACGCGAATCCCTAAAAGGTGGTGATGCATCCCTTTCTGAAATGGTGGACGGTAAACGCCCTGTAAGGTTTTACTTTAACGTACCGGGCGACTTACTGGAATTTTGCAGCCCCATATTGCGGGTGTTCTTTGATAGCATCATGGCTTTAAAAAGCCGCAAGCCACAGGCCAAACCTATTTTGCTGCTGATAGATGAAGCCGCTATGCTTGGTAAATTTGAAGCCTTGAAAACGGCTTTCACATTCGGGCGCGGCGCAGGGATTGTAACATGGGCTGTGTTCCAAGACTTAGGTCAATTATCAGCATTTGGAAACTCTGGGATTCAAACTTTCCTCGGCAGTTCGGCCTTGCGCATATTCATGGGAACGCGAGAACATACGACTGCAAATGTCGTTTCCCAAATGTGCGGCGATGAAACTTTAGAATATGAAGATGAAACTCAAATCGCCAATGCTCATCATCAAAAACTTGCACAAATAGAAGCCTTAATGGCTGGAGCTGACTCTGTGGAAGCGGTGCAAGCGTACGCACATTTTGATGAAGCTTCGCGGCGGCTTACCAAGATGCACCGTAAACTCATAAAGCCCAGCGAAGTTATGGGACTACCAGAAGATGAAATGATTGCATTCATATCGGGTAAGAATTTACCGCCCATCTGGTGCAATAAATATCCTTACTTCACCCGCCGCGAAATGGCAGGCCGTTATTTACCCAACCCGTACCATCCGCCAACTGATCGCGTGCTAGTGCGCGGCACCTTCGGTGATAAATGGCTCAAGGTACATGAAATACCCGTACCAGAAAAATACGCTCATTTCCCCCAATACTGCTTTGGTACTGCCTTAGAGATAGAGAACTACCCCCTCTAACTAAAGGAAGATTATGAGTGAAGAGCAAAACAAAGCGCCGCAACAAGACCAAGAACAAGTCACGCCAAAGCAAGGTGAACAAAAGCGCAAATACACACCGCCAACTATTCACGCCGTAGATATTCGCAAAGATCGCAATGGTATCGATTACGCCGTTTCCATCGGCAAAGCGCGGCAAGACAAAAGAGATGGATACGGCGATTTAATGAAAATGGGCTGCACTACTGTTTCTGGCTTTTATAACATCATGACTGATAAAGGTTTGCGAGAGTTTCGTGCTAAAACCCAGCAAGAGCGTTTTGAGTGTCAAAACAGCGAACGCTCAAGGTCTGAATAGCCATGTCCGTGAATAAGGACTTTCAGAAAATCAAAGCTCCGTCGCCGCAAATTAAAACGGCGGCGGAGCGGGATAGCTTAGTACGAGATAGGGCTAAGCCAGAACCCATACAAGCACCCGCCCCACCTCATGTCATTCAAGCTGATCTAAAACATATCGGTGAGAGACAACGTGAGTCTCGTATTCGGCACCTCAATCAAACCCTATACCTCGCCTCTGGCGCAATGCGCCGTGACCGCCTACGTGCCGTCAATAAAGGTCGCGCCAAGGCTAGTTTTAACAGTAAAACTCAAGGCCATGAGAGGTAGTCACAATACTACCCATGATTGATAAATTTGAAATGTTACAACTAATTATGTTAAACTGGAAATATAACGATAACTCACCATTAAGAGGTGATAGAGCGGGGGCAATATGAGTGACGAACAAAACCTTCATGCGACATTTGCGGGTGCCGAGAATACACTAACGCAAGCAGGCGCACCACAAGCACAAGACTATTTCGATTGCTTAAAAGGCGAAGGCTATGACAGCCTTTCAGAATCTGACAAAATAGAGCTCTTGGAATCCCTTTTTATCATCATGAAAAGCTTCGTCAATTTAGGTTATGGACTTGACCCTGTGAATAAACTTATTGCTGAGTTTGAAACCTCAAGCAAAGAGCCTGTCGGTATGATAGACTGCCATATACAGTTAGGGGAGGATGCAACAGATGATGAAAAATAGTGGCTTTAAACTAGCCATAATTTATGCCCGCGTTTCTTCAAAGAAACAGGTGACTGAAGGTTCTGGCTTGGATAGCCAAGATTCGCGGTGTCGCCTCTATGCGCAAGCACGAGGTTATGATGTGGTCGCCACCTTCACAGATGATATGACAGGTAGCAAAGTCCACCGTCCCGGTATGGATGCAATGCTTGCTTATTTGAAACAGAATAAAGCTATGCCTCACGTTGTGCTGATTGACGACATTTCGCGTTTGGCTCGCGGGATTGATGCCCACTGGAAGCTAAGAAAAAGTATAGCCAAAGCAGGCGGCCTTCTCGAAAGTCCGTCCATACAATTTGGTGATGATTCAGACAGTCAACTTATTGAGAATATGCTTGCCAGTACATCACAGCATTTCAGACAAAAAAACCGTGAGCAAACCATCTCGCGTATGAAACAACGCTTACGCAACGGCTATTACGTCCAAGCCAGACCTGTTGCAGGATATAAATATATCAAGGGTAACGGCAAAGAGATTGTGAGGCATGAACCTATTGCGTCCATCGTTCAAGAAACCTTGGAGGGTTTTAATACGGGACGCTTCGGCTCCGCAGGTGAAGTGCGCCAATTTCTGCAAGATCAACCAGAATTTCCAAAACCAAAAAGCGGGATTGTGACCCATGAACGGGCGTTTGTGTTGCTCCGCAATTATACCTATGCAGGGATGCTCGATGGAAGGAGTTGGAATTTAGGGATTTTAAAAGGTAATCATGATCCGATTATTTCATATGAGATGTTCTTAAAAAACCAAGACCTTCTCACGAACAAAAAACGTGTATCGAACCGTGTTAACATCGGACAAGACTTCATTCTTCGAGGAGCTGTCGCCTGTGGTGATTGCGGACACGCTCTCACTGCGTGTTGGAGCACCAGTAAGTCGGGTAAGAAGCATCCGTATTATCTCTGCCACAAAAAGGGCTGTGAAAGCTATAGAAAGTCCATTAGGCGCGATAAGATTGAAGGTGAGTTTGTAGACCTGCTTAAAGCCTTACAGCCAACCCGTCAGCTCTTTGATATTGCGGGCAAGATGTTCAAAGACTTGTGGGACTTTCAAAGACTATCGAACAAGGAACGCATCAAACGCCTTAAAGCGCAAATCACAAAAATTGACACCGATATGTCCAAACTTGTCGATAGGCTTATTGAGATAGAGAACGTGCTTGTTGTTCAAAAGATTGAAGATAAGTTAGAGGATATGGAGCAAAACAAGCTCGCAATCGTCCAAAAATGCGGAAATTTAGGCAAACCAAAGCGAGGCTATAGCGAAATGTTCGAACACGCCTTAAAATTTCTCTCAAACCCTTGGAATATATGGGAAAACGGGTCTTTCCTAGACCGCCGCAATGTCCTTAAATTGGCCTTTACAGGCCAGATACCCTACACCCGCAAAAACGGGTTTTCGAACACCAAAATATCGTTACCTTTCAAGGTCTTAGGTACTAATTTGGGCACTAAAAAGGAAATGGCGCACTGGGGAGGATTCGAACCCCCGACCCCTTGATTCGTAGTCAAGTACTCTATCCAACTGAGCTACCAGTGCGAACGCAAAAGCGAGAAGCGGTATAAAACCTATTTCCAAGCTTTTTGCAAGTAGATTATGCTTATATTCGGTAATTATTCACAAGGGGTAAATATCGAGCGGTTATTCGGCAGCTTCATATACACCCCGACTGAGCGCGCGGGCCACACATCTGGCTGCGGTGGCGCCCAGTTCTGCGAGGGTTACATGGGAAATTCCCGTGGTTTCCTTGGCTGTGCCGAGAGCAAATATTGTATCCCCGTCCAGCGGTGTATGAGAAGGTTGCACGGCCATCGCAATGCCGTCCTGTGCCATCACCGCAAAACGGCGAAGCTGTTTCTGGGAAAGCGGGGCATTGGTGGCGACAACCCCGATAACTGTTGATGCCCCCGCTGCCTTCAAAAAGGTAAGTTTCGTATCTGTAGCTTCGCTATATTTATAATCTGCCGGAGGGCGCTTGCCACCGAGTTCCTCGTTTTGCTCAACACACCATGCCCAAAAACACGACGTCCCGGGTAAATAAGGAGACCCAACAGGGTTCGCCGCAATCAGCGCGCCAACTGTATATCCTTCCGAAGTGTCAGAAGCACTACCGAGCCCCCCGGAGTAGAGTCCCGCCGTCGCCCCGTAACCCGCACCGGCTTTGCCCAATTTAAAATCAGGTCCCGTATTTGCCAAAGCTTGTTTCGCCAATGCTGAATAGGGTGGATGATTCCCCCAAGCCTTATTTCCGCCATTCGCATTATCAAACAAGATTGCTGACGGTACGATTGGGGATACAGGTACAGGTGCTGGAGCCGCTCGGTACCCAATGCCCTGCGCCCCGAGAATGGCGGTCACC
>JAJRSG010000219.1 GCA_024278915.1 Alphaproteobacteria bacterium
CAATTTTACAAAAATTTTGAAAATTCGCTTCCGCGAGATAACGCCTTGTTTTTCCAGTTTAGTGGCAATTTGCGATAAGCCAGCCCCTTTTTGAATTTCAAAGGTCGTATTGGCTTCCAAAGGTCCCTCATGAATATAACGGTATTTCAAAATACTATATCCAATAATCACCATCGCAATGGCGAAGGTAAAGAGCGTGACCATAATCATCGTCGCAATCGCAAAAGCGTGGCGTTTGGTTAAGCCGTCTTCAGGTGATTCTTTTTTTTGCGCTCGGGACATACCCGTGTTTAGTCGCTTTCTGGCGGTTTCGCAAAAATAATCGACGCATTTGTACCGCCAAAACCAAAAGAATTTGACAAGGCAACATTGATTTTCATCTTCTTGGCCTTCAGAGGCACAAGATCAAGGGCCGTTTCAATGGATTGGTCTTCAAGGTTTAGAGTTGGTGGGGCAATTTGGTCCCGCACCGCTAGTATAGAAAACACAGCCTCGATGGCGCCCGCTGCGCCGAGCAAATGCCCCGTAGCAGATTTTGTAGAAGACATGGCAACATTGCTCGCCGCCTCTCCGAACAATCGTTCTACGGCCTTTACTTCGATTTCGTCACCCATCGGCGTCGATGTTCCGTGTGCATTCACATATTGAATATCATCAGGTTGAAGGTTTGCATTTTTCAAGGCCATTCTCATCGCCCGGTAACCACCATCACCATCCGGCGCAGGGCTGGTAATATGGTACGCGTCTCCAGAAAGACCATACCCTTTAAATTCTGCGTAAATTTTTGCGCCGCGAGCCTTGGCATGTTCATATTCTTCCAAGACGATGGCACCCGATCCCTCACCCATTAAAAAGCCGTCCCGTCCTTTATCATATGGGCGCGAGGCTTTCTCCGGTGTGTCATTATATCCTGTTGTCATAGCCCGACAGGCGACAAAACTTGCAATACCCAATCGACAAATGGAAGACTCACACCCTCCTGCGACCATAACATCGGCGTCGCCACGCTCAATCATACGTGCAGCATCACCAATCGCGTGTGCCCCCGTAGCGCAGGCCGTAACGACACTATGGTTAGGCCCTTTAAAGCCGTTACGAATAGAAATTTGCCCTGCTGCCAGATTAATAAGCATGCCAGGAACCATAAATGGGCTCAGGCGTCTCGGCCCCTTTTCATGTAATTTTATGGAAGCCTCATAGGTGGTTTGCAACCCCCCGATACCCGAGCCAAACATGACCCCGATACGCTCGGCCTCTGCACTCTCTTTATCAAAATCAAGGTTTGCGTCTTTGATGGCTTCGTCCGAAGCCGCAATGCCGAATAAGATAAACTCATCAACGCGTTTTTGCTCACGTTTTGGCAAAGTTTCATCAGGATCAAAAGATCCCGGAACATCCGGTCCTCCGCCACCGCGCCCATCAGTGCGCGGTATCATGGCGGCAATTTTACAGGCCAGATCATCGGTTTCAAAATGATCAATCCGGCCTGCACCGGATTTGCTAGCAAGAAGGTTATCCCAAACCGTTTCGACCCCGACACCTAATGGCGTAACAAGACCCAGACCCGTGACAACTACCCTGCGTACCATAGGCGTTTACGCCGTGGCTTTAGTAATAAAAGAAACAGCGTCACCAACCGTTTGAATGGTTTCAGCTGCATCATCAGGAATTTCAATATCGAATTCTTCTTCAAATGCCATGACAAGTTCTACATTGTCCAAGCTATCTGCACCAAGATCTTCAATGAAATTGGCTTTTTCGGTTACTTTGTCTTCCTCAACATCGAGGTGCTCAACAACCATTTTTGTAACGCGACTTAATACGTCTGACATATGACATTCCTTAACTATTGCCGAAACCGGCGCTTTTATCACTTCGAATGTAGGTCAGAATCGAATAATTTCAAGACTATCCCCGCATTCGGGCGGTGCACTAGCACACTAACCACGCACTGCCTAGCACTAAGGTGCATTTTTTTCCATCCTTAAATCAGCCATATGACGGAAAATTGAACCATATTTCGCCCTTAAAATCGGCCACATGCATGTTTGCGCCCTAAATTATTGAATAAAAATAGCTTTTTTTGCAACATGACAGCATTTGTCACCTTTTCTCATTGGTCGATGATGTAAAGTGAAGAAATCAAAGGGGCAAACATGCGTAGTTCAGTATTCGTACTCATTCTTTCCAACCTAATCCCAGCCATCGGCGTAGTGTATTGGGGGTGGAGTTTAACGGCATTGGTCGTCATCTATTGGTTGGAGAACCTAATCATTGGTTTTTTTAATATTTTAAAAATGGCCTTTAGCTTTGGTTCTATACAGACAAAAGTGAAATCGATCATTTTCTTTTGTTTTCATTACGGCCTGTTTTGGCTTGGACACGGCTTATTCATGCTCCTCGTACTCATTCCTGCTGTCTCAAACTCACCTTCTATTAGCAATCATGCCGTAAATGCTAGTTTTGACATTTCTATTCGGTGGGCATTATTGTCTTTATTTATGTCTCACTTGTTCTCTTTCCTAACTAATTTTATGCGTTGGGGCCGCGCCTTAAAACTACCACCAGAAGCACAAATGTTTCTCCCATATGGTCGAGTCATTGTCATGCACATCCTCATTATTGCCAGCGCATTCTTAGCTGAAAAATGGGGAGGTTCCCTCGTTGTACTCGGACTACTCATCACCCTAAAGATCATCGCAGATGTGATCTCGCATATGGTGATGAACAACATCTATAACAAAGGTCAGACATAAATAAAATAAAACAAAAAAGGATGTCATCCTAAAGACGAGCAAAGTTCCATATCAGCCTCAAAATCTAGAAATGCATTTTGACTATACCGAACGTCGAACGACAAATTCGGCGGGGACAACCCCACAAAATATAGAAGGTGTTTCTAGGTTAATGTGCTGCCTTCATTATCATGACAGCATTTGTCATGAATATAATAGCAAATTTATGGTATATTGATCTCGAAGCAACCTTCGAAAAATCGAGGGAAAAAGAAACAAACCATGAATTTGCGAGGGTAAAACCTGTGGGAATGACCCAATATAAAAATCATGAATTCGGGATTTTCACCCTACTTGGTGACAAGCTAGCATGGGTAGGTCGTGACGGGCAAGAAGGTATGCTGGATTTAACAAACATATATTCGGTTTGGCTAGGTGAGCAGTCCACGGGTGGTACTTCTGGCGTGGGGCAAGCACCGTTAACAGGTGTTATAGACGGCACGGTCTTAAAAACAATTCCAGGGAAACCTCCTGCAAACCCAGTAGGTGAATCTGGCTTATGGGCAATGAAAATACGAAAAACAGCACTATTAGTAAATATATACTGTAACCCAACCATGAAAGACGACCCAGCGGCCTTTGCCAACTTTGTTCGCGAATTACATAAAAACATCGCGAAGTTTAGTCCGTCCCCCCGCTATGTTGGTGGTGGCGTTTTAAATTTATTAGTGTTTATATTTTTGTCTCTTATTTTATTAGTGCTTGGCAGCGGAACCGCCTTTGTGGGTAAGGCGACTGGACTGCATATTTTAATTCCATTGGGCGGCGTGTTTGCCCTCTCCGCTCTCGCCTTATTCCTTTGGGGAATGCGTACATCAAAGCCAAAAGCATATGACCCCAACGCCATTCCAGACAAACTCTTGCCGTAAGAACGATAAAGGAACTTTGCTATGAAGAAACTGATACTCGGATTAAC
>JAJRSG010000220.1 GCA_024278915.1 Alphaproteobacteria bacterium
CATGACAAAGAGAGCAAATGTTACAAAAGCTGCAATCGCAGTTCCGATAATCCAACGTACAAATATATTCATAAGATCCTCTTATTCCGTCGATATGCGGGTGTTAATTTGCAAATCAGCCAGCAATTCTTGTACCGCCATAAC
The DNA here is from genome assembly GCA_024278915.1 of Alphaproteobacteria bacterium. Classification (GTDB taxonomy): domain Bacteria; phylum Pseudomonadota; class Alphaproteobacteria; order Caulobacterales; family Maricaulaceae; genus Robiginitomaculum_A. The sequence continues at coordinate 145 of JAJRSG010000220.1, forward strand.
TGTACCCACATGCGCTTCCCGGTCGCCAATAATAATGGCTTCAGCTTTCGGGTTTTCATCCCGCATGGCCAGTACAATTGGTCGAATTTCATTAACGGCATAAGGTTGCTTATCAATCCAGACTTCATCATCAGAATTAACAGCAATGAGAATACCCGGCGCCCATTCAGCCGCTGTTTTGGCTTCGGGACGGTTTGGTTCTATGCCCGGTGTTTTCACAAAAACAGATGTCACGATAAAGAAGATCAGCAAAATAAACACCACATCAAGCATGGGGGTCATATTTAGCTCGGTATCCTCGCTATCGATTTCTACTCTACTGCGTCTTGCCATAATGTTACCTTATCACATATATTTTCGAATTGCAAGCCTGACCCGCAGGCCGACAATGCTAACTTGCTGGAATAATTTCTATTTTTGATGACAAACCTTTTTGATCAAAGCTGTCTTTTAAAAATACAAGGTTCCCGTGTTTTGCTAATTCGCTGACCCGAAGGATGATATTGGCTCCTGGTTTTTCCCCAAGCGTCCCCTCGACGACCAAAGCAACCCTGTCACATTCCGTACTATTGCTATCCACACTACATTGATTTCTCGCATCAACATAAACAATGATTGCAGGCTTTGGCGGCGGTGGGTTATCATCTATAGGCGGCGGTGGCGGCTGGGTTAAATCGATCCCTTGTTCGCTGAGGAAGGTCGCGGTCACAATGAAGAAGATCAACATAATGAACACGATATCAAGCATCGGGGTCATATCGATATCAGAATCGTCGACTGGCTTTTTACGCGTACGTCTACTCATGATTACTCCCCAATTTCCAGCATATCCGCAAAGTGCGCGGTTTCACGTTTACTACGGCGATCTAGCTGATTTGAAAAATACAAACCTGATAGAGCAGATACCATACCGGCCATCGTCGGGATTGTCGCTTGGAACACACCGCCCGCCATCAAGCGAGCATTGGATGATCCTGATAACGCCATCACATCAAACACATTAATCATGCCTGTCACCGTTCCCAATAGTCCGAGAAGTGGGGCAATCGCCACCAAAGTCTTAATAATCCCGATATTCTGATCCGTTTTCGCTTTAACTTGCGAGATGAGATCGTCACGAATAGCGCGCGAACGCCATGAACGTGAATTATTTCGGGAATGCCACTCACTCATTAAACGCTTTTTCAAAGGTTTATGGGCGAAGTAATAGTAGGAGTATCTCTCCATAATGAAGGTCCACATAAAGAATGTAGCCACCATAATCGGAATTAATACAATCCCGCCCATTCCAAGAAACTCTTGCAACCCTTCATAGGCTATTTTCGGGTTAAGCCACTCTGGCATAATCTACCCTTTCTTAAGCTTTAAGACCGACCCAAACGGGCCATTGTCAACTTGGTTTCCATGAAGTGGCCCCGTTGCCGGGGCCGCACATGTTAACCGCGACGGCTTTCGATATGTCTTGCGACGATACCGGCTGATTGCTCTTCCAGTGTACCCTGAACACCACGCGCCATAGATGCGCAGAAGCTGTGAAGGATAAGAAGAGGAATAGCGGCAATCAAACCAAGCATTGTTGTCACAAGGGCTTCGGAAATACCACCGGCCATCAATTGTGGATCGCCTGTACCGTAGATCATCATCGCTTGGAAGGTCTTAATCATACCGGTAACGGTACCGAGTAGACCGAGCAAAGGAGCAATACCAGCGCCAAGCTTCAAGAAATTCAAACCCATTTCCAACTTAGGGCTTTCTTTCAAGATCGCCTCATCAAGTTTAAGCTCGATAATTTCTTCATCTTTATCCTTAACCGCTTCATAAGCCATCATCACACGACCAAGTGGGTTACCTTTAGATGGTTGCGCTTTCTTACGTTGAGCTTTCACAGCTGTTGCCGTCATGAACAACATCACAATCCGCAAGAGACCTAAGATAACACCAAAGAAGGCAAGCGCTACAATGATGTAACCAATTTTACCACCCTGAGCGACACGTTCACGAACATCAGGAACGCGCTCGAACGATTTTAGCAAGCTACCACGTGTCGGATCGACAGGCGCAAAGACAAGCTCGCCAGCTTTTGCTTTCACAACAGCATTAGCCGCTTTACTTACAACGCCGCCTGGTTGTTTTGGCAGTGTTGTCAATGAAGACACACCTTCTTCTGTAGAAGCGTCATACTCAAGGAAATCCGCACCGTCTCTTGTAAAGACTGAGAAAGGTCCGATACGTGTAACTTCAACTTCAGCGCCATTATTATAGTTATTGATGGTCGCAGAATACGTTTTAACCTGACGCTGATATTTAATTTCATCCAGCATAGATTTCCAAATATTGTTCAACTCGTCTGTATTTGGAAGTGCTTTAGACTCAGCAACCCGACCCAAAACATTTGTACGATTAGGATATTCAGATGTAATCAATGAACTATCAAGCGTAGCTTTAAATTCACCAGCTTTTGAACGCGCCAAACCAAACACTTCGCGGAATTCGCCTTGTGCGGAATTTAGCTGACCTTCAAGAGCAGAAACTTTACGCTCATTGGCATCGAATGTAGACTGAACGCTACGAGCCTGACGCTCTAGTGCCGCCAACTCAGACCGTGCTGCGCGTAGTTTTTCGGCTTGTGTATCACGACGAGATTTAAACTCACGCTCTCTAGCCGCATTTTCTTGTTTTGTCTTCGCTGCGTCATTACGAACTTGCTGCAACAATTGCTCAACAGATGTTACCTGCGCAGTGGCCGGAACATTCATTAACATGGCCGCGCTGAGCGCGAATACCGCTGTTTTTGCTATTTTTTTCATAGTTGTACTCATTTTCAACATCCCCAATTCTAATTCGAAACAATAAGTGGTGCCATGACCAACTTAGGTGCTGCTTCGCCTTTCGCTACACGAATAGCTTGGCGAACTTCCAACGCCTGCTTACCGCTAACAGGCAACCATTTTTTCGTTCCAAGATCGTAATAACCAATCTCGCTTTCGTCTTTCGTCATATAAACCAAAGAGACGCGACCATAACGAAGGTAATTTACCTTAACGCCATTCTTTGTCGGATGCTTACCCTCGTAACTATCCAGACCTTGTCCGTAAGAAACTTCAATTTTATATGCATTTAGCACCTGACGATATTGCTCAACAGGCGTAACTTTAGGATTGGACAAGGCTGCCTTCACACGAGCGACCCGCGCACGACGTTCAGTAAGTAGGAAAGGAACATCAGCCTCAATCGCATCTTCAATCGCAACTGTCATCCGAAGCATCATCGGGGCCATGCCCTGTTTGATCGCTTCTACGGTGTCCAATTGGCGCTTGAGCGATGTAAGCTCAGCTTGCTGTGACTGCAAATAAATATCCTGCTGATCTACAAATAGCTTGATATTATCTATTTGCTGTAAAACAGCCCGATAATCACGGATCATGGTATCCGCTTCATCATCAAGGTTTTCGACCCTTGCTTGAGAAGCAGCACTAGCTGCGGTTGAGCTTTTCGCTGTCCGCATCGCTCTGTCCAGCGTTTGAGCCTGCGCAGGTACGGTAAGCACCATTGCTGCAGTACCTGCTAGTAACAAGTGCTTGGCGATTGAAATTTTCGACATGTCTTCCTTCCGATCCAGTTTCAATTTTAGCACCGCAGACCACCTGCGACACAATTTCTTTGGCGACTACCCGCCCATGAGCCATTACAACCCAAAACTTTTGCCCCGATTTTCTTTATGGCATTTGCACTACTGGCGCCATTACTACCCCAGGAGCAACTTCACCGTATGAAATTCGAATAGCGCGACGCACATCCGCACCCGCACCTTTTAGCGCAACCCAATCTCCCGTTTCGAGATCATAACGCAAAGGGTCAGAACCATCAGCATTCACATAAACTAAGGCAGCGCGACCATATCGCAAATAATCACCGTCAAACGCCTCAACAGGCTGCCCGGTTTTTTTGCTTATTTTAATGCTACCATCATCTTCTTTTTCAAAGCGATCATCACCTTCTCTAATCGTCGGTGTTTTTGGATGGTTGCCTTTATAGGCCTCCAAGCTTTGGCCGTAATTCACTTCAATTTTATAGACATTCAAAGCATTGCGATATTTCTCGCCCACGCTTGCTTTATCATCCGCCACTAAATTCTTAAGGCGGTTATAGCGAGCAAGACGCTCGTCTTTTTTAAAGGGTAAATCTGCTGCAATCTCACGACCAATTGCCGCGACCATTTTATCAATCATCGGCGCAACGCCAACTTTGATATCATCAAGACCTTCTAGCTGTGCGCTAAGGTCTGCGATTTGTGTCTTTGCACCGGCAACAAAAACCTGTTGCTGAGCAATGCTTATTTTTTTATCTGCAATTTCTTGCAACAAGACATGATAGGCTTGCTCATTAACATTGGTATCCTGCGCAAACGCAGTCGGTGCCATATAAGCGCACATTGCACCAACAATTAAACCTGCACGCACCTTTGATGAAACTCTCACCACACATAACTCCCGCTAAATTTACCGACTTTGCAGCTTATTTTTATCATTATTGGCATAGACTTACACGGCTCACAATCGTTAATCAATCGTTAGGGCATGATAAAAGGCATTTTTTTTCATTTTTTTTCGAAATATCCACAGGCAAGGCATAATCTAGTTGCTACGATTACGCAGGATACAATTCAGAGGGGAATAAATAGGGTTTGGTTGGGGCGGCTGGATTCGAACCAACGATCACGGGATCAAAACCCGATGCCTTACCGCTTGGCTACGCCCCAAAATGCGCGCGGTCATTCACATATGCAAATACCCGATAAGACGCGCTTAGTATCTTCTCTTTCATATAAATGCAACGGGATTTTGACGTCTTTTGCAAGATTTTTCACACAAATGAACAGGAGCGAGGCACGCCCCGCTCTTGTTCGCCGTAATTTCGCAGTTTTTATCACAAACTAAAGGCAAAAAAGGCCAACGCTGACAAAACTTTATCGTTTATCGAGAAATTCTTTGTTATTTTACCTTTTGTGTGTATGTTGTGACCATCTTTTATTTTGCGAAGGCCTCTCATGCGTCAATTCTTTATTTCCCTGCTCGGTTCAATCGTTGGTTTTTTTGTTGCCATGTTTTTGATGTTGATTCTTTTCTTTGGCATTATTGGCGCCGTCGGCAATTCGATGAATGCAAAAGCGAACAAGACTGAAGGCCCTACAGTACTGACGCTGGACTTGCGAAACGCCATGTTAGACCATGGCGGCAATAACGGCCTGTTTAGCTCTGACTCAGCATCTTTGGTGACCATTGTCAGATCTTTAGAAAAGGCTAAAAATGATGACAATGTCAAAGGTCTATTCATTCGTGCGAACAGTTACGGCATGTCATCCCAACAAGCCGAAGAATTACGCCTGTCCATCCTTGATTTTAAATCAAGCGGGAAATTTGTCATTGCCCATGCACAAGGTTTTGAAAGCCCTTCCCTATCATCTTATATCGCCGTTTCAGCCGCTGATAACATCTGGCTTCAAGACACAACTAATTTTGCATTGGCAGGATATAGAGCCGAGGTTGAATTCCTTGGTGGCGTATTTGAAAAATTTGATGCAGAGGCCGAGTTCATCCAGTTCCATGAATATAAGAACGCCGTCAACTCATATACAAAGAAAGGCTTCACCGCCCCGCACCGCGAAGCCATGACAGCCCTTTTACAATCTCTTATGGACACCAGTGTTGGCTATATCTCTACTGACAGACATATGAATGAAGCCGATGTACATGCATTTTTAAAAGACGCGCCCCATAGTGCCGAGCAAGCAATAGGAACAGGGTTTATTGATCGGTTAGGCCATTATGCTGATGCACGTCAATATGCAAAAGCCAAAGCAGGTGGTGACGCCAGTTTTCAAAGCATTTCCGACTACGGTTTTGACATTGGCAGTGGACCGGTCATTGCCTTCATTGGCGGTCAAGGTGCCGTTCTTGAAGGAAACTCCTCTGACGGAAGCAACCCATTTAGTAATAATGTTTCCATGGGGGGCGACACCATTTCCGAAGCCTTTATCAAAGCCGCCAATGACGACAAGGTAAAGGCCATCGTCTTTAGAGTTAGCTCTCCGGGCGGCTCTCCGACCGCATCCGATCAAATTTGGGACGCTGTCAATAAAGCCAAAAAGGCTGGCAAGCCCGTTGTTGTCAGTATGGGGCAATATGCTGCGTCGGGCGGATATTATGTGGCGGCAAATGCCGATAAAATCGTTGCCATGCCCACCACGATCACTGGTTCCATTGGCGTGTTCGGCGGAAAATTTTTCCTCAAAGACACTTTTGCCAAGGTTGGGTATAATGTTGAGTCTATCAATCTTGGCGGTGAATACGGTGCCGTTTATTCCGCATTTGAACCCTGGAGCCAAGGTAATAAAGCCGCCTATAAAGGCGTCTTGCAAAACATTTATGATGATTTCACAACACGCGTGGCCGATGGGCGCAATATCCCAATCGAAAGAGTTCGCGAAATTGCCAAAGGACGTGTATGGACTGGTGAACAAGCCATAGAAATCGGCCTTGTTGATTATTTAGGCGGATATTCAGAAGCCGTAGAAGTCGCCAAACAGCTCGCAGGGATTGACGCCGACACTTCCGTACGGATAAAGAAATTCCCCCGCGACCTCAGTCCGACCGAACAATTAGAGCAATTGTTTAACGTCACAGCTGATGCTGGCGCAAACCTACAAGCCCTGCAAACCTTTGCACAAAGCCCCGAGTTTCAAGCCTTGGTACGTGCACAGGCTACACTTAATACCAGAAATACCGAGCTACGCGCGCAGCTACCAAATATTGAATAATTCATATCGCCGAGCGGGGATATGCGTTGCACACCTGCGTGCATAACCACGCTCTGATACTGGTTAGTACCTACAAATCATCGAAACCGGCGCCTCAGAAGCTCGGAGCGCAGTACAAGTATGAGACGGCAACGTCTCACAAGCGGGTTGATCGAGTTTACCGGTAAATGATACCGGAAGCCCCTCATCCCCTGCATCCATCACCCCATAAATCACCCCACCTTACATATCATAAGATATGCGCCGATAAATGAGAGGCTACGCCCTCAATACTGCCAATATAGTGTCTCAAGTCCCCGAAATAGCGCCGCGGCGAATACATCAGACTTACTTATAGATTGTAATGCTCAAGCCTGTTGCAAATAGCGAGCCTCTTAAACGAAGAACCCCCTTTGCACACCCCAGAGCCATAGAAGTAAAATGAGGTCAACGCATTCATGGCTAAGAGAAATGCACATATCAAGCGTTGAAACGCCTACTGCCCGTCACATTGTTGCCAAGTGTCTCCTAAGAGATATTTTTACTCATTAATATTGATTGAACTATTAGCGACACAATGCAGGCAAAAAAAAAACGGCGGGGAAAACCCCGCCGTTCTAAACTTATACTTTTGACTAAAGTCTAGAAGCGTACTTTTGCTGCCATATATAACTTACGTCCAAGTGTACGGTATGTTGCTGGCCATGTGTTGGCTTGCTCTGATGTACCGTCACCCAATTCAGGTGGCTGTTTATCAAATGCATTCAGCATACCACCAGAAAGTTGGAAGATATCTGTAATATCCCAAGTTCCTGTCAAGTCGAAGTAATCATATGTACCAGTCACTGGTGCAAATAGATTAGTTGTCGCTGTTGAGCGCGGGTGGAAGTTATCCGCACTTGTTGAACTTAGATGACGCCAACGTGTTGTCACAGAGTACGGCCCATTTGAGTAAGTCAAACGAGTCGTTGTTTTAAGCTCTGGACGAGGTTCGCCACAAATACCAGCATCACCACCATGGAAGCCAACGCAATCATCGATTGGGTCAGTTACAAGGGCTTGGCCCAAACTGTTAATGGCATAACCACCGATAAGTTGTAGATCAAACTCACCACCCATACCAAGACCAAGTGCCTCAGCATCGATGCTGTAATCGATTTGGAAATCGATACCTTGAACGCCAAAGAAGGCAACGTTCTGGTTAGTTAGTTCGATATTATCGATCAAGCCAGAAGCTTTACGGTTAATCAACTGACAATAAGCTTGGACAGTTCCGTCATAACATCCATCAAGAACATTTTGTACAGGAATTGTGCTAATTGCATTGTCAATATCGATATCGTACCAGTCAACAGTGAAGGTCAAACCAGGGATCATGCTTGGTGTTGCCACAAAACCGATCGTAAAGGTATCAGATGTCTCTGTTGTCAAGTTCGGGTTACCGCCGAATAGACCTTCGATTTGGCTATTAGCTTGGTACTGCGTATTGAACAATCCTACAGGAACATTGGCACCAGCAACAGCATTTGCTGTACACTGTGACAATAGACCTGTCGCCGCAACTGTTGGATCACCTACGTCACGTGAACAAGGATCTTGCGCGCCCGGGAAACCATTGGTTTGTGGGGAGAACAATTCTACAACATTTGGTGCACGAACCGCACGTTGGTACTGACCACGGAAACGAATGTCGCTTGTAGGCGCCCATTCACCACCAGCAGCGTAAGAACTAAATCCGCCAGCTTGGTTATGTTCAGTATAACGATAAGCACCGTTAAAGGATAGTTCTTCAGCAAATGGCTGATCTTCGATCAAAGGAAGATAAACCTCACCAAATAGTTCATAACTATCAGCAACACCATCAACAGGTAGTGATGAGTTAAAGCCAGCTACGTCTGGGCCAAGCACGCTATCAGGACGGAAATC
>JAJRSG010000221.1 GCA_024278915.1 Alphaproteobacteria bacterium
CCGCGATATTTAAGAAGAAATGTGGCCAGCCCAAGTGAGTTAAATGTGCGGTAATTAACCGCCAGTATTCATTGTCTTGTACAAATGAATTTTGGTATGAAAGGTGTTCACGGCCGAAACCTCCTGACAATTCAATGACGGCTGTTATCATGAAGATTATACTGGGGAATACCCAATTTTTGGATAGCTGAGATGGCTGGTGTGATGACATGAAAAATGCGTGGCCATTCCTGTGCTTGGGTTACTGATCTGTCGCCAATTATTTAGCGATAGTACGATAGCGTATTAAATATCAATATCTTCAACAAATTTAGCATGGTCTTGAATGAATTGATATCTGAGATCGGCACGTTTTCCCATCAAGGTTTCGACGAGGGATTCAGTTGTTGGAATATTGTCGGGATCAACTGTAATACGGGCAAGTGTACGCGTTGCAGGGTTCATCGTTGTAACTTTGAGCTGGGCTGGCATCATTTCGCCTAGGCCCTTAAAACGTCCAATTTCGATTTTTCCGCGACCCGTAAATTCTGTGTCCAATAACTGCTGTTTATGTGCTTCGTCATTTGCATACATAGATTTTCCACCTTGGGTAATCCGAAATAAAGGTGGCATTGCCATATAAAGCCGACCTTCATTGATCAGGGTCGGCATAAAGCGGTAGAAAAATGTAATGAGGAGGGCGGCGATATGTGCTCCGTCGACATCCGCATCTGTCATGATAATGACACGCTCATAACGAAGGTCATCTGGATTAAACTTTCGTCCGATACCCACGCCTAGAGCCGTTGATAGGTCATTAATTTCCGCGTTGCGGGATATTTTTTCTTGTGTCGCACTTTCGACATTTAGAATTTTCCCTTTCAAAGGAAGGATCGCTTGATTTTTACGGTTTCGGGCTTGTTTGGCGCTGCCGCCAGCACTTTCTCCCTCCACAATAAATATCTCAGTGTTCTCAGCTTTCTTGTCAGAGCAGTCTGCCAACTTGCCGGGGAGACGAAGTTTACGAGTGGCTGCTTTCCGGGATACGTCGCGCGCCCGTTTACGGCGCATACGTTCATCAGCTTTTTCAATCACCCATTCCAATAGCTTCGTTGCTTCTTTTGGAGAACCTGCTAGCCAATGATCGAAAGGGTCTCGGACTGCATTTTCTACAATTCGAGCCGCTTCAGCATTTGAGAGTCTGTCTTTAGTTTGGCCTTGAAATTCAGGTGCTTTAATGAAGATAGATACCAAAGCGCCCGCACTATTCATAACATCATCAGGTGTGATGGTGGATGCTTTTTTTGCCATGCCGGAAATATCGGCGTAGGCACGCAGCCCTTTTGTCAATGCCGATCGCAAGCCTTGTTCGTGGGTTCCGCCGCTTAAGGTAGGAATTGTATTACAATAGGAACGTACATAACTGTCAGCATCACCAAACCCTTCGGGTGACCAGCTGACGGCCCATTCCACGCGGCCGTGTCCTGTGTCTTTTGAGCGGCCCGCAAATATTTCTGGCGTAACTGTGGTTTTATTGCCGAGCGTGCCCTTAAGGAAATCTGCAAGACCGCCCGGAAAATGGAAAATGGCTTCTTCTGGTATGGTCTCTAAATCTTTGCATAGTTCGGGGGCGCATTTCCAGCGAATTTCCACACCGGGTTGAAGGTATGCCTTTGCCCGTGCCATCCGAAACAGGCGGGCTGGTTTGAAGTGTGCCTTTGTACCAAATATTTCAGGGTCTGGGTGAAAGCGAACTTTTGTGCCTCGGCGGTTTGGTGCCGCACCCAGTTTTTCCAGTTTCCCAACGGCATTCCCTTTTTTGAAACTTTGTCGGTATAATTGCCGCCCTCTTGCGACTTCGACAATTAAGTCGTCGGATAGTGCATTCACGACAGAGACACCAACACCGTGTAAGCCTCCTGATGTTGCGTAGGCGTCACTATTGAATTTACCGCCTGCATGTAGAGTCGTGAGGATGACTTCCAAGGCAGACTTGTTCTTAAATTTTGGGTGAGGATCAACGGGAATGCCGCGGCCATTATCTGTGACAGATAAATAACCATTTTCTTCTAACTCAATTTCAATTCGACTGGCGTGTCCAGCGACGGCCTCGTCCATAGAGTTGTCGAGAACTTCTGCGAACAAATGATGTAGGGCGCGTTCATCTGTACCACCAATATACATGCCTGGACGCAAGCGAACAGGTTCCAACCCTTCAAGAACTTCAATGTCTTTAGCTGAATAGTTGTTTTCAGCTGCGCGCTTCTGCTTGTTGCTAAACAGGCTGTCTTCATCATTTGGAGGTTTGTTATTGGCCATAAGATGCACCCTGTCTGAGTCGTACATAAAACTCTAGTGAAAACACGCTGTTCTTAAGAAAAACTTATCGGAATAACTTAAAAGAGCATTCTGAGTACAAGGCGGGCTGTATGACGGCTAAAACCGTTCCTGATATCTGCATCATAATCAAGTGAGAATGAAGAATACCGAGTGCCAGTGGCAAAGGTTATCCCTAATAACATACCAGAATCTGGGAACTCCTGTGCAACTAGTGTAAATGGTGTTGTGCCATTAATAAATTGTCCCGTCGTAACCACGCCGTCATTAATGAAATCATTACGGTAACCAATTCGGAATGTCGGAGACATCCAAGAACGTTCACGCTCGAACTTTGCTCCAAAATTCAATGTCGCACTAACCGTTCCCGTATCAACTTTTCTCTCATCAATCGCCAACTCGATACCAGTTGTACCTTCTTCAGCATAAGCATCTTCTTTTAGGCTGAGATAGGTGGCTGTAACGGCAGGCCTGACAAAGTACTTACCGAAAGAGACATCATAACCGGCACTGGCAGACGCATTGTAATGAATGCCAGACCAACTGGCTTGGGCCTCTTTGCTAAAGTCGCCAATTTGGACATTTCTATTGGATTCAAAGTTATTATAGCCGAGGCCAGCATATAAATCGACACCAAGGTTGCCAGTTTGGTATCCGGCATAACCGCCAAGTTGCAAAGTAAGGACATCAACTGGATCGTCAGACCCCAGAACATCTTCAACTTCGGTCGTCGCAAAGCCTAAATTGATACCAACGGCATGGAAGGGCCCAATTGCGGTGTCAAAACCGCCAGTGATTCCGAACCCGTAACCCCGGAATTGTTCGGAGAGGCCTGCCAGCTCCCTGTCTGCGTAATAAACAAATTCTTGTACCCAAGCGCCGCCAGTTTGCTCCTGCGAACGACGGGCATTGTTAAGGTGTGATCCGACAGCGCCAGTAGCACCGTCCACATTAGCGAGGACGAATTGCCGGGAAGCGGCTGCAAATTCTGGTAACAGTTGGTTATAAGCTGCATTAAAATCTGATTGATTTGTGATTCCAACAAATGCGGCCCCCAGAGGGTCAGAATTTTGCAAAGCTTCAAAAGCTGAGGTGAAGATGGCTGTTTGCTGTGTGTCTAATCCTAATTCCTGGGTTGAACGTACATCAAGTGTCATGATGAGGGAATTAGCATCGATGGCAGAACGTTCAAATGTTGTATTATATAAGAAAGGTGTTTGCTCTGAGCGCAGGCTTCCAATCGCTGTGTCGATATTCAAAGTAGCGGCTTGTACGATCGTAAATGTTTGATTGGTCGTGCTAAGAACGGTTGATAGGCGAGGGGCAATCACGGCACCGTCTTCAAAGGTAACGGCACCTGAGGCGACTAATGTGGAAACATCACCTGTGTCGGGGTTGACAAATGGGCTGTAGACAGACGTGGCATCAATGGTTGCCGTTGTAACGTTGATATTAGAAGGGCCCGTGATGTTAAGTCTGCTGTTACCCGTAAGAGCGATTTCTAATTGTCCATCACCATCCGTAACCAAGCCAGTGACAATCGCACCGTTTGAAAGTTGAAGTCTGTCGGATCCGTTCCCAAATGAAATGTCACCAGTAACTGTACCACCTGCAATATTTAAGAGGTCGTCGCCACTTCCCAGTAGGATACTTCCTTCAATATTAGGCTCGGAATCTTCGTTGGTGTCTGGATCTGTGAAGATGGTTTGGTTGAGTGTGAATCCGGCCGTGTTAGCGGCTACATCAATCGCGATGAGGTTGAAAACAGCGGTTTGACCGCCAGTGCCATCAGAGTTGGTGCCGAGAGCGCGAAGAGCACCGCTATTGTTGATTTCAAGCAATGTACCTGATGCATCTCTAACGGCGACAGCTTCTCCATTGCGGCCTGTGATTACGGCTGTAATGGTACCGATGTTTGTGATGGAACTTAGAGAGCCATTGGCATCAATATCAACAGCCGTAGCTAGAATTGTATTGGCGGCCAAAACATTGTCAGGATCTAGATAAACGCTATCTGTGGCTTCTAGGCCAATGGCAATGATTGATCCTGTATTGTTAATCCGTTCTGCAATTCCACCGCCACCAATGATGATGACTCGTGCATGTGCGTTAGGAGTTGCGACCGTTGCCGCTGGATCAACACCGCTTCTAAATACTGTTGCCGTCATGCTTCCAAGATTGTTAATTCCGTCTTGTAGGCTTGCATCTTGAAGCAAAAATGTAGTTGCATTTATGTCATCAAATAGCCCACTGGCAGTTACGGAACCCTGATTTACAAAAGCGTATTGTAAGTCGGCATCATAGTCAGCGTCATTAATATCAGTGATTTGCGCCACGCGCCCGATCGCGATGGGGGTGCCTTTCCCATCAATTAAAATGGCTGGCGCGCTACCATTGACAGCAACGCTGGCAACAGATTGTAGCAAATCGGTGTCGGTTCGACGTTCTGCAAGGTGGATGCCTTGACCGATGCTACCATTAATTTCAATTGCAGAGCCGGATTGACGGATGCTGGCATTGGCAAGGAAATCTTCACGTTGGGCAAGTGTAGGGCGATTGGAAATTAAACGTCTATCCTGGGAAACATATGCTGTGGCGCTAATAGGAGAGGTGATCTTGAGGCCACCAGAAACATCTCCGGCGACTCGTAAGCCAACTGAATCTTCACCCGTTGCTGCCACTGTACCATTCACGGCTAGATTGCCGATAACATTACCTAATACATCTACCGCCGTCGTGCGTTCACCAAAAACGGTAATTGTCCCGTCGTCGATAAGGTCGCCTGTAATGGTTGCAAGGTTGGCTAATCGAAAACCAGCCGAGTCCTGCCCAATTACAGAAATGGACGCCGTTGATTCATTCGTGACATTGCCAGTAAATTGGCTACCACCCGAAATAAGGATGCCAACTCGCCCCGAACCAGTCGCAATGTCGCTGGTAGGCGTTAAATTGTCTGTAGGCGTCGTTTCTCCTAAGCGTATGAGGCCACTATTGGTGACGCTCCCTGTGCGGTTGCCGCTGACGAGAATAGCGGTGGTATCATTCACATCATTAGAAGAAATTTCGCCGCCATTGATAACTGCATTATCTGAATCTAGGGTGACGCCTGCGCCAGAGGTGATTTTGACACTGCCCGTCGTGGTAACTGTCACATCAGAAGCCGTACTTCCTGTGCCACTGGTTGATGTTGCAATCCCTGTGGTGCGTTCGTCGGTAATCTCCACTTGCGCAAAGGCTGGTAGAGCCAGTGAAGTAGCGAGAACGGGCAGGGCTACAGAGAGGTATAAATGGCGAATTTTCATGTTTCGTCTTTTCTTGTTCTGCCTCATTCGAGGGCGGTATTTCGGATGTTGCTATGCATGGTGCACAGCATCCCCTTGTCGATTCAAACCCTTCTAACCAATCAGAGGGCACACGTCGAGAATTTAATGATTACAAACTGAAAAGAAATATTGGAGGGTTCGTCGCCTTAAATTGCAAAATAATGACTATTTATTCACTATTGTTATGAAAGAGTTGATTTTATAATCGAGGGCATGGATCATAAAAAACTCAATACACGAACGAAGCTTTCAACCCTGTGGATAGTTGTCATGCTTAACATGGCTTATGCTGATATTCTTTCGTTAAATATTCCCGGAGCGCATGAAAAATTAGTGGAGTTTGCAGGGAGCACACCCATCAGTCATTTGATGTTGGTCGGGGCTGTGGTGATCCAAATTCCTATTTTTATGATATTCCTATCCCGAATATTAAACTACAAAATAAACCGTACAATGAATATTGGGGCGGCGATCATTACAGGCATATTCGTAGTGGGGGGCGGTTCTTTATATCCTCACTATATTTTTATCGCCACAATAGAGGTCATATGTTTGTTGCTCGTTATATGGACGGCATGGAAATGGAAGCCTAATCCTTGAGAGCTTTCAATTAATAACAAAAATGGCCCGCTGGACTTTATCCAACGGGCCATCATTCATTGTTACTTATAAAACGCGCTTAGCATTTATAATACATGTCGAACTCGACTGGGTGAGGGTGCATGGCTAGGCGGTGCACTTCTTCCATTTTTAGCTCGATATAGGCGTCGATTTGGTCGTCATCAAATACATTGCCAGCTTTTAGGAAACCACGGTCACTATCTAGGTTCTCTAACGCTTCGCGCAAGGAGCCGCAAACTTGTGGGATGTTTTTGGCTTCTTGTGGCGGTAGGTCATAGAGGTCTTTGTCCATTGGGTCGCCCGGGTGGATTTTGTTTTTAATGCCGTCAAGGCCAGCCATAAGAAGGGCTGTATAGGTTAGGTACGGATTGCCAGCCGGATCTGGGAAGCGAACTTCTAGGCGTTTGCCATTTGGCGATGCGCACCACGGAATACGCACAGACGCAGAGCGGTTACGAGCAGAGTATGCCAGCATAACTGGCGCTTCAAAACCTGGTACTAAGCGTTTGTAACTATTGGTAGAAGCATTGGCAAAAGCGTTAATTGCTTTGGCATGTTTAATGATTCCGCCGATGTAGTACAGGCAACTCTCTGACAATCCTGCGTATTCATTACCTGCAAATAAAGGCTTGCCGTCTTTCCAGATGGATTGGTGAACGTGCATGCCAGTACCATTGTCATTATGGACAGGCTTGGGCATGAAAGTCGCAGTCTTACCATATGCGTGGGCAACATTATGAACAATGTATTTGTAAAGCTGCATGCGGTCACCAATTTTAAGCAGGGTAGAGAACTTCATGCCAAGCTCGTGCTGGGAAGGGGCCACTTCGTGATGGTGTTTTTCTGGCTCAAGACCTAGTTCTGTCATAACGGCGAGCATTTCAGTTCGCATATCTTGTTCATGGTCAACAGGTGGAACTGGGAAATAACCGCCTTTAGGTCCTGGGCGATGGCCCATATTGCCACCATTATATTGGGTGCCGCTATTGTAAGGGCCCTCGACGCTATCAAATGAATAGCCAGTGTTTTGCTGATCTGTGTTCCAGCGCACATCATCAAAGACAAAAAATTCAGCTTCTGGGCCAAAATATACTGTATCACCAATGCCAGCCGCTTTGATGTAGTTTTCAGCATTTTTTGCTGTACCGCGTGGGTCGCGGTTATAGGCTTCACCTGTGTCTGGTTCTAAAATATCACAAAACATGGTGAGGGTTTCTTGCTGATAGAAGGGGTCAATGTCCGCTGTGCTGGCATCAGGAAGTAGAACCATGTCGGATTCGTTGATGGCTTTCCATCCTTCAATAGAGGATCCGTCAAACATAGTGCCATCTTCGAACAAGTCTTCATCAACAAGGCTGGCATCAAAGGTGACATGCTGCATTTTACCTTTTACATCGGTAAAGCGCAGGTCGACATAGCCGATTTTCTCATCTTTTATTCTTTTCAGTACTTTTTCAGATTCAGACATGATTTCCTCATTCACATTTAGGGTTAGTTGATTTGGTTAGAGTGCAGAGTCACCGGTTTCGCCGGTACGAATTCGAATGGCTTGCTCAACGGCGGAGACAAATATTTTTCCGTCGCCAATCTTACCTGTTTTAGCAACAGATTGGATGGCCTCAATGGCTGGTTCGACCTGATCGTCAGCAAGAACCATTTC
>JAJRSG010000222.1 GCA_024278915.1 Alphaproteobacteria bacterium
CTGTTCTTCAGGGTTCCCGATTGCCAAAATCGGGATTTCCCGTGTCACTGCATTTGAACGCATCCGAGCACATAACCGCAAACCGTCAAATTTTTCAGAAGTGAGGTTAACAATCACCAAATCTATATTATTCGTAGATTTTTCCAATGCCTTCACCGGGTCTGTTTCCAGAATCACTTCATGCAGATCACGCAAAGGAAGAGACATTCTTTCCATGCTGAGCATATGATCATCAATGATTAATACGCGGCCTCTGCGTTTATCCAGAATATCCAGAATGGGTCTGGACGTCTCAATGGAATGCCCTGTGTGGCTTAATAACTGGTCGGTTACCATTTTTAGTCGTAACAATGATTTCACTCGTGCCATCAAGTTAAAATCATCAATCGGCTTCGTAATGAAATCATCCGCACCGGCGTTCAAGCCGCGAATACGGTCTTTGCTTTCTTCAAGCGCCGTGACCATCACCACAGGAATATGCCAAGTTGCTGGGTTGCTTTTTAACCGCACGCAAACGTCAAACCCGTTCATTCCCGGCATCATCGCATCAAGTAAAATAAGATCAAGTTTCTCTGTTTCGGCGATTTCCAGCGCTTTCTCTCCGCTCATGGCGGTCACAACATCATAGTATTGTGCAGCTAGCTTAACCTCTAACAAATGAAGATTGGGGGCGAGATCATCAACGATAAGGATACGTGCGCTCACGCTTGCACTCCTAACCTAAAAATTTACGAATGGTCGCCAGAAAGGACGAAACGGCAATCGGTTTAGAGATATAAGCTTGGCACCCCCCGTCTTTTATCCGTTTTTCATCCCCCTTCATTGCAAAAGCGGTAACGGCAACAACAGGAATATCTGCAAGGTTTTTGTCGTTTTTAATCCATTTTGTCACTTCCAAACCTGAAACTTCAGGAAGCTGTATATCCATTAAAATAAGGTCTGGCTTATACTTCTTGGCAATGGCAATCGCTTTCAACCCTTCCCGAGTTTCACAGGTTTCATAACCGTGAGCACCGAGTAGATCAGAGAACAGCTTCATATTCAGCTCGTTATCTTCGACAATTAATATTTTCTTGGGTATCGCTTGCAACATATCACCATTTCACCAATTCGTGCTTAAGCACCTTTTTTTGACTTCTGCCAGTAAACACGAATAAGATTAAATAACAGTGTCCAAGGCAGTAACTATTTGTTAAAAGAACATATCACGAACATTATAAAAAACCGTAAACAAAAATATGACAATAATAAACCACGATAATGCAGGTCTATGCCGGGATTGTGGCACAGGTGTGGCACAAAACACGCATCAGTGCCCGAAATGCAGGTCATACCGCCTCCTTTACCACGAAGAACTACATGCGCTCTCAATCGCCCATATTGATTGTGATGCCTTTTTCGCCACCGTGGAAAAGCGCGACAACCCCGAACTAGCAGATAAGCCTGTGATCATTGGCGGCGGCACCAGAGGTGTGGTAGCGGCGGCTTGTTATAATGCCCGTGTTTACGGCATTCACTCGGCCATGCCCATGTTTAAAGCCCTCAAGGCCTGCCCTCACGCCGTCGTCATTCGCGGTAACCACCAAAAATACTCAAGAGAAGGCACACGGGTAAAAAACATTATGCGAGAATATACCCCGCTTGTGCAATCCCTATCCATTGACGAAGCGTTTCTAGATTTAACAGGCACGGAACGCTTACACAACGGTTCCCCTGCCTCGACCTTGGTTGAGATGCAGAAACGTATCACGACAGAAGTTGGCATCACGGTCAGCGTAGGTCTATCCTATAATAAGTTTCTGGCAAAGACGGCATCAGATCTGGATAAACCCAACGGCTTTGCCCTTATTGGTAAGGCAGAGGCCCAGGATTTTTTAAAGGACAAACCCGTAGATTTCATCTTTGGTGTCGGCCCTGCATTCGCTCGCACCCTTAACAGAGCAGGCATTCTCACGATCGCAGACGTGCGAAAACGATCAGACAAAGACATGATGACACAATTTGGTGAAGGCGGCCTCAGACTTGCCAAACTCGCCCGCGCAGAAGATAGCCGCCCCGTCGACACCCAGAGTATTCGAAAAAGCATTTCTACCGAAATTACATTTAATACGGACATCAGCAATCAAGAGGAATTAACCGATAAATTATGGCAGGTATGTGAGAAAACTTCGCAAAGAGCGAAAGCGAAAGACATGGCAGGTTATGTCGTAACCCTTAAATTAAAAACCCATTATTTCAAATCACTTAGCCGCAGACGAACCTTGGCCGACCCTGTACAGCTCGCTGACATTCTGTTTCATACCACCTTGCCCCTCTTACAAGCAGAAATTACCGGTCCTAAAAAGGGGCAAAAATTTCGACTAATCGGTGTCGGTATTTCGAATTTATGCCCGCCCACAGGAGACGCCGCGGATTTGCTTGACCCAAGTGCCCAAAAACGAAGAAAGGCTGAAAGGGCAAGCGATAAGGCTCGCGAAAAATTTGGTGCTGACGCGGTAATGACAGGTAGGACTCTGAGACGGAAAGTAAAACCGCCCGCCACAAAACCCACTAAACCTCCACAGCCTTAAACCGACGGGTTTTATCCAGCCCCCAAGCCATCAATGCAAAAACCGTATAAATAAAAATCCCGGAAATCCCCAGTTCATCCGTACTCTTGGGCGGTGGGCCAAAATTCCCCATCACCTGTAATGCCCCCATAAAGACAATCACCACAACAGGCCATATTTTGCCCATTTTATTGATTGCAGAAGTTTTCCTTAAATAAACAGCCATAGCCAATGCAAAAATAACAATTTCAAAAGAGAAGCTTGCCATTCTGTGGTTCCACATCCCGAACCCATATTTTTGCGTCCCAAACCAGATCGGTAAATCCCGTACATGCACAATCAAATCCATGAACCAATGGGACATCACAACCAATCCAAACAGGATTGCTCCCTCCTTGGCTTGCTTTCTAAAAATAAGCCCAAACAGGCAAGCTCCCATTACGGCCCAAATGATACTCATTCCAAAAGAATGCGTATAAGGCATGTAGTATAAGTCCAATGGGTTTGCTTCGGTAAACCCTTCTATAATCCGTGTCTTCTCTATGCCTAATAAATTTAGAGTCGCCCATGCATAATCAACCAATTGCGCTCCGACAAAAGCTTGCCAAAGTTTGATCTTGCCTGTGCTGGCCCCTAAAATACCAGGTGCATAATGTCCAATAAACATGGGGTACTCCTATTTTTTTGCATACATATTCAAATAGGCATAACTCATATCCGTTGGAATAGAAGCTGCACGACGCCAGAACCCTGCGCTATCTGCATTCAGGACTTCACCCTCGCCATTGACGATAAATACTGTCGGTGTACCTTCAATTTGGTCGACACCAAAACGTTTGGATACATCTGTGTTCTGATCCTTTTGTCTCGGTTCGGTTCCTGCACTAACATACACAAGTTCATAATTATCTTGTATCAATGTTTGGAATGTCGGCTTGGCCATTCGCGAAGCAAATCCGCGACTATCGTGGCACCAATTGGCCCCCATCACAATCATTGCCTTTGTACCGCGCGCTTTCGCTTTGGCGATCGCCGTGTCTACATCCGCCATGGAATCTCGGTCCGCATCATAAACTTTATAATCCGCAAACATCTGACCATGAGAAGATTTTGCCTTCCCGTGAGCCCCCTTTTCCATTGGTTTATGAGCCGGTGTGTGGGCGCATGCCGTCATCACACAACACATGGCAATCATTATACTTGCTTTACGCATTTATTTCTCCTCTTTTGTCTCACGCTAACATAGGTTATGACGGAATCATAATTCAAAAATAAAGACCATCGCAAGCCCCCACGCAAGGAGGACAATATGTCAAAAACACCCCTTACCGCCCTTATTATCGGAGCAGGATTTTCCGGTGTTTGTGCAGGGATCAAACTTAAAGAAGCTGGCATTGATGACTTCGTCATTGTAGAAAAAACAGACGGGATCAGCGGCACATGGTATGATAATTCCTACCCGGGCGCCGCCTGCGATGTACCTTCTCATCTTTACTCATTCTCATTTGCACCCAACCCAAATTGGAGCCGCCGCTTTTCACCTGCCCCTGAAATAGAAGCCTATACAGAAAAAGTGGTCGATGATTTCGGTTTGCGTAAGCATATTCAAAATAATACCGAAATAATATCTGCAAAATTTGATGAGAAGAAAGCGGTTTGGCACGCCACCGACCAACACGGCAATGTCATTACCGCCCGTTTCATCATCGCAAGTGTTGCTATATTGGGCACACCACAGATGCCAGACATTAAAGGCATAGCCGATTTCAACGGCCCAGCCTTTCACTCCGCCCGCTGGGACCACAGCGTCGACGTTAAAGACAAGCGTATTGCCATAATCGGGAGTGCTGCCAGCGCTCTGCAAATCACCCCGCAAGTCGCTAAAACAGCGGCCCATGTCAGCCTCTTTCAACGTACAGCAAATTACGTCATTCCGAGGCGAGACCGTCCCTACACGAAATTTGAGAAATTTATTTTCCGCACGTTCCCGTGGACAATGAAGTTTCCCCGCTTTGCCCTCTTTGCCTATCTGGACTTTCTCTTTCACAAGAATTTCAAACAAGGCAGCTTCATCAATAAATATCTGACGAGGATGTCAAAAAAATATCGCGATAAACAAATTAAAGATCCGGAACTTCGGAAAGTTTTGGAACCTGATTATGCGATGGGATGTAAACGCGTCTTATTGTCCGATGATTATTACGAAACTTTGCAAAAAGAAAATGTAAGTGTGATCACCGACGGTATCAAGAAAATTACTAGTACTGGTGTTCAGACCGAAAATGGCCCGCACGACGCAGACATCATTGTATTTGCCACCGGATTTTCTGCGACTAGCTTCCTCACCGGGATCGAAATGGAAGGCATCAATGGCAGCACACTCAAAGCCTGGCGCCAAAACCCCAAAGCCCTACGCGGCCTCATCATCGAGAACATGCCCAACGCCTTTTTCTTACTTGGCCCGAATACTGGCCTCGGGCATTCTTCCATGATCTTGATGATCGAAGCGCAAGTGAAATACATGGTCAAATGTATACAGGCCGTACCAGACGGGAAATATTTCAATGTTAAAAGCGAAGCCATGCAGGCTTATAATGAAGAGCTGCAAAAGCATCTTGCCAAATCCATTTGGGCAACAGGCTGCACATCATGGTATAAAAATCCGGATGGATCCATCCCGACTATGTGGCCCCACCAAACCTCAACTTTCGCCAAAATGATGCGAGATTTCGATATGGGCGAATATGATTTGATAGAAACAAAACAGTGACGCTCAAGAGCAATGCACATCGATTGAAAGATGTTGATAATGCAAATGTCTAACTGTCAGTTATTTATCCATTATGTATTGTCGCAGGTGACACCAAATTGTCACAGCTGGTTTCCCTCTTGCTTCGTACTTTGAATCATTTTTTTCTCGTAAAACCCTGGTGCCATACGAGATATGATCCATGATAGTTTTGCGACTTTCCCAATAACAAGTTGTGGTTTTCGTTTCATCATCCCTTGTAAAATTTTACTAGCAACGAAGTCTGATGACATTGGCGTTCCTGCGGTTTCTGTGGCGGAACCGGGACGAGACAACCCCTGACCAGAAACCTTCGCGCCATTATTCGTCCCTGCCTGTGTATCGATAAATGATGGGCACACCATCATCACATGCACACCGTCGCTCAATAGTTCACCGCGTAAACTTTCAAAGAAACCATGAAGAGCATGTTTACTGGCAGAATATCCTGTGCGGGCAAAAAGGGGCGCAAAGCCTGCCACACTGGACATGGCCACAATAACGCCTTGGGACTTTTTAAGGAAGGGAAGCATGTATTCTGTCAGCACGACAGCACCAATGAAATTTATGTCCATCACCCGACGAGTTACAGAGGCACCACTATCACAAAATTGGCTGAAATGTGTAACGCCCGCGTTATGAATAAGTATATCTAGGCGTCCAAATTTTGCTTGAACAATTTGCTTTAAAGCAATGATATCGTCTTCTTTGGTTATATCTCCAACAAATACAGCAAATGAAACTGACGTACTTGCCATTTTTTTCTCAAGCTGGCGAAGTGCTTCCTCATCTTTATCGAACGCAATAATATGTGCGCCCGCTTTGGCCAATTGCAAGCAAAGAGCACGCCCCAGTCCCCCACTTGCTCCCGTCACCAAAACAGTTTTTGAATTTAGGTTTTGCATGTTCCCCATCCTTTCAAAGTGGTTTTGTAGCAAGGGCTTTATAAGCACGCACTGCCTTCAGTTTGAACACACCAATTCCGCCCAGAATGAGTATGATAAACGCCCCGATCTGCATGGCTTGCATCACGCCCAGATACTGGGACAAGATACCAGCAATGAGGCCAGAGAATGCGGGGATTACCTGACTGGTAATGGTGTAAATCGACATAACCCGCCCACGGATATGATCTGGCGCATGTTGCTGTAAACCAGCTACAATTAAACTTGCTGAATATCCCCCCGTCAAACCCGCACACATCAAGGCAATACTGGCTGAGGTGAAATTATCTGCAAAGGCAATGGAAAATATAGACATGGCCCCCAAGATAATTCCTCCCTGAATGGTTAAACCTGTTGGCAATCGTTTTGAAAACATCATACACAAAATGCCTCCCAAAATTAGAGACAGAGCTAATACGCCTAAAAACAAACCTCGTTGCATTTCTTCAAAGAGCAGCACCGACGATGCAAACCGTGGCAACAAGACCTGCATAACGCCCATCAGGGCATAAATCAGCATGGAACAAATCATCAGTTGTCGGAGTAAAGGCGTTGCCAATACGCTCGCAAGGCCTTCACGAGTTTGAAATAATACGGACTGCTTGGCTGCAACCGTTGCTTTGGTTTTAATGCCCACCAACAATAAGGTCGCCGTTAAGAACAAGCATAGTATGACCACAAAAACACCGTTCCAACCATAGTTGATTTTGGTGATCGCAATAATGATCGGGGCTAGGCCAAAACCGACCATAATCAACAGGTTAAAAATGACGCTGGCTTGATGCAGGTTTTCTTTTGTAACGATTTGAGCCAGAGCCGCAAGACGGCTGGGCGCTATAAATGACCAGCCCACCCCGACAAGAAATGTTGTTATCAGATACAGAGGAATGCGAATTGGTGACGATTCAGCAAACCCGTTAATTGCAATAAACAACCCAGCCGCACAAGCAAATATGAGTTGGGAAACAACAACAATATGAGAGGGCGCGATCCGGTCAGAGTAAACACCAGCAATCCATCCTAAAATTATTGGTGGCCCGAAACATAACCCAAAGCCAAGGCCTGCAAGGAGGTCAGAACCAAACATATCTTGAGCATATATTATGGCTGTATAATTCATAATATGGCCGCCAATAAATGCCATGAAACAGGATAAAAAATAAATGACGACATTCAGACGCATCTTCGTTCCTTTCGCGCCAAATAATAATGACTGGCACCAGCAAAGATAAGACCTGCAACGATATGCCATGTCCCCCAAAACGCGGCGATGAGGAGCATATTACCATTCCCCTCAAATTGGGCATAGATTATGGCAATGGCAAGCGAACTGTTTTGCAGTCCAACCTCAATACTAATGGCGCGGGTATCCGGCCCATTTAATTTACCCATACGCGCCGCCAAAAACCCAAGCATGAAGGCAAGACTATTGTGCAAGGCAACAATTGTGAAAAGCATCCAAAAATTGGCTAGGAATAAGTCCACATTTTGCCCTACCGCGATTAGGATAAATCCGAACAACATGATCACGGATAATGGCTTGAGTATTTTATGAACAATATGGGCAAGCTTAGGTGCTATACGAAGCGTAATTTGCCCAAGCGTGAGAGGGATTGCCAAGACAAACACCAGCATAATAAAAATGCTGTTTGCATCCACATTCACAGACTGCAAATACGCACTTGTTTGTGGATTTAATGAAGACCAAAAGCCAAAATTTATGGGTAAGAGTACAATCGCCAACAGGCTTGCCAAGGCAGTTACGCTCAATGACAAAGCAACATTTCCTTTAGCTAATAAAGTGATGAAATTAGAAATTGCTCCTCCTGGGCAGCAAGCAACAAGGATCATACCCAGTTCAATAGCCGGATCAAGATTGACTAATAGTGTCACCAAAAGAGTGGCCGCAGGTAATAAGAAAAATTGCGCGACCAAACCGGCAATCGGTGCTTTGGGCTTATGGAACACGCGCACAAATTCACGGGGATGAATATCAAGCGCCAGCCCAAAAATCATGATTCCCAAGATCAAGCTCAACACAAATTGCTGACCGCCAGCGGATATCGTAGATGTCGCTTCCATCTTTATTCTGATTTTACCACAGGCTTAGAACCATCAATATCATTTGGTATGACACGAATAATCGTCGGTTGACCATCTTCAATGTGCCACGCTGGAAAGCTACCATTTGAAGTAAAGACAGAGCCGTCTTGGGCGACCGCCACATCTCGCGTAAATGACCGCATTCGAGGCAGTGGGAAGACGGCCCAAGCCCCGCTTTTAATATCGTAGCGCATCATTGTATCAGAGGCTGTGCCATTTACCCAAACCTGATGACGTTGTTTATCTACGGCTAATGAATACGGCGTGTCACTACCAAGCGGCAAGGTGGGAAGATCGTAAAGCGTAAACTTCTTATCAGCGGGTGTGAATTTAGCTAATCTACCGCTGGCAAACACGGTTATCCAGATATTCCCTTCGCCATCAGCACGCAAACGCCGCGGGCCAAGAAACGGGGTTTTATACATATTCAACGCCCCTGTCTGAGGATCAATATGTCCAATCTCATCTGCATGTAGACGCGAAAACCAAATGCCCCCGTCAGGGGCAATATCAATGCCATATGGGAGCGGCAAACCGGTCGATATTTCATCGATGTTAAATTTATGAGTTTTAACACCAAGCTTGGCAAGCTTCATAATCGCAGGGAGAAACCTAATGGTTCTCGCTTCTTTTTTGCTACGAGTAGGCAATTTATAAAACTTGAACTTTTTCTTCTTACGATCAAACATAGCGACTTGATTTGAAACGGCCATAGTAAACCAAACCCGGTCTTGCTGATCAATACGAATGGTGTGCGGATACAGTCCTTTTTTCAAATCATAAAGAATAAATTTCCCTGTTTCTGGTGCGAATTCGACAAGTCGGCTACTATCTGATCCTGTCATAAAAATATGACCATCAACATTTGACTCGTCTAATGAATGTAACCCGACATAGGTGCCAACCCCCGGATAATTTTTCAACCGCCCACCAATATTCCCGCCCAATTTATCCCGTTTTTTTCTTGGGATTTTATGGGTAACGGTCTTCCCTGTTATCGGATCGAGCTCGATTAAATTATCTTGCAAATTATCTCCCGCATAAATGAGCCCCGTTGATGACAACAAAACATCATGAAGTTGCGAGGAACCGTCGCCGAGGGGCCATTCGGAGATTTGCGCACCGACAACCTCGGCTCCCCATGGTTTTGTTGCTGGTATGAGACTTGGGTTTTCACTTAACCTCTTGTATTCTGAGCGTATGAGAGCGGGGATTTTTTTCTGTGCCGCACTGTCAAGGCGTGAGCCATATCGGAGCATTCGGTTAATAATTTTCGCCCACTCTTCTTCCGTTCTATCAATACGTACGATTGGCGTACCCTGTTGATGGCAAAAGCTGCATTGCAAACGAAAATGTTCCTTGAATTTCGCATCACCAAAATCCAACGCTGCGACCCACGCATTGGCTGGCCTATACTCAGCAATCTCATCTACGTCCTCTTGTTTTGACAAAGCAACCGTGTAATTTTTTTCGCTTGGATCAATATCAAAAAACCCATCTTCATATCCGGGTTTTCGCACACGAACAGAAACATTGCGGATGTCTTGCGTTTTAATAATACCCTGCCCTGTTTCGTCGATGAAGAAACTCTGTTCTGGGGTTACGTATCCATCTTGTTCTAAGGAGCTTGTCAGTGTGAGCATCGTTCGAGGCAATACACTTCCATGGCCATCTGTTACAGTAACCGTTATTTCATTCGCATAAGAGGTCGTATAAAACCCCGGCATTAAAGTACATGCCAAGACTAAGACCAGTTTATTTACCAAAGAATGCATTATTTCTCCCCCACTTCAAATTCCATTGCAACGGTATTAAGAAATTGCCGTCTTACTACGATTTTCTGATCAGATAATTGATCGCTGGTTAGGTCATTAAATAAAATTAGCTCAGCATCAGCCTTCTCCAAACCTGTCCCGCAATGGAAAATAAAATCAACGCTAACGCGATATTTTCCTCTTTGTGCTGATGGAATGATGACAACCTCGCGCAGGAACTTTGGCTGGGCGACTAAACTCTTGCAATTACTTTCTTCGACAACCTTATTTCCATTTTTTGATTGCTTGTTCCCATAGTAAATCGTTTCACCGGCTGGGCCCGTGACAAATAAATCTAAATCCACGGCCTCGTTCCAAATCAACTCTAAACGTAATGGGTCTCCATCCACCGCAAGGGAACGAACTTGGGTTTTTGCCGCGACCACACTGGCACTCGCACAAGTAAATAAACCCAGAACTAGAAAACCGGAAATAACAATATTTGGTTTTCTCATCATTTATCCTTTTGGTTTCTGTTCGCAATAAAAAAATCAAAAACTTCTCGCGTGGTCTTTTTGGGCGTGTATCCGAAATCTTCTTTCAACGATTTATTGTCTAATACAGGGCGGTATTGAATGAATTTAACATGCTCCGCCCCAAGTTTTCCCAGTTTTAGAAACCGGCTTATATTCAGAACCAAGCCTAACAAGAAAGCAGGTACAACTAGACAACGCTTGTTTAATATTTTTGCAATTTCGTGAGCACTAAGGGAGCCTGTACCCGCTAGGTTATAAATGCCCTCTTTGTTCTCTAAAACCCCTTTTTCGATAATCGAAACGACGTCCTCATCCCAAATAAAAA
>JAJRSG010000223.1 GCA_024278915.1 Alphaproteobacteria bacterium
AGCAGGCGGCTTATTTAAGCAAGCGTGGTGTGAAGGAAGTGCAAGGGTTCTTGTTTTCCCCTGCTGTTCCGGCTGAAAAATACATTGAAATGCTTGATCAAATGAATGGCGCTGGTGATGCGGCGGATGCAGATAATGCCGGTGAAGCGGCCGACGCCGATAAAAAAGTCGTTGACCTGTTTGCGGCATAGGTTGCCAAAATTGTCCGTCAATAGTTTCCAAGGAAATGCGTCGCCATAGTTAATGGGATGTTAGCGGCTTTGCATTTAGGGTTACGTGATAAGTGTGTTTTAGATTCGGGTGCGATAGGTGCAGTCCAAGACTAATATTTTTGTATTACTGATTGCGATGCTGGCGTTCTTGCCGGTGTTACTTATTGGGCATTTTCTGGATGGGCATATACGTGCACGTGAGACGCCCTTGCTTTTGCAGGCGGCAAGTAGTGTGTCCGGGGAAGCGCAAACCGCAGTTTATGAGGCGCTTGATACCTTAAGTGACGTTTTAATGGCGTCGCCCTCTTTGTGTACCAATTCATTTTTGAATAGTTTATCACGCCGCATGCAGTCGAGCGCCTATGTACGCCAGGTTCTGGTCGAAAACAACCTTGGGGTGCGCTATTGCGAGGCGCTCGGGGGCGGTGTTGATTATGAGGTGCTTTCTGATGAATTGTCTATTCCAGGGCGCGTTGAAACAGTTGCTGCGGTGCGTATTCCGGGGGTAGACGTTCCCGGCTTAAGAATTACCCGAAAAATTGATCGAAATAAGCATATTTCGGCCTTTGTGACATTTGGTCATGTTCTGGCGACTGATAGTTTGCCGGTGGGTCTTCGAAATGTGAGCATGTTGCGTATTTCGTTTACGGATGGCACAGAGCTTTTTACCCTTGGCGATTCCAGCGGCTTTGATGAGGGAACGGAAAAAGACAGGCATATCACAGCAATTGCTTTTGCCGGAGACATTCCGTTACGTATTGAAGTGGCAGTTCCCTTTGCTGTTGTGAAAATGGGCTACGCTGAACTCTATATCTGGCTCACATTGCTTGCTTGCGTTATTAGCGCCGCTATTCTCATGGGTTCAATTAATACGATACGTAAATCGTCATTGCCCTCGTTTGATTTGGAACAAGCGATTGAAAACGGAGATATTCGGCCCTTTTATCAACCCATTATCGACATAACTACCGGGCGGATGTATGGCTGTGAAGTGCTCGCGCGCTGGGTCAAAAAGAACGGGGAGATCATTTCTCCTGCGGCCTTTATTGAATATGCTGAAGTGACTGGACTTGCCGTGCCGATGACCATCTCTTTGATGGAAGCCGTGCGCAAAGACTTGGGCGAAATTTCGGCCCTAAACCCCAAGTTGCGAATTTCGATTAATTTATTTGAGGGCCATTTCCGTGACGGCTCTGTGGTTGAAGATATTATTGCAATTTTTTCCGATTCCCAAATTTCTTATCGCCAGCTTGTCTTTGAAATTACCGAACGCCACCCTTTGGGGGATGATGAACAAGCCAAGCGCGTTATCAATGGTTTGCATTCACTTGGTTGTCGATTAGCGATGGATGACGTGGGAACGGGGCATTCCAATCTTGCCTATATTCAAACTCTGGGTGTTGATATTATCAAAATTGATCGAGTGTTTGTTGATCCAATTACTGATGAAACCCAATCTGCACCTGTCCTTGATAGTCTCATCAATATGGCGACTGAACTTGAGGCGGGTATTATTGCCGAGGGGGTAGAAACTGAAGCTCAAGCTATGTATTTACGTGCTCGTGGGGTAAAAAATGTGCAGGGATTTTTGTTTTCGCCGGCTATTTCGGCGGAAAAGTATATCGAAATGGTACATACTCTCAATCCTAGCCAGACGGTTGAGCAAGGCGATAAAAATAAAAATCTGTTCGCCGCCTAAGCAATGTTTCACAATACCAATAAATCGATTTATGATTCGTCGGCAAACCATGGTGGAAATGGTCGATGCCTTGGGTTTAAGCCCTTCGTATTGGCCAATGACGCCCTGCAACTGAAAAGAGC
>JAJRSG010000224.1 GCA_024278915.1 Alphaproteobacteria bacterium
CCATTAGAACGGCAATCTATGTTCGGCTCCATCCCGCGTATTGAAGGGCGGGCTTCTCAATTTGATTACTTACTGGGGGGAAGTGGTACGGTTATTGAAAATGTAAATGCGGCCCTTGGGCGTGCCGTTGCCGTTTTAAGTCCGGAAGCAACCGAAGATTTTCATAGCATCTTGGCTAATATTAATACGATAACAGGCGCTGTTGCGGGCTCTGATTTGTCTAATGAAAGAATTGAGCGGTTTATGACCGCTATTGAGCAAGCTGCTCTTGATGTATCAACGGCGGCCTTGGCTGTGGACGTGACAGCCAAGGATGTTTCCAAGTTTTTAGAAGCTGACGAAATCAAGGCTGTATTGGTGCAGGCTGAACAATCCTTGAAAGCCGCAGAGCTGACGTTGAACGAGTATAAGGTCTTGGCTGAACACGGTACGCAATTATCCGATGAAGCAGCGAGAATGATAGAAGACTTCTCTGCTACCGGGTTGCAAGATTTGTCCACTTCACTAACCGCACTAAGAGACGTGATGGATAGTTTAAACCGTGTTGTTGAAGAACTGGAACGTAGCCCGATCGAGTTTGTCGCCGGTCAGAAGAAACAAGTGACGGAGTTACCACAATGAGAATTGATCAAAATACAGCCGCAATAATGAAATATGTGTCTTGCTTATTTTTTGGTACGACATTGCTCTCTGCATGTTCAGTCTTGCCCAAACCCAAACCCGCCCCGACAATTTATCGGCTAAGTGTACCTCATGACACTAAACCGGTTGCTGTGGGATTGACGAAAGTCGTCAATATCGAATATCCGACAACATCGAAATCTTTAGCGGGTATGGATATTGTGCTATCACCGGATGGCCGTAGTTTGACAATGGCAAGTGGTGCTCACTGGGCCGAACCTGTTCCTGCCTTGTTGCAAAATGCTCTTATTGACTTACTTGCCAGTAATCCGACAGTTACCGGAATTATCCCGAAAGGGAATACGCGAGTGCCATATAGACTCAATATGGATGTGCGTCGGTTTGAAGCTGTTTTTGATAATGGAGAAGGGGCCGCTCCCCTTGCCATGGTTCATTTGAATTTGTCATTAACCGATACAAATACGCGAAAACTTGTTGGTGTTTATTCTGTGCAAGCAGAGAGAAGGTCGCGAGCTGTCACCGTGTCGTCAATCGTGGATGCCCAAGGATTAGCGACACAAGAAGCGATGAAAGATATTTCAAAGTGGCTGTCTGGCCAGTTGGGATATGAAGCAAAAGACAACTAAGTAAAATTTATACACGCCCGAAGTTTAATGCCGCATCACAAAGAAGGTAGGCGCGTCCATTCGTGTCCTCAAGGCGTGTACGGATGGCTTCACGGTTCCCCGATAATGACTCGACGGATTGGTCAAATTTGCTTGCAAATTGGATGGCGTTCTGGCTTAGGTCTGCGTCCAGTGATAAGGCCTTGGCAAGATGCTTTACGGGGCCATCTAGGCGTTGGGCGACAATGCGACTCATGGATTCATGACCACTACTTGCCCGACTGTTGGCAGCTTCAATAATACAGCCGTCATCAACCACAGCATTTGGAGATAGACCAAGTTTGCCAAGGGCAAGCAAGATATTTCCCTGCGTGTCCTGTACTTGTGTATCAACAAGAGAACCAATCGGCTCGACTAAATCTAACGGGATGGGCGGGGCTTTGCTTACGATGGATAGGCTCGCATCGGCATCTGCATTGCGGCGATTGCCAAATAGACTACGAATAGAAAACCCTTGTTTAGGTTCACGTTCGGGGTCATTGGGAGCGGTTCGTTGTACTTTTTCATCTGTTTCGATGTATTCTGGAATAATATTGGCTTGCTCATCAGTTTCATGTTGGGCATCGATATTTTCGTCCACATAGTAATCAAGAATTTTGTTGTCTGCAGGTGTGGGAGCAGGTTCTGCGGGGCGAGGTGATGTCTTCTTGGCTTCACGCGTTGTGTCGACCTCATTGGGCGCAGGGTCATCCCTTCGTGGCGACGGGATAGAAGGTATATCTTCTTGAATTGGTTTTAGCTTCAAGCGTGTCCGTTTGCGCTTCGGTTTTTGAAGGCTTTCTGTCTCGGGAGGTATTTCAATATCGGGGATCAATTCGAGAGATTTTAGATTCGCGCTACTAATCCGGTTTTGGAGGTCTGCCATATCATCCTCGATGCGGCCTATTTCTTTGCGTGTAAGTTCCAGACTGTCTTTTACTCTTTGCGCGGCTTTGTCACTGATGCTTTGAGCATGCTCATTCGAGTACCGTACCATATCTTTCATTTCCGCAAACCGGGCTTTAACGGCAGTGTCGGCAAGGGTGGCGGATTGAGCAAGGGCCTCTACTGTGTCTTTTCCTGCAGAGCTGGCTTCGATTAAGCTTTCTGCGCTGGCCTGAGCTGATAAAGATAAGTCCCGCATTTTAGTCAGGCGTTCTTCTAAAACAGCACCAAGGTTTTGTTGCTCGTCCCGTAAATGTTCAATCATGCTTGTCAGGTCATTGGCATGCTTTTTATACACATTGTCGAGTTCCACAGAACGCTCTCGAATGATATTTCCTAATGAGGTAATATCTGCATGGGAGGCGCTTAAGGTGGAGGCTGCCTGTACGGTATTGGAGCGCACAATATCCGAAGCTGAATTAATTTTGGATGTGGCGCCTTCAACGCTAATCCGGGCTTCTTTAATTTTTTGCTCTGCGGTTTGTGTTGCCATTGCCAATTTGTTTGTATGATCGGAAATCATATTGGACAGGGCCAGCATACGCTCGTCGAATGTGCTGGATATTTTATCCAGAGCTACGTTTTGTGCCTGTAAATTTGTGGAAATGTAATCCGCCGTTTGGGTGGCATCGATATTGGATTGAGCCAAGGAACTGGTTTGCACATTCAAGACATCTTCCATGGTGGCGAGACGGCCAAGGGCTGCATTGAGCCTTTCCGTAACTTCATTGACCTGCTTGTTGATGGCGCCTGCAATGCTCTTGCTTCTGCGGATAACTGTTTGATCAGGTTGCGTTAGATTATTAGCAATAACGGAAAGCGAATGTGCTTGCGCAGAGAGGCGCGCGAGTTGTTTCAAGCTGAAAGAAGTGACCCAAATTAGCAAGATGGGGCCAAGTACGATTCCAATAACTCCCGCCCATTGTAGAGCCGAATAACTACCCGCATTCTTCGTAAGATCAAGTACAGAGAAACAGAGTAAAAACGAAAGTACCAACCATGTGATAATGGCGATAATGTTGAAAGCTCGTATCCAACCAAAATTTTGTGGCTCAACAATGTGTGGTGGCTCGACGTTGTTATGTGGTTCTGCCATGTGTTGGGGTTCTGTCATCTGTTGAGGTTCGCTTACCGTCTGAGGGCGGGGCGTGGGGTCAAATTTTGGGGCCGGAGGTTCTGGCTCTGGTTCTGGGATAGCTGGTGTCGGCGTGGCGGGTTGTTCCGCAATAATATCTTCAACCGGATCTGTTAATTCCAAGGGTTCTGGGCTGTCTGAAGTGCTTAAACTAGCGGCAAGTTCAGATACGCTTTTTGACTGTTCTATACTGGTAATTTTACTGGTTATCCTTGCCAATGTTGGCTCTCCCCGACCCAATTTGCTCTGTTAATGAAATATATCATTTTTTATACTATAGTACATTTAAGGTATGGGAAAAGGGCAAACAATGTATTTGCCCTTCATAATACCCAAGAAGAATGGATTAAATGGGTTATGGCACAACTAGAGCGGCGGCTTAGCGCAAAAGAACAGGCATATTTGCAAATGGGGTTACGGCAACCCGGAGGTAAACTGCCATTATTCGATGATTACGGACAAGAGATTAGTGCAAGCATTATACGCTCTTGCATTAAAAAGGGGTTGGCAGAGCATTGGTTTGCAAATCCGCTAAAACCGGAATGGCTTGTTTGTCGGTTGACGAAAGTGGGGCGACAGGCGCTAAAACACTAGGCCTGTTTTCAAAGTCTAAATTGGTGCTTGAAAAATATTGACGGGCTGTTTTGCATTGTCTTGATCGCTGTCTTTGTTGTCAGGTTCAGAACTAACACCCAAAAACATCAAGGCCATAAGAAAACTGGCTTTCAATATCCATTTTAAAAAATCCATTTTAGCCCTCATGCTTTAATGTTCACGAATACCCTAAACCTAGTTTTTAGTTTTGCAAGACTTTGGTGTAATGATTATTGTTAAACTATTTTAATGTAGGCGGTCGTGATTGACTTTGTAGACCATTAAAACACCTTGCCCCACGTCTAGTTTTTCCAACCATGGCGGCGTATTTCCATCTTGTAGGCGCTGCATCATACCGTCAGGGGCATAGTTTAGGTATAACCCAGTTTCCCCATTATTTTGGCAAGCAATGACATAATCTGACTTGGTTCTGATCACCGCATTTTTAGCTTCGCTCTCATTACCGATGAACATATCAATCGTCGCCAGAATACCTTGCGAATTTCTGTGATAAGGGGCGGTGGTTACTTTCAAATCTGTATGAGCCAAAATGGCAGCACCCAAGTCAATCTGGGTAAGGGCGGTGCCGATGGGAAGTTGTTTTAATGGAGATAAAGTCGCTGTAGC
>JAJRSG010000225.1 GCA_024278915.1 Alphaproteobacteria bacterium
AATTTAACCGGGATGGAAATTCTGGCGAAGACACCTAATATGGTTATGCCAATTAATATGGCAAAAATTGTATAACGGTATTTTAGGGAAAATTTTGGCCAACTCATGATGGGTCACCTCCGGCCAAAATAACATTTACACCTTCATTAAGAGAAGGGTAGGGCGTAATGATGACCTTCTGACCAGATAACAGCCCGCTTGTAATGACTGTAACTTCGCCGTTACTTTGCCCTAGGCGAACGGGGGTCCAATGAGCAATTCCCTTCTCGACAACAAAAACGCCACTTACACCGCCGCGCTTAAATACAGCTTGTGTTGGTACGAAAATAACATTGTCGAAACTTTCTTTGACAAGTTTTGCATTTGTCATTGAGCCAGCAAAGAAATCTTGGCTAATGGTTGGGTCCAATCGAACGTCGAACGTCCCCGTATGGGTGCGGGGGTCTAGAGCTGGGTAAATACGGTCTATTTTCCCGCGCCACTCTGTTCCGTCTGATTTTTCAAGATAGACAATGTTGGACAGTTTAAGTTGCGCCATATCCCGTTCGGGTACGTTAACAACTGCTTTGAATTTACCGGATCCAATAATTTCTATTATTGGTTTGCCAGGGGCAACCTGCTCACCTCTTCGAGCATATACTTTTTGAATACGCCCAGAAACGGGGGCGTAAATTTTTCCATAACCCAGTTTTTGATTTGATAGTTTTAAACTATTGTTTTGTTGGGCAATTGCTGCACGTAGGCCTTTTAATTTTCTCTCACTGTCATCAAGGGCAGTCTTGGGGATCGCCCCGCCTTCATAGAGTTTTTTGTCAATCTTAATCTGGTTTTCAAAGAAAGTAATATCCGCTTTGATTTTAGCAACGCCAGCTTTGGCCCGACCAACTTCGGTCCGTACATCCTTTGTGTCTAATAAGGCAATGACACTACCTGCCTTAATAAAATCACCCTCATTTACATACATCTTGGTGATGGTTGTATTCAGGCGAGCTGAAACCAAAGTGCGTGCATCATCAGTAATTCGGGCTGTATAATTACGGCTAAACTCCAGACTTTTTGGTGAGGCGGTTATGGTCTGAACCACGATAGGACGTTCGCTGACCGGTGCTGGCATAGCCTGACGGGCTTTCATTTTAGGTAGGATAACGAAACGGGCGATTACCAAAAGTAACAGCAAGAAAAAAATCCTCCGCCCCCAAATGAACACCGGATTTGCAATGTTTTGAGATGTCTGTTTCATACTTGTCTTCGTCATTTTCTTCTCTTTCGTTAACGATTACTCGCTCACTTTTTTTGCCTAAAAGCTAATGTTGTGGTTTAAGTGCTGGCCAGATTACGTTCCAAATTTCTTCTGATCTGTCGGTTAACTTGTGTTCAAAATCAAAAATAGACCACCGCATAATCGATCCCTGCACAAGAGTTACAACCATGCGGGCCATGTGCTGTGCATTTACATTGGGGTTGAATGTTCCTTCTGCCATGCCGTCTTTGATGAGTTTTTCAATGTTCTCTGTGAGCTTGGTGATGATGCCTCTAACTGTTTTTTTAAGCTCGGGGTCTTCAACGTGTAAGCGGTCGGAAAATAAAAGTCGGGGAACGCCTTTCATTTTATTGACCATGGCCAAGTGTCGTTCGATGAAGTTCTTCAGGCGTATATCTGCGGGGTTGCCTGAGTTGATTTGCGCTTCTAATACTTTGAAGACTTTGCTGGCTACAAATTCTAACACGGCTCGAAAAATATCGTTACGGGTTTTAAAGTGTTTAAAGACGGTGGCTTGAGCGATGCCGACACGGTCGGCAATTGCCTGCGTAGAGACATTTCCCACACCAACTTCTGATGCCAGTTCCAGTGAGCTTTGGATAATTTCAGCTCTTCTTTCTTTTCCAGTTTTCCTTGTCATGGGCTCTATATAGGTAAGTGAGTACTCACTTACAAGTAAAAAATAAATGACGCCGTATTTATTGGCGTCATTTATCGTTATTGCTTGAAAAAACTAATCTCTGATCGCGAGCTTGATAAACACGCCGCGGCCTGCACCAGGTAGGCGATTCCCAAGCGCAACATCGGAACCTGCAATTCGGTTGTATCCTGCAAGGTGTTGCTCATAATAGGTATTAAATAAATTCTCTATACCTGCACTTAGCATGACGCCGTCCATTGCTTTCCAGCTTCCATATGCGTTGAAAAGGTTATGACCACTTGTCACTTGTTCTGAGTTGGAAACAGAGACATTGTTTTGTTTTGCGGTAAACACGCCTTCTAGAACAAGAGTATAACTTGGTTTTTCATAACTTCCTGATAGCATCAAATGCGGAGGGGAGACTCTGTAGAGATTGTCGTCAATATCCCGTCGCTGGCCGCGTAC
Source organism: Alphaproteobacteria bacterium (assembly GCA_024278915.1). Classification (GTDB taxonomy): domain Bacteria; phylum Pseudomonadota; class Alphaproteobacteria; order Caulobacterales; family Maricaulaceae; genus Robiginitomaculum_A. Next base: position 2,367 of record JAJRSG010000225.1, read on the forward strand.
ATATGATGCGACGCCATCTATTCGCCAAGGCCCACTGAGTTTGACGCCAAAATCCATGTCAAAACCATAGAGTTTAGCATCTACATTACTAAAACGAAGAGGTGTAGAGTCTCCGTTCATAGCTGCGACGCGTTCAACGGCGCTATCAAGCACACCAATAGTGTCGTCATAGGCAACGCCTTGGATATAGTTGTTAATGCTGCGGTAAAATACGGTGGGGCGTGCATAGGCGCCTTGGGTTTGAAAGTCGAAACCTAATTCTCCGCTATGAGCCGTTTCGGATTTAATATTAATATCACCAACATAAATATTCCCATCTGCAAGACCAGCACTAGCTGTTGTCGGTAGCCATGCAAACTTATCGAGATAACCCGGTGCTCGTGTTTTTCGAGCTAGGCTTGCACGCCATGTAAATGGGCCGTTTGTGATTTTCCAGAACCTAGCAACGCCATCAAAGGCTGTATCATTCCATGTGCGAGAGGAGGCATTGAATAGACCTGCCAAGCTTTGTGGCATTATTGGCACGGCTGTTCCAACACTCGCTTGCCCCGCACTTGTATCGTACCAATCAATACGTCCCCCAATTTCTGCTTGCCAGTCTAAAATATCACCTGTCCATTCAGCAAAAATGCCCGCACGGTCTTCTTTGATATCGGGGACATTATCTAAAAAGAAGTTTGGGTTGTTGGGGTGAGTAATTTGTACGTTATGTTCCCTACTGTCGATGTCCATACCAATGCGTAAAATACTTTCTTTATAGTCAAAGCGTAAGTCAATTTTTCCGTCCTGTGTTTTAGCAGATGCAAAAGTCTCTCTTAGTGCCAGCGGATTGTTATTGGGTCGCAAGTGAAAATTACTCATTGCATGATCGATATCTGCGGCGCCTAATTCTATGCCAATTGTAAATAAATCAAAATTACCTTTGTAGGTTCCGCGAATGAAATCAGAATCAAAATAGCGAATATCCATAGGAAATGGAGGGTTTCCGGTATCATTCGTCTCCTGCCTGCGTAAATCGATCCCAAACTCATGTTTTCCGAGCTTAACGCCACTGGATAGGCCATAAGTTAGGCGCTCATGTCCGCTAGTTGCAATTGTTCCGCCAGGGAATTTTATATCACTCCCTTTTTCTTTGGCGAATAATGTGCTGAATCGGAACAAATTATTCGCGGTACCAATCATGCCACCAACGGATGTGCTATCATCAACGCTGCGGTAACCTGCGCCCAGGCTATATTGTAAATTAAAATCAGCGCTGTCAGTAAATTTTGATTTCTTGAGGATGGCATTGGCTCCACCGCCAAGGCCAGGCCCGCTACGAACTGGTGATACGCCGCGGTCCAGTTCGATTTTTTCAATTAGGGGCATAGGGGCATAATGAAGAGGGGGATCCATCCAACCTGGTCCACCAGAACCAAATCGGGCTCCGTCAATTCGTACATTCAGACGTGGCCCAAATAAGCCTCTATATTGTACTTGTCCCGAAACTTTACCGTTATCGTTGATGTCTGCTCCGGGTAATCGAGCCAATAGCGCTGCTGCATCGGGTGTTGGAATCGGTTGGGTGTCAGGTTGAATGATTGTTTGTGTTTGTTGGCTATGTTTTTGTCCATATACGACAATAACATCTTGCAATGGCGAGTTTTCCTGTGCAAGGGCGGTTGCCGGATGCACACAAATGCATGTCCCCATTAAGAGGGACTTAAAAGTGGTGTTCATAATTGTCTCCAGAAGCCATGGCAATGGCGCAGGCGCGCATCAAAGAGCCAGGCAGAATTGATTTTAAAAAAAGTTCTTAAAAATCAACTGAAAACAGGTGGTCCGCGGGCGGACAAACGTAAGGGGGTTTGGCCAATAAACCTTTTTGTTGGCGGCAAGGAGGCACGGTAAGGCATCGCAATAGCAATAACAAAATGAATGGAAGAATTGTTCATGTTGGCGATGATTGAAGAGGGGGCCGCAAAAGGACAATGTGGCATATTCTCACTGTCTTCATCAGTGTTTTTTTGTAACTTGCCCGTTAACGGATCAAGCCATGCTGTCATGAGTCCTTGCTGTGTACAAACTGTGATCTGTGTTTTTCCATTCATATCCGTTTTAAGCATGGCCCCGGCAGGTATGAAGGTGTTCATGACTAGGCCGCCCATTACTAACAATAATAGCAATGACCGTTTAAATGCTAAAATGAAGAACATTTCCTTGTACATATCCGTCAGCTACACAATCCTAAACATGACGTCAATACTCCTCTTTGTGGATCGGTAAAGTTTCTATTTTTACTTGTGAAAAGTAGAACTCCAAGAGCTGTGCAGCGATTGAAAACCCGCTTCGCCCGCGGTGATCTAAAGGCGTATATATGATTGAGGTCGTACGCTTATTAATTTAGTTCTTCTAAAACCATAAAAAATTTGCACTATGTGGTTCATGGCACGTTCGGTTATATCATATGCTCCTTTATTTCGTATTGACGGGGAAAGTTCCTTATCTTTGCAAGAGCAAATCCGCAGGCGAGTAATTTCTGCGATTGCATCGGGGGTTTTCCCTCCCGGTCAAAAGCTGCCCTCATCTCGAAAATTGTCACAAGAGCTTGGATTGTCCCGTAATACTGTTTTTCTTGCCTACCAGCTTTTGATTGCAGATGGCCACTTAGAAACCAAACAGCGTTCAGGTGTGTTTGTGGCGCAAGGATTGGCAGGCTCACAGAATAAAATATTGCGAGTTGCTGGGCAAAATTCTCGATCGCAATTGTCAACGAGTAGTTCAGCTAATGCCAATCGGTTTTTACGCACAGGGTTTGTTGGTGATAAGGGTTATAAATGTCCGCCGGATTGGCAAAAGCATAAATTCCCATTTATTGAGGGGCGCTATGATAAAACCTTGTTTCCAATTCAGGAGTGGCGGGAAGCAAGCCGATTAGCTTTGGGCGTTAGAGAAGTAGATGAGTGGTCTTTAGATAATGGGGAAGTAGATGATGCTTCTTTGATAGAAGAAATCCGAACAAAATTATTGCCAAGACGCGGGATCAGCGCTCGGCCAGATGAGTTACTTATTACGGTTGGTGAACAGCAAGCCCTGTTTCTGGCAACGCAGTTGTTTGCTCGGAAAAATACTAAAGTTGCTGTAGAAGAGCCAAGTTTGCCAGAGTTGAGGCAGCTTTTGAAATTGAGAAAAGCGAAGCTTCATCATCAGTATATAGACGACGCCGGTCTTTTAGTGAACGACCACCTTAATGATTGCGATGTGGTTTGTGTTTCTCCAAGCCGTCAACGCCCTACAGGTGTAACCCTGTCTTTAGCTCGGCGGAAGGCATTACTCAAAAAAGCTGAGAAACACGACTTCGTTATTCTTGAAGATGATTTTGAGTGTGAAATGAATTACCTTGATGACGCTCTTCCAGCTTTGCATTCATTAGATAATAATGGTCGGGTTATTTATGTTGCTAGCCTGTCGAAAGTATTAGCGCCTGGTGTGAGATTGGGGTTTATGGTTGCTCCTGCAGAAGTGATTGCGCAAGCAAGGAAACTACGGGATTTAACGACACGGCGCCCCTCCCCTAATAACCAAAGATCGGCTGCATTTTTTCTCTCTCTGGGACATTATGATACAATGCTAAGGCGCTTGAACAATGTCTATGAGGAACGCCTAATATCTTTGCGTGATGCTCTGAATCATTACCGTCCTGCCTCTATTGCCATTGCACCCGTTAAGGGAGGGACCACTTATTGGGTAAAGGGGCCGGAAAAATTGGATGTGAGTTTATTGGTAAGGGCGGCAGAAGCGCAAGGTATCTTGATTGAACCTGCTAAAGATTGGTTTGCCTTGCCAGATGGCCCCAAGAATATGTTTCGTTTAGGGGTTACTAGCTTGCCTGCGCACAGAATAAGGGAAGGTATCCAGCATTTATCCGCACTCATCACAAAACTTGATAATCCGCTTATTAAAGACCTGTCATCACTTGATCATGATTGGCTCTGCCCGAAGAAATTAAAAGTGAAAATGAAAGGGTTGACGCTTTTGAATAAGACGGTGTACGGGGACCCTTGCACGATTATTTTGCATAAGAATGGGCTCATGACGGGCAGGTCAGGATATTCTGGCGAAGAGCAAGATGTTGGTCGTTGGTGGGTTGAAGGTGATAAGTGGGTTCGGCAATGGGAAAATTGGGCTTTTGGAGAGGCTCTAGGATTCCATGTGAAAATTACAGATGATAATTTATTCTGGCTTGATGATCACGGCAATGAAGTAGATAGGGCAATTATTAGTGCTACGGGTAAATAGTTTTTAGTAAACTGGCCTCATATCTATGTAATATCTGGCTCTAATAATGCGATATGCCTTTGTTCATAATATAAGTGAACAGGGGATGGCTATATGTCAAATTTGGGTATTGCATCAATACAATTATCTGGCGCAAAATCAGGTAACTTGGATCTCGTTATTCAAGAAGTGAAATCCGTTGCCAAATCTTATCCTTGGATTGAAATGGTGGTTCTAGGCGAACTTGCTATTTGTGGGCCAAGTTTAGATAATGCCGAACCTGCCGGAAATAAGACAGAGCTTGCTTTGCAGAAGTTAGCGAAAGAGACGGGGCTTTGGCTTATACCAGGATCGCTACATGAGCTCCGTAACGGTAAAATTTATAATACAACGCCCGTGATTGACCCGAGTGGAGATATTGTCGCTAGGTATGATAAAATGTTCCCGTTTTTGCCGTACGAAAAGAATGTCGAACCAGGCAGTGAATATGTCGTGATTGATGTGCCTGGAGTGGGTAAATTGGGTATTGCGATTTGTTATGACATTTGGTTCCCGGAAGCCATGCGGACGCTAGCCGCTATGGGGGCGGAAGTTATTATCGCGCCAACGATGACCAATACAATTGATAGAGATGTTGAGGTCTCAATTGCCCGCGCCAATGCGGCCATCAATCAGTGCTACTTTTTAGCAGTGAATTGTGCCGGTGAACAAGGCAATGGGTGTTCGGCATTTTTTGGGCCCGGTGGAGACTTGATTCATAAATCTGGCGCTGGACGCGAAGTAGTATTAATTGATGTTGATTTTGAAAAAGTTCGTCGTGACCGCGAGCGAGGCTGGCATGGTCTTGGGCAAGTTATGAAAAGCTTCCGAGATTCAAAGGTGTCATTTCCATTTCATGCAGACGTTAAAAAACGAGCAATGGCTTCTCAAGAATTAGGGGCTTTAGAGATGAGTAAATCCCGCCACCAAAGTCAACCTTCCCCATCAAGACCCAAGTTAAAAGTCATCGAATAGAGTATTTGTAAAATCACAAAGGAGCGTATCATGAGCAATAAGAATAATTTGAAACTGGACACAGGGAAGTTTTTAACCTTGTTGTTGGGTACAACAATGTTGACGGTCAGTGGTTTTCAGGTTGCGAGTGCGCAAGAAGCCGATTCAGGTGCGAAAGCTAATCGAGACGAAATTGTGGTAACAGCAACGCGGCGCGAAGAATCTGT
>JAJRSG010000226.1 GCA_024278915.1 Alphaproteobacteria bacterium
AACGCCAAACCCTTGAAAATGATCTTCAGACGGCAAGCCAATCCATTTGGCCTGAGCGCCTGTCGCAATAATAACGGCATCGGCTGTATAGAGTGTCCCTGTATCGCCTTTCATTTTAAAAGGGCGCTCTGAGAAATCGACCTCAGTAATTAAGTCTTCATATAATTTAGTACCAAATTTCAACGCATGGGTTTTAAAATGTTCCATTAGTTCCGGACCTTGAATTTCAGGGAACCCTGGGTAATTTTCAACCTCGGTTGTAATAGTAAGTTGTCCACCAGGTTGCATGCCAGCTACAATTCCCGGTTCCAACATAGCCCGCGCCGCATATACTGCCGCCGTATATCCGGCAGGACCAGAACCTATAATGAGAACTTTATGATGAATTGTTTCGGACATATGTGGCTCTTTTATCAGATAAATCGATGATTACTTAATTTTATATCTTGTAAGTACTGGCTACTTAAAAGTGATGTCGAGGATTTCATAGCCTTTAGCACCTGCTGGCGCATGTACTTCAAAAACATCACCAACTTCCTTACCAATCATGGCACGGGCAATCGGAGCTGTAATGGAAATTTTGCCATCTTTAATATTGGCCTCATCTTCGCCAACAATTTGGTAACGACTTTCTTCATCCGTATCTTCATTGACAATATCAACCGTTGCGCCAAATTTGACAGTATCCCCGCTCATTTGCGTAACATCAATGACTTGCGCTAATGAAAGCTTGGTTTCCAATTCTTGAATGCGCCCCTCAATAAAACCCTGTTTTTCTTTGGCTGCATGGTATTCAGCATTTTCCTTTAAATCACCATGATCGCGCGCAACCGCAATCGCATTGATGATATAAGGGCGCTCAACGGTTTTGAGATGCTTAAGTTCTTCTTCAAGGGCGGCATGACCAGTGGTTGTCATCGGAAATTTCTGCATATCTATTACATCCGTTATGAGTCTAAAAAAATATTGTCATCAAGCAGAAAACCTTCGGCTTGCTAATTAAGGCAGGGAACATAAGGATTACAAATGCGGATTGCAAGGGGGTAAAACCACCGCCCATTACCCCCACTACATATTTCTAGTCGTTCGACTGCAAGCTCACAATCCCGTAATCTGTTTTTGACAAATCCCGCAAAGAAGCAAGCGCGGCACGTGCTCCGGATGCTGTTGTAAAATAAGGAACTTTTCCAGTTAACGCCGCTCGCCGCAAGGAATAGCTATCCTTCTGGGACTGCTTGCCCCATGTCGTATTATACACCAAATCAATCTCGCCGTTTTTAATCGCATCAACAATATGGGGGCGACCTTCATGTACCTTCTTGACCCGTCGAACATCTACGCCGGCATCTTGCAAGAACTTAGCCGTGCCACCTGTGGCAACAATATCGAAACCTAGAACGGTCATTTCCTTTGCCACATCAACCATAGAAGCCTTATCACTATCTTTCACTGATATGAATACAGACCCCGAACGAGGTAAAGTCACACCACCGCCAAGTTGTGCCTTGGCAAAGGCCAA